>JAAURK010000032.1 GCA_012032275.1 Tabrizicola sp.
GGGCGTCGCCGCCGCGGCCTTGCCAAGCCAGGGCGTCAGCAGCGGCACTTCCGTGCCGTCGATCCGCTTCACCGTATCACCATGATCGACGGCAAGCTGCACGCTGGCATTGTACTGCCGCCGCCCGCTCTCGAATTCGGTCAGCGAGGTCAGCCCACCCGCCGGTTCGGCCGCATAACGCCCGATCTGCGAGCCGGGTACCGGCACCTCGCCGGCAGAGAACCGCCCGATCAGATCGCGCAACTTCTCTGCCGTCAGATCCTCGTAGTAATCCTTGCCGATCTGGGCCATCGGCGCATTCGCGCAAGCCCCCAGGCATTCGACTTCCTCCCAGCTGAACTTGCCATCCGCCGACAAGGTATGCGGCTCCCCGGCGATCATCTCCTTGCAGACGGCGATCAGTTCCTCTGCCCCGCAGATCATGCAGGACGTGGTGCCGCAAATCTGGATATGCGCAACAGAGCCAACGGGTTGCAGCTGGAACATGAAGTAGAAGGTCGCCACTTCCAGCCCCCGGATATAGGCCAGACCCAGCATCTGCGACACATATTCGATGGCCGGACGGGAAAGCCAGCCCTCCTGCTCCTGCGCGCGCCACAGAAGCGGGATGATGGCGCTGGCCTGTCGGCCTTCGGGATATTTGGAAATCTGCCCCTTGGCCCAGGCTAGGTTGGCCGGGGTGAAGGCGAAGGAGGCTGGTTGGTGGGGATGAAGACGACGGAGCATTATTGCAACCCGAGAAACAGGAGGGGAAGGACAGGCAGCAGGACCGGAAGAACCGGCAGCAGGACAATCATCGAAAGAAAACCCAGCGCTGTCATTCGGGACAACCCTCGGTCTTCAAGGTCAGGACGGACTTGTCTTCGTCCAGTTCCGCAAGCCCCGCGCTGATCAGCGCTTCGGTGATCTGAGCCGACGTGTCGCGGTCCACTCCGACCGCAGGAAGCTGCACCTCGGCCTCGGCTTCGGTCATCTTGCAGTCGTTCGCGGTAATCGCTGCGATAAAGGCCGCCCGCTGCGCATCGGTCGGCCCACCCTCGGCCTGCGCCGGCGCGGCAATGCAGAGCGCCAGCAAGAAGGCAGGTGCGGCACCCCTCACCGGTCAATCTCCCCGAACACGACATCCATCGTCCCGATGATCGCGCTCACGTCGGCCAGCTGGTGTCCCTTGCAGATGTAGTCCATCGACTGCAGATGCAGGAAACCCGGCGCCCGGATCTTGGCGCGGTAGGGTTTGTTGGTGCCATCGGCCACCAGATAGACGCCGAATTCGCCCTTGGGCGCCTCGACCGCGGCGTAGACCTCGCCCGCGGGCACGTGGAAACCCTCGGTGTAAAGCTTGAAATGGTGGATCAGCGCCTCCATCGAGGTCTTCATCTCGCCCCGGGTGGGCGGCGTGATCTTGCCCCGCGCCAGCACGTCGCCCTTTTCCACCCGGAGCTTGGCGCAGGCCTGGCGGATGATGCTGGTCGACTGGCGCATCTCCTCCATCCGGCAGAGGTAGCGGTCGAAGCAGTCGCCATTCTTGCCGACGGGGATCTGGAAGTCGAACTCGTCATAGCATTCATAGGGTTGGGCGCGACGCAGATCCCAGGCAAGGCCCGATCCCCGCACCATCACACCGGAAAAGCCCCAGTCCAGAATGTCCTTCTCGCTGACCACGCCGATATCGACGTTGCGCTGCTTGAAGATCCGGTTTTCGGTGAGAAGGCCGTCGATATCGTCCAGCACGTTCGGGAAGGCCACGGCCCAGGCGTCGATATCCTCGACAAGCTGATCCGGCAGGTCGACATGCACGCCGCCGGGCCGGAAATAGGCTGCGTGCAGGCGCGCGCCGCAGGCCCGCTCATAAAACACCATCAGCTTTTCGCGTTCCTCGAAGCCCCAGAGCGGCGGCGTCAGCGCGCCCACGTCCATCGCTTGCGTGGTCACGTTGAGAAGGTGGTTCAGAACCCTGCCGATCTCGGAGTACAGCACCCGGATCAGCGATGCGCGCCGCGGCACCGCCACTCCGGTCAGCTTTTCGATCGCCAGGCACCAGGCATGCTCCTGGTTCATCGGCGCCACATAATCGAGCCGGTCGAAATACGGCAGGTTCTGCAGGTAGGTCCGGCTTTCCATCAGCTTTTCGGTACCGCGGTGCAGCAGGCCGATATGCGGGTCGCAGCGTTCGACGATCTCGCCGTCCAGCTCCAGCACCAGCCGCAAGACCCCATGTGCGGCAGGGTGTTGCGGGCCGAAGTTGATGTTGAAATTGCGGATCCGCTGCTCGCCCGTCTCGATATCGACCGAGCCGTCGTCATAGGTGTTCCGCCGAATATCGCCGTCCATCATACGGTCCTTTCCGCACTAGCCGCAGAGCCCGCGTGAAGCTCCGCGCCCGTCAGCGAACGCTTCATGCCGGCAAGTGCATAGCTGTCCAGTTTGTCATCCACATATATTTCGCGCGTCACGGCAAAATCCTCGGGCCTGTCGAACGCCATCAGGGCCAGCGCCTGCACCGAAGGCGCGTCACCCTCCCCATGCCAGTAAAGATTGCTGCCACAAAGGCTGCAAAAGGCCCGCTCCGCCCGGTCGCTGGACCGATAGACCGTCAGCGGGGCGCCGTCATTCCAGACAACATCGCTGCATGAAACGGCCATGTTGATCCCACCCGTCCACTTGCGGCAGATGCTGCAATGGCAAACGCCCGCCTCAAGACTGTCCGGCGTTGCCGAAAAGCGGCAGGCGCCACAAAGACAACGGCCCTCATGCCTCACGTCGCGGTCCCCTTCTGGTCGCCCGGAAGGATGTACTCGGCCCCTTCCCAGGGGCTCATGAAATCGAACTGGCGGTATTCCTGCACCAGCTTCACCGGCTCATAGACCACCCGCTTCAACGCCTCGTCGTAGCGGACCTCGGTATAGCCAGTCGTCGGAAAATCCTTGCGCAGCGGGTGTCCGCGAAAGCCGTAATCCGTCAGGATCCGGCGCAGGTCGGGGTGGCCGCTGAACAGGATGCCGAACATGTCGAACACCTCGCGCTCGAACCAGTTGGCCGACGGATGCAGCGCGTGGATCGAGGGCACCATCTCGTCCTCGCGCACCGCAACCTTCAGGCGGATACGGTGATTGCGATACATCGACAGCAGATGATAGACCACATCGAACCGCGCGGGACGGTCGGGGTGATCGATGGCCGTGATGTCGACGAGGGTTGAAAACCGCGCGGTGGTTTCCTCTTTCAGATACTCGACCAGATCTTCAAGATGCTGCAGCGCCACCGTCAGCGTCAGCTCGCCATGCGCCACATCCGACGCCAGCACCGCATCCGGCCGCTTCAGCGCGATCATCGCTCCAAGCTCGATCAGGGCTTCAGACATGGATGCTCCTCAACGCGTGATGGTGCCAGTGCGGCGGATCTTCCGCTGCAATTGCAGGATGCCGTAAAGCAGCGCTTCGGCCGTGGGCGGGCAGCCCGGCACGTAGATGTCCACCGGCACGATCCGGTCGCAGCCCCGCACCACCGAATAGCTGTAGTGGTAGTATCCGCCCCCGTTGGCGCAGGAGCCCATGGAGATCACATAGCGCGGCTCCGGCATCTGGTCGTAGACCTTGCGCAAAGCCGGAGCCATCTTGTTCGTCAGCGTCCCCGCGACGATCATCAGGTCCGACTGGCGGGGCGAGGCGCGGGGTGCTGTGCCAAAGCGTTCAAGGTCATAGCGCGGCATCGAGGTGTGCATCATCTCGACCGCGCAGCAAGCCAGACCGAAGGTCATCCAATGGAGCGAGCCGATCCGCGCCCAGTTGATGATGTCCTCGGTCGAGGTCAGCAGGAACCCCTTGTCCTGCAGATCCCGGTTCAGCGCCTGGACCGCGACATCGGCATTGCGGTCGCCGGGATGCGCCGGAACGGGAGAATCGACCAGGCCCGCGAGGTTGGTAGAGGTGACGGCACCCATTGGCTCTGCCCTTTCGCTGCTGCCATCCGTGAGGCCCCGCGCGAGCGCGCGCGCCCGGACCTGATGGGAGGGATGTAGCCTTTGCAAAGGGTAAGGTCAACGCGGCTTGGTCGCGCAGTCTCAGGCCTTGAACAGGCGAACCGGGCTTCCTTTGCCCCTTTGGATCAGGCCCCGCGCCTCATGGTCAAGCTGTACGGCCTTGATCCACCAGCCCGCCTTCTCGCCTCCCGGAAAGAGCGATGGGTCAAGGAGCGGCAGCAGCGCCGCTTTCGTCTCGGCCACCGTCAGGCCGGGCGGTCCGGCTGGCAGGACCGCCAGCATCGCCACGCGCATCGCTTCGAATTTCTCGCCATTGGCGCGATAGGGCGAGCCGTCGCGGTTCAGGACTTCGATCGTCGCATTGTCAGGCATGGGTTGCCTCCTTCACGTTCCGGGCGACGTGCGGGTTACGAAACCCCATGGCGATCCAGGCTCCCAGAAGTCGCCGCATGAACCCCTTGCCGGAGTGGGTTTTCGCGTTCGGAATGTCGTCCGGCAGCGGCGAGGCATCCACGCGGTCGCGGGTCATCGTGCGCAGCTCCATCGCCGGGCGCTGTTCTTCGGGAAACCGCGCGGCGTTCAGCGACAGCCAGTGCCCGGACGAAAACTCAAGGAACATCGGCGCGTTGCAACAGGTCGCGACCACGCGGCGGGTCTTTGCATCGGGGGTCAGGCGGTAGGCGATCAGAAGATCCTCGCCCTCGATCGACCCCACGCGGTCCTTGCGCCACAGGACGTATGGCACGCCGCCGGACCTGCTCCGCTCTTTCGGGGCACCGGGCAGCGCCTCCATCGCATCAGTCGCGCGGCGGCAGCTTTCGCAGTGGCACTCGGCGCTCAGGATCGGCCCTCCGGTCAGCGAGATCCGGCAGCGGCCGCAGAGGCAGGAGATCGTGGTCTCAACAGGCATGGTCCCTCGCAGGAGTGAGTCGGAGCAAAAATCATACTGGACCGTCCAGTTGAGTTGTCAAGCCGGGCGTGCTAGCCTAGCCCCGATGGAAGACCCAAGTCCGCCCCGAGCAGAGCGCAACCGCAGCCGCATCCTTGATGCCGCAGAGGCGGTTTTCCTCTCGGCGGGGTACGAGCAGAGCTCGATGGACGCCGTCGCTGCGGCGGCGGGCGTCTCAAAGCAGACTGTCTATGCCCATTTCGGCGCGAAGGAGGCGCTGTTCGGCGCCATGATCGAGGCGATGATCGGGCGGGCAGTGGCGGCTCAGGTTGCGGCGGTCCCCGAACCGGGACCGGACATGATCATTGCGGACTGGCTCATCGAGCATGCGCGGATGCAGCTGCAAACGGCAACCAACCGGCAGCTGATGCAGCTCCGGCGCGTCGCCATCGCCGAGGGTGAGAGGTTTCCCCAGGTCGCCGCCGCCGTCTTCGAGGCAGGCCCAGCGCGGGCCATTGCCCGACTTGCCCGCGTCTTCGAGACCTGGCACAGGGCCGGGCGGCTTCATATCCCGGACGCCGAACGGGCGGCCTCGGTCTTCAACTGGCTCATCATGGGGGGCCCACCAGCGAGGCGATGCTTCTCGGCGCTCCTCGGTTCGACGCGCCGGGCGGGGCCGAGGCCCATGCACAGGAATGCGTCCGGGTGTTCCTTGCCGCCTACGGGCGCGGGTGAGAGGGCCGCAGGGGGCTCACTCCCATTCCAGGGCGCCTTTCTTCCATTCATAGGCGAAGCCGACCGTCAGCACGGCCAGAAACACCATCATCGACCAGAATGCGACCATGCTGATCTCGCCGAAAGCGACGGCCCAGGGGAACAGGAACGCAACCTCGAGGTCGAAGATGATGAACAGGATCGAGACGAGGTAAAACCGCACGTCGAACTTCATCCGCGCGTCATCGAATGCGTTGAACCCGCATTCATAGGCCGAAACCTTTTCCGGGTCGGGGTTGCGCACGGCAAGGATGGCGGCAGCCAGGATCAGCACGAGGCCAAGCCCCACCGCGACGGCAAGCAGGATGAGGATGGGAAGATACTCTCTGAGAAGTACGTCCACGCGATGTTCCTTCGGCTGGCGACTGACGAGTTGCGGGCGCCGCGCGGCCCGCTTTGCCACTTTCGCCGGTTTACTCTGCCCCCCGGGCGGGGTCAACCGAAGGCGGGCGGAAATCGGTGTCATTCAACCGGGCAGAAGGCGATGGACATGTTCTGCCGACCAGCTTTTCCCGAACCCCGGCGGGCAGACCCCGTTTTCCGCGCACGAATGGCCGATGAGGCGCATGGCAGGCTTCCCTTACCTTGACCGACAGCCGCAACCGGCATTCTCTCGCCCCGAAACCCCCGAAAGGATGCCCGATGCGCTCTGCCCTTGCCCTGATGCTGTTCGCCGCTCTTCCGTTTCCATCCTTCGCCGCCAGTTGCGGTGCTGATGCCGCCGCGGTCGAAGCCCGCATCGCCGAGCTTGAGGCAAGCTATGGCTTGCTGCTGTCGGACATCGGCTGCGATGCGCCGACGGTCCCTGCGCATGTCCTGATGTGCGCCTCGGCCAATAGCCCGGACTGGTCTCTCTGCGCATGGGGCGGCTTGACGATCTGGCCTGGGTCTATGCGGTGGAAAATGCGACCGGCCAGCGGGTCGACATCGAAAATCCGCCGCGCGACGCAGACTTCCTGGCCGCCCGCGACGCCTGCACCGACGAGGCCTGCCTCTGCTCTGCCCTGATCGATCATACCAACGGCAGCCTTGGCGGCACCTCGCCCTACGGCGGGTGACCGGACGGGAGCGCGTCCGCAAACCGCGCCCGCCGTCCGCCATGCGGGAATGCGCGACCTAGTCGCTTCCCATCGGGTGAAAGGCATAGCCCTGGCCGGTATCCGACACCCTGCCGATCGCCGGATAGGGCAGATGTGCGCCCGCGACGGTCAGCCCTTCGGCGATCGCGCGGTCAAAGAGCGCGCGACGCGTGGCGGTGGCCAGTACCGGATCGGCATCGAATTTCCAGGTGATCTCGGGGCGCGAGAATTGCAGGTGGGGCAGATGCACCAGATCGCCCCAGATCAGAAGCCGGCCGTCGATCAGGAACGCCATATGCCCGGCCTCGTGCCCCGGCGCGTTGATGGCGACGACACCCTTCATCACGCCGTCGCCCTGTTCCAGCGGCAGCACCAGGCTCAGAACCGGGGCCATGTGCGGCTCGGCGCGGAACATGCCCAGTTCCTCCGTCGGCACCAGCACGCGGCGGGCATTGCGAAACACACGCGATCCGTCGGCGCGCGCCAGTCCGCCGATGTGATCGACATGGGTGTGGGTCAAGGCGATCTGATCCACCTCATCGGGGCTGACGCCCGCCGCGACCATCGTCTCGATAAGCCGACCAGTGGTTGCCCGCCAGGCATCTCCCGCTCCCGCATCGATCAGCATCGTGCCCTCGGGCCCCCGGATCAGGAAGGCGAAGACCTGAAGCTGGATCTTTCCATCGACGAGCGTGGTCGTCATCTCGGCCTCGGCCAACGGCCCTCCACCCGGCGCGCGGGCGCAATCGGCCGTCATCTCGGCCTCGCCGTCCGACAGGGCGATCACCGACAGATCACCCAGTTGCACCTCGGCATAGCCCTGGCCCCTGCGAATAAGCCGCATCCGATATCCTTTCAGCTGTTGCCCGGCCACCATGGCGCGCCGGGCGGCGGCTGCCAAGGGACAGCGATCAGACGCCGCACCAGCCGCCCCGCTTGCCACCCTCATAGGCCCGGCCATGACCCTCCCGGATCATCGCTTCCGCCACATCGGCACCGTCAAGCCGCAGCAGGATGAGCGGCCTGTCATAGCGATCCATTCCACGACGGGTGACGGCCAGATCCGTCGCGGCAAGGATCATCCCCCGCAGCGCCCAGCCCGCACGCTCCGCCGCCACAAGCTCGGCGATGCAGTTCGGCGAGAATTTCTCGGGCGAATCGTAGCCAAGAAGCCGGGCGTTTTCGACACCGCGCCCCGCACACCAGAGCTTCACCGTATCGCCATCGACGACCGCGAGTATCCGGCAGGCACCGGATGGCCCTCGCACCGGCTTCAGCGCCGCATTCAGCGCATCGGTGCCAAAGGGCAGAAGGAGCAGGCCGACCCCCGCCATGATGATGACCGCGCGCAGATAGAAGACCGGGTCGGCCATGCGGCCGGACCAGGCGCGCCGGGAACGCCGCCTTGATCTAGTCACGGGGCATGATCGACCGCAAGGCAGCCATCCGGGCCGCCGTCAGATCTCCGACACACTGGTCGAACGCCCGCTGTCCGTCGTCGCCACCTGCCCGGGCCAGTCGCTGCCGGAAATCGCATTCCGCATCGCGCCAGGCCTGCCAGCGGTCTTGCGACGCCTCGAACGCATCCTGCGCGTCGCGGTCCGCGGCCAGATCCCGGAAGGCGGCGGCTTCGCCTGCCAGCGACTGCATCCAGCTCATCGCCTCGGCGGTATGGCAAAAACCCTCAGTGGCGCCGCGTTCCCCGCTGATGCAGGCTTCGGCCACAAGTCCGAGGCAACGGCCCATATCCGTGGGGGTGGCGGCCCGGGCCTGACATTCTTTCAGTGCCGCCTGGCCGGCAGCAAGATCGGCATGGGCCGGCCATGCAAACCAGAGCATGCAAAGAGCAAGGCAGCGACGCATCCCGTTCTCCCGATCACCGACACCACTCTGCCGCAGCCCCGAACCGGATTTCAAGCGGAACGAGAGGCTGATGCCGCACGAGGTCGCCGCACAACGGCGAGATAGAGGGCAAGCGTGCCCGCCAGAAGGGCCGACGCGAGGAAAAACGCGATGTCTGGCGACTGGACGGGAGAGGACGGCTGCATGAAAAAGCCGAAGACCTGCGAGAAGGTGATCGTTCCCATCAGCATGGCAATGTTCATGACCGCCGATATGCCGCCCTGCAATTCGCCCTGCGCATCATCGGGCACGACCTTCGACATCATCGCGGTCAGCATCGGGTGAACGAATCCCTCTGGCCCGTGGATCACCATCAGAATCAGGACGGCGGGCAGCGCACCGGCAAAGCCGTAGCCCATGGCCGCGATTGCCGCCGAGACAAAGCCCACGAGGCAGACCCTCCATTCCCCGAACCGCGCGACCAGCGGCCCGGCCGCCAGCCCCTGAAAAGCGCGGTGATGATCCCGAAAGCGGCCAGCGAGATGCCGACCATGGCCTCGCTCCAGCCGAATTTGGCCATGCCCCAGAACGGCCAGATTGCCGGATAGATCGAGGAGGAAAAGAAGAAGACGAAGAGCACGACGCACATCGGGATGACGCCCTGATAACGGCGAAAGACCGCGAAGGCGCCGAATGGATTGGACCGCCGCCATTCGAAGCCCCGGCGCTTCTCCGGCGGCAGCGTCTCGGGCAGCACGAACCATCCGTAGATCAGGTTCAGCATCGAAATGGCCGCCGCGACCCAGAAGGGCACCCGGGGGCCAAGCTCTCCCAGGAGGCCGCCGATCGCGGGGCCGAGCACGAAGCCAAGTCCGAAGGCCGCCCCCATGAGGCCGAACGCCCTGGCCCGCGCGTCCGGTGCCGTGACATCCGCGATATAGGCGTTGGCGATCACATAGGACGAACCGCAAAGTCCCGCGATGGCGCGCCCCACGAACAACCAGAAGATCGTCGGTGCCAGCGCCGAGAAGAGATAGTCCACGCCAAGCCCGAAGACGGAAAGCAGCAGCAGTGGCCGCCTGCCGAACCGGTCGCTCAGATTTCCCATCAGCGGGCTGAAGGCAAACTGCGCGACCGAAAAGACCGCAAACATCCAGCCGCCGATATAGGCCGCATCGGCAAGCGACATATGCCCGACCTCTTCGATCAGCGCGGGCAGCACGGGCATGATCAGCCCGAATCCGACCATGTCCAGAAACACGGTGATCAGAACGAAGGTCACGGCGTGAGGCGAGGTCGCTGCGGTCATGGCGCCGGTATCCTCCGCGGCCGGACCCCGGTCAATAGCCGTGTCGGCTTTGCTCCGGGATCGACCGCTCTCGGGCGGAACCTGCGGCTTCGTCGGCGCTTTTCGCCATCATGACGGGATTTTTCACTGGCGAGCCGTGATTTCACGCGGCATCAATCAGCCATCTGATTTCTTTGTCACAAGGATCCCGCCCACGATGCGCATTTCAACTGTCCTTCTTGCCCTCTCCCTCAGCTTTGCCGCAAGCCTTCCGGCCAAGGCCGATCTCGTCATCAAGGGGCGCGCCTCGCAGGCGCTGCACTGCTCGGCGATGCTCTACATGGTGTCGGACGAGCTTTATCAGGCGGGATATCTGTCGCGCAGCGATCTGGATTTCGCCCAGCGCTCGGCCATCCAGATGCTGGCCTATGTGCCCGGCACCCAAGACCAGAAGGTCAAGGCGATGGGCCAGCGGTTCAACCGTATCGTCCGCAGCCGCACGCTGCCGCAACTGATGGCAGAGTTCAACGAAACGGCACCCTGGTGCCAGCGCAACTTCCTCTGACCCCGCGCCAGTCTGTCACGCCAGTCTGCCGCGGCGTCATGTCAGCAGCCGCGCCGCCAGGTCGGGCAAGTCGTCAAAGCGGTGCAGCAATGCCTCGGGGGCAAAGCGGCTGACGCCCTCGCCCTCGGGGCCGAAGGTCACAAGTACGACGGGCACGCCCGCGGCAAGTCCTGTCCGCCGGTCAGTCTCGGTATCGCCGACGAGCATCGACCGGCCGACCACCCCGCCCGCCCGGGTCACCGCCGCGATATAGGGGCTGCGGTCGGGCTTGCGGGTCGGCAGCGTATCCGCCCCGATCATCGCCCCGAAAAGGTCGCGCACACCCAGCTTTTGCAGCAGCAGTTCTGCCAGCGCTTCGGGCTTGTTGGTGCAGACCGATACCGCGATCCCGGCGGCCCGCAAGGCCTGAACGGCAGCGACGGCACCCGGGTAAAGCCGGGTGTGCACCGCGATTGCACCCCGGTAAGCCTCCAGAAAGGCGGGGAAATGCAGGTCCACTTCAGCGTCCGTGCCGTCGCGGCCAAGGCGCTGATATCCCAGCCGCAGCATCGCGCGCCCGCCGTGAAACGCTGTCAGCGCGTCATCCGGCCCCAGAACATCGCCCTGCCCCATCGCCCCGAAACAGGCATTTGCCGCCGCCAGGAGATCGGCCGAAGTATCGGCCAGCGTCCCGTCCAGATCGAAAACCACGCAGCGCATTGCGGCAATCCTGTTATGTGGCGTGAGGTTTGGCCCCTTGCCACCCCGCGCCATGGGGGTAAAACGGGCCAAACAAGAATGGAAGGGGCAGAATGCAGGTTTCCTTTATCGTGCTGGCGGCGGGTCAGGGCACGCGGATGAATTCCGATCTGCCGAAGGTTCTGCATCCTCTCGCCTCTGCGCCGCTTCTGCATCATGCCCTGACCGCCGGCCAAAGCCTTGATCCCACCCATATCGTGGTGGTGACGGGCCACGGTGCGGAAGCGGTGGCCAAAGCCACACGAAACTTCGATGACGGGGTGAGCTGCGTGGTGCAGGAACCGCAGCTTGGCACTGCCCATGCCGTCGCGCAGGCCGCGCCCTTGCTTGGCGATGTCGCGGGCGAAGCGATCGTGCTCTATGCCGACACCCCCTTCATCCGGCCCGAGACGCTGAACGCCATGCTGGAGGCGCGCGCCCGCCACGCCGTCGTCGTTCTGGGCTTTCATGCCAAGGAACCCGGACGCTATGGCCGCCTCATTGCCGAGGGCGAGACATTGGCCAGGATCACCGAATGGAAAGACGCGACCGAGGTTGAACGCGCGATCACGCTCTGCAACTCCGGCGTCGTCTGTGCCGAGGCGAAGACGCTTTTCTCGCTGATCGCCGAGGTCGGCAATGCCAATGCGGCCGGGGAATACTACCTTACCGACATCGTCGAGATCGCGCGGCGGCGGGGCCTGTCTGCCGGGGTCGTGCTGTGCGACGAGGCCGAGACGCTGGGCATCAATACCCGCAGCCAGCTCGCCGAAGCCGAAGCGGCCTTCCAGGCCCGCGCCCGCGCCGAGGCGCTGGAGAACGGCGTCACCCTGACCGCGCCGGAAACCGTGTTCTTTGCGCTGGATACCCATGTCGGCCGCGATGCGCTGATTGGCCCCAACGTGATCTTCGGCCCCGGCGTCACCGTGGAATCAGGGGCCGAGATCAAGGGCTTTTGCCATCTGGAGGGCTGCCACATCAGCCGCGGCGCAACCGTCGGCCCCTTCGCACGGCTGAGACCCGGCGCAGAGCTGGCCGAAGACGTCCATGTCGGCAATTTCGTCGAGATCAAGAATGCCATCCTCGACGAAGGAGTGAAGGTCGGGCATCTGAGCTATATCGGCGACGCCGATGTCGGTGAGGGGACCAATATTGGCGCGGGCACCGTCACCTGCAACTACGACGGCGTGATGAAGCACCGCACCAGGATCGGCAGGCATGCCTTCATCGGATCGGATACCATGCTGGTCGCGCCCGTGGTCATCGGTGACGGCGCGATGACCGGATCAGGCTCGGTCATCACCGAGGACGTGCCCGCAGCGGCGGTGGCCCTTGCCCGCGCGCGGCAGGTCAACAAACCAGATCTCGCAACCAGATTATTTGAACGCCTTCGGGCGGTGAAAGCATCGAAACACAAGGATTCGTGAAATGTGCGGCATTGTCGGGGTGCTTGGGCACCATGAAGTTGCGCCCCTTCTCGTCGAGGCGCTGAAGCGGCTGGAATACCGGGGCTATGACAGCGCCGGGATCGCCACGGTGAACAACGGCAAGCTTGACCGCCGCCGCGCCGTGGGCAAGCTCGTCAACCTCTCCGACCTTCTCGTCCATGAACCGCTCGCCGGGAAGGCGGGGATCGGCCATACCCGCTGGGCCACGCATGGCGCGGCGACGGTGGCGAATGCGCATCCGCACAAGGCGGGGTCAGTGGCCGTGGTGCACAATGGCATCATCGAGAATTTCCGCGAACTGCGCGAAGAGCTGGCCGCCGCGGGGCATCGCTTCGAATCCGAGACCGATACCGAAACCGTGGCGCTGCTGACGCGGCACCACCTTGATCAGGGCATGCCCCCGGTCGAGGCCGCCCGCACCACGCTGCACCGCCTTGAAGGGGCCTTCGCGCTCTGCTTCCTGTTCGATGGCGAAGATGATCTGATCATCGCCGCCCGCAAGGGCTCGCCGCTTGCCATCGGTCATGGCGAGGGGGAGATGTTCGTGGGATCGGATGCCATCGCCCTCGCCCCGATGACCGACCGCATCACCTATCTGGAAGAAGGCGACTGGGCCGTCGTCACCCGCACGGGCGCCGAGATCTTCGACGCAAGCGACCGCCGCGCAAACCGCGCCGAGACCCGCATCCAGATCGATTCCACCCGGATCGAAAAGGCCGGCTACAAGCATTTCATGGCCAAGGAGATTGCCGAGCAGCCCGTGGTCATCGCCGATGCGCTGCGCCACTACACTTCGGACATGGGCCTGGTTCTGCCTGCAGATGTGGATTTCAAGACGCTTGACCGCATCACCATGGTCGCTTGCGGCACCGCCTCCTATGCGTGCCACGTGGCCAGATACTGGTTCGAACAGATTGCGGGACTGCCCGCCGAAATCGACATCGCATCGGAATTCCGCTACCGCGAGCCGCCGCTCTCCGAACGCTCCTGGGCGCTTTTCGTCAGCCAGTCGGGCGAGACCGCCGACACGCTCGCCGCCCTTCGCTATGCCAGGGAGAAGGTGGCCAAGATCGTTTCGGTCATCAATGTTCCGACGTCCTCCATCGCGCGGGAAAGCGATCTGGCGCTGCCGATCATGGCCGGGGTCGAAGTCGGCGTCGCCTCGACCAAGGCTTTCACCTGCCAGCTCACCGTGCTGGCGCTGCTTGCGCTGAAGGCGGCGGTGGATCGCGGTCGCCTCACTGCGACGGAACTTGGCGCTCATCTTGACGCGCTCCGCTCGCTTCCGGGACTGATGAACCACACCCTCTCTCTGTCGCCGCAGATTGCAGCCATTGCCGAAGACCTCGCCCGCGCGCAGGATGTGCTTTTCCTTGGCCGCGGCCCGATGTTTCCGATGGCGCTGGAGGGCGCGCTGAAACTGAAGGAAATCAGCTATATCCACGCCGAAGGCTACGCATCGGGAGAGCTGAAGCACGGACCGATCGCCCTGATCGACGCGGATGTGCCGGTCATCGTCCTTGCCCCGCGCGACGGGCTTTTCGACAAGACCGTCTCGAACATGCAGGAAGTGATGGCCCGGCATGGCAAGGTGCTGCTGATCTCTGATGCAGAGGGTGTGGCCGAGGCAGGGGCGGGCACGTGGAGGACATTGACCCTGCCCGATGTGCCGCCCGTCTACGCGCCGATCCTCTATGCCATTCCGGCCCAGCTTCTGGCCTATCACACGGCCATCGCCAAGGGGACCGATGTGGATCAGCCGCGCAATCTGGCGAAATCCGTCACGGTGGAGTGATCCGCCCTGCCCGGCTCCGGCGTATCAGGGGCTGGAGGTGCGGCATGAAGAGACGGTTCCTCATTCTCGGCGGGGCCTCGCTGGCCCTCGCGGGCTGCGCATCGGCCCCGTCAGACCCAAGCGGGCCGACCAGACCGGTGACGCTGGTCTCGGCCTTTGGCGGGCAGCGCACCGGCACCGGCGTGTTCCGGATCTGGCTGACGGGGGAGGAACGCCGTTTCACCGCCCGGCTTGCGGGCCGCGTCACGGGCAAGGCGGGCAAGCGCATCCTCACGGTGGTCGAGGATTTCGCCTATGACGACGGCCAGACGGACCGCCTCACCTGGGTGTTCCGCGAAACCGGGCCGGGCCGGTGGACCGGCACCCGGGAAGACACGGTCGGCGCGGCGGTGGTCACCGAAGAGAATGGCCGGATCCGCCTGACCTATACTGCCGATTTCCGCTCTCTCTCCGGTGTCACGCGGTTGGGCTTCGCCGATCTCATATATGCCCGCGACGATGGCGTGATCATCAACGACGGCATCGTCAGCCGGGCCGGGATCCCCGTCGCTGCCGTCCGCTTCGTGATCCGGAGCGCATAGCTGAACCAGCCCGTCGCGCGGCCCGGGAAGCCGGTCGGTGGCGGCTTGCGCCCGCCCCTGCACTGCATCATCGTGGCCCCAACCAAAGGAGCCAGGGATGGGCAAGCGTTACACAGCGTTGCAGACCGATCAGATCGCCTTCATCGGCGAGCAGCACCTTTATTTCGTGGCCACGCCGCACCCGGTGCCCGCGTCAATCTTTCGCCCAAGGGGATGGACAGCCTCCGCATCCTGTCGCCGACGCGTATCCTGTGGCTCAATCTCACCGGGTCGGGCAATGAAACCGCCGCGCATCTGGCCCGCGACCCGCGCCTCACGCTGATGTGGTGCAGCTTTACGGCCCGGCCGATGATCCTGCGCGCCTATGGCACGGCGGAGGCCGTCCACCGCGGCGATGCCCGCTGGCCCGCCATGCAGAGCCTTTTGCCCGATCAGCCGGGCGCGCGGCAGATCATCGAGCTTTCCATCGATCTGGTCCAGTCCTCCTGCGGCTTTGCCGTTCCCTTCATGGATTTCCGCCAGGAACGTCCGGTCCTTCGAACCTGGGCAGAGGACAAGGGGCCAGAGGGGCTGGCCGCCTACTGGGACACCCGCAATCGCGACACCATCGACGGTCTGCCCACCGGGATCGAGGCCAATCTGTGACCCCGCTCGACGCGCTCATCGCGCTCGCCAACCCCGCGAAAGCGGCCGAGATGGCCGCCTATCACAAGGCACCGCGCCGCTATCTTGGGGCAAGCGTCCCCCAGATCACCGCCCTGACCGACGCGTGGCGCGCGGAACTAAGCCTTGACGACCGGATCGCACTGGCTGACGCGCTGTGGAAGACCGATATCCACGAAGCCCGGGTCGCGGCGGCCAAGCTTTTCACCCAGGCCCGCATCCGGCCTGACGATGCCGTCTGGGCGGTGATCCAGTCATGGATCCCGGATTTCGATGCCTGGGCCATCGCCGACCACGCCTGTATCGCGGGCCAGAAACGCGTGGCCGCCGATCTCACGCGTCTTGATACCGTGGAAGGCTGGATCAGCTCTCCCCATATGTGGACCCGGCGCGCGGCCCTGGTGATCACCTTGCCCTTCACCAAATCGAACCACCCCAAACCTGCGGAAAGCGCCGCCCGCGACCGGATCCTCGGCTGGTGCGCCACGCTTGCCCCCGACCGCGACTGGTTCATCCAGAAAGCCATTGCCTGGTGGCTGCGCGATCTCTCGAGGCACGATCCCGACCGCACCCGCAGCTTTCTTGCGACATCGGGACAGGAGCTGAAGCCCTTTGCCCGGACGGAAGCCGCGCGTCACCTGACATGAGAAGGCCCGACGGTCCGCCAAAAGGCATCCGTTTCGCCAGCAGCGCGCAGGTTTCGGTTTGCCGGCATAGGGCGATTGACCAGGGTCAGGGCCCGTAGACCGTCACCTCCGGCAGATCGGTCAGCTTCAGTTTCAGCCCCTGGAATGCCGCCAGAGACAGCGACGCGCCGCTTTCCGCGGGGATCAGATCAACCGCGATCGACGCTCCCGCCGCTGTCACCACCCGCCCCTTCGCGGGCGCCTTGACCAGCACCGTCTTCAGCCAGATGCCTGCCTCTGCGGGCGGGCCAAGCGCGACCACGACCTTGCCCAGTTCCCGCTCGCCACCCTCCGGCCCTGCGGCAAGTGCCGCCTGTGTCTGTTCGACCGACGTGGTGTTGAGCGCGGCCGGCGTCTGGCCTGACCCCAGATCCTGCAGCGTCGAGGGCTTGGCGGCTGGCGGGGTTGCCGCAGGGTCAGTCGTGGCCGCGGGCCCGGCGCTGTCGGATCCCGCAAAAAGGCCGCAACCGCCGAGCGTTGCGCAAAGGACAGTGGCAAGGATGATCTGCTGTTTCATGATTTCAGGATAATGCGGCGCGATCCGCCCCGCAACCGCCGCTTTCCGCCTTGTGCAGCCGACCGCCCGCGCCTACCTTTTCGGCATGGTGCCGCTTGTCGATCCCTTCGCCCGCGCGATCTCGTATCTGCGGGTTTCGGTCACAGACCGCTGCGATTTCCGCTGCACCTATTGCATGTCGGAGAACATGACCTTTCTGCCCAAGGCCGATCTTCTCAGTCTGGAGGAGCTGGATCGGCTGTGTTCCAGCTTCATCCGCCTCGGGGTGGAGAAGCTGCGCATCACGGGCGGAGAGCCGCTTGTGCGCAAGGGCATCCTCACCTTCTTCGAGGCGATGTCACGCCATCTTGGCACCGGCGCGCTGAAAGAGCTGACGTTGACGACGAACGGCTCGCAGCTGGCAAAGTTTGCCGAACCTCTGGCAGCACTCGGCGTTCGGCGGATCAATGTCAGCCTCGACACGCTCGACCCGGCCAAATTCGCCCGGATCACCCGCTGGGGCCGCCTAGGGCAGGTGCTGGACGGGATCGCGGCCGCGCAGGCGGCGGGGCTCAGGGTCAAGATCAATACGGTCGCCCTGAAGGGCTTCAACGAGGACGAGCTTTTCGGGCTGATCGACTGGTGCGCCGCCGAAGGCCATGATCTCACCTTCATCGAGGTCATGCCGATGGGCGATGACATCGGCAATGCCCTGCGGCTGGATCAATACTGGCCGCTGAAGGATCTGCGTGCGCGGATCGCCGAGCGCCATGTCCTGACCGAGCTTGCCGAACGCACCGGTGGCCCCGCTCGCTATGTCCGGCTGGAGGAGACGGGCCAGAAGATCGGCTTCATCACGCCTCTGACCCATAACTTCTGCGAAAGCTGCAACCGTGTGCGGCTGACCTGCACGGGCGAGCTTTACATGTGTCTCGGCCAGGAGG
This sequence comes from Tabrizicola sp., assembly GCA_012032275.1. GTDB lineage: Bacteria > Pseudomonadota > Alphaproteobacteria > Rhodobacterales > Rhodobacteraceae > JAAURK01. Next base: position 17,747 of record JAAURK010000032.1, read on the forward strand.
ACATGGCCGATCTGCGCGCGCCGCTCCGCGCAAGCCCGGACGACGGGCTGCTTGAAGCCGCGATCCGCGCGGCCATCGCCCGCAAGCCGAAGGGCCATGATTTCGACTATTCGCGCCAGCATGTCGCGGGCCGGATGACCCGCCATATGAGCCATACCGGGGGCTGACCCCTGCCCTGCTTGCAGCCCGGGCTATTTGGTCAGGATCAGCTTGCCCGCCCGGGTGATCCGCAGCGCGTAGACCTGCCCGTCAAGCGTGATCCGCGCCAGGCTGCCGCCTTCCGTCAAGACCCGCGCGTCATGGACCGGGGTCGCATCGCTGGTCAGCCATGGATCGATCAGCGCGTTCATGGCAGCCTCCCCGTCCGGTCGGTCACGGCCCGAGCCGCGGGATATGCCCCAACGGCAATGCAGCAGGGCTTCTTCATCCCGCGGAAGGCAAGGCCCTGCCTGCCATCCGCGCCGGTTTCCGGTCTGATCATAACGGTTTCCTTCCGACAAAGGTCGCCGGGCTTGCCAGGATGGCTGGCTGGGGAATGTTCAAATCCTGACTAAAAAAGTCTTCTTTGTCAACCACCCCCTGCCCGCCGCGTTACAAGGAGGCGGAAGGTTCGAAGGCGGCTCCCCGACGGTCGTGTTCCCGCGACAGGATACCCATGATCCAGTCGTCGTGCCATTCGCCGCCGATCAGGGCCGCTTCCCGTTCGGTGCCTTCATGGACGAAGCCGCAAGCCATATAGCAGCGAATGGCGCGGGTATTGAAGCTGAGGACGCGAAGGTCCACGCGGTGAAGACCCATGGCACCGAAGGCGTGATCGAGTGTCATTGAAATCGCGATCCGCCCGATGCCCTTGCCGAGGAACTCGGTCGAGAACAGGCCAATCGCAAGGCGGGCCTTGCGATCTTCTGGCGCAAGCGAATGTAACCGCACCTCGCCGACCGGACGGCCGTCTGCCTCGACGATCTTCCCGAAAGGATGGTTCTTCAGCCATGCGACCCATTCGCGTGAGCGCTCGAGGCTCCGCATCGGGGCGTGTTCAACCATCCCGCCATACATGCGAACAATCTCTGCTTCGGGCGGGTAAGAGGCATGAACCGCCGCGTCGTCCTCCACGGGGTCGCGCAGCCACACGACCTGTCTCCGCCGTTCGTTCATGATCCAGACCTTGTCAGTGCCCCGACAGAGATTGTTTCAGGGGCGGTGAAATTGGAAGCCCGGCCTGTCTGCAACATGCCCGAGCACGTCCTGCGTTCTGCCGCATCGGGCAATACCTTTGTTCTGCAGCGTCTTCTCCTCGAAAAGCGGGGAAAGCCCGCCCCCGGCGCGACGCGGATCAGTGGCTTTCCCGACCGACGGCGTTGCCCCGGCAGCCGACCAGGAAATCCATGTCGGCGCCTTTGTCGGCGCCCTCGACATGGTCGTGATAAAGCTGCGCATAGCCGCCTTTCGGACGTTCGACCGGGCTTTGCCAGGCCGCGAGGCGGGCGGCGAGTTCGGCCTCGGGGATGTCCAGATGCAGGCGCCGGCCGGCGACATCAAGCTCGATCATGTCGCCCGTCCGCACCACGGCGAGAGGCCCGCCGCGCGCTGCCTCGGGGCTGGTATGCAGCACCACCGTCCCGTAAGCCGTGCCCGACATGCGCGCATCGCTGATCCGCACCATATCCACGATCCCCTTGCGCAACACCTTGGGAGGCAGCCCCATGTTGCCGACCTCGGCCATGCCGGGATACCCCCGCGGGCCACACATCTTCAGCACCATCACGCAGGTCTCGTCGATCTCCAGCGCCTCGTCGTTGATCCGGGCCTTGTAATCGTCGATATCCTCGAACACCACGGCCCGGCCGCGGTGCTGCATCAGCGCGGGGCTGGCGGCGGAAGGTTTCAGGACCGCGCCGTCCGGTGCCAGATTGCCCCGCAGCACGACGATACCGCCTGACCGGGTCAGGGCTTTTTCGGCAGGCAGGATGACATCCTCATTGTCATTGCGGACATCCTTGACCTCGTCCCATATCGCCTTGCCCGACACGGTCAGCGCCTCCTTGTGCAGAAGGCCCGCCTCACCCAGCCGCCGGATCACCACCGGCAGGCCACCGGCATAGAAGAACTCCTCCATCAGATACTTGCCCGAGGGCATCAGGTTGACGATCGTCGGCACATCGCGACCAAGCCTGTCCCAGTCGTCCAGCGTCAGATCAAGCCCGACCCGCCCGGCCAGCGCCAGAAGGTGGATCACCGCATTGGTCGATCCGCCAATCGCGGCATTGGTGCGGATCGCGTTTTCAAAGGCGGCGCGCGTCATCACGTCCGACGGCTTCAGGTCATCCTTCACCATCTGCACGATGCGCCGTCCGGTCAGTTGCGCCATCATCCTGCGGCGGCTGTCCACCGCCGGAATAGCGGCATTGCCAGACAGCGCCATGCCCAGCGCTTCGGCCATCGACGCCATGGTCGAGGCCGTTCCCATGGTGTTGCAGGTACCGGGCGAGCGGCTCATCGAGGCTTCGGCCTCGGCGAATTCCTCCGCCGTCATCTCGCCCGCCTTGACCGCTTCGCTGAACTTCCAAAGATGCGTGCCGGACCCTACCCTTTCGCCGCGGAAATAACCGTTGAGCATCGGCCCGCCGGTGACGCAGATCGCCGGCAGGTCGACCGAGGCCGCCCCCATCAGCAGGCTTGGCGTGGTCTTGTCGCAGCCGACGAGAAGCACGCAGCCGTCCATCTGCTGGCCGCGGATCGTCTCTTCCACCGCCATTGCGGCGATGTTGCGAAACATCATTGCCGTCGGACGAAAGCCGGATTCGGAAACCGAGAACACCGGCACTTCCACCGGAAAGCCGCCCGCCTCATAGACCCCGTGCTTCACCCGTTGCGCCAGATCGTTCAGATGCGCGTTGCACGGGTTGAGTTCGGAGAACGTGTTCAGAATCCCGATCACTGGCCGCCCGTCGAACAGGTCTGCCGGAAAGCCCTGGTTCTTCATCCAGCCGCGATGGTAGATCGCATCCTTCGACATGCCGCCGAACCATTCCTGGGAACGCAAGCGGCGGGGCCATTTCGCGGGTTTGAACGTCATTGCTTCCTCTTCTCAGCCTGGCGACTTCCGGGTCCGGCACAATGCGCGCCGCCTCGCACCCACATTAGCACCGGAGCCAAGCCGCATGCCACCGCGATTGCAGGCGGCGGATTTGCCGCCATTGCGCTTCGCCCTGCTTCGTCTAGACTGCCGCACATCGCAACATGCAGCCCGCCTCCGCCCCCCAGTCCGATCTTCTCTCGCTGCCGCCGCCAGACCTCGGTGACGAGGATATCGCAGCGCTGGCCTTCGAACACTACCGCCTTGCGGGGCGGCTGAGCCGCCTGACGTCGGAACGCGATCTCAATGTTCGCCTGACGACGGCGGAGGGCGACAGCTTTGTGCTGAAGCTTTCCCATCCCGCCGAACCGCCGGCGACAACCGCCTTCCAGACCCGCGCGCTGCAGCATGTTGCCAGGCGCGCGCCCGGGCTTCCGGTGCCGCGCCTCGTGGCGACCTCGATCTCGGTCGGTTCCGGGAGTACAGGTAGCCGAGCGCCGGGATGAAACGTCCGTCCCTCGCGCTGGGCG
>JAAURK010000297.1 GCA_012032275.1 Tabrizicola sp.
CCAGATCGCGGAACTGCTTGGTCACCCACAGCCCGACATCCGTCGCCCCCGCGATCAGCGTGGCCTGCGGATGGGCCAGATACCAGTCCGCCAATTCCGCCGTGGTTTCGGGCCGGAAAGCACCGGGGGGGCTGTCTGCCCCCCCGGACCCCCCCGAGGATATTTTTGCAGAAAGGAAGTCAGCATCCGCTCTCATCCAGTCCGGCACGGGTGCGGTTGCCGCAGCCTCGGCTGCGCGCAGGATGGGTGCATAGCCGGTGCAGCGGCAGAGATTGCCCGCCAGTCACGTCATCGTGATCGGTGCGCCCCTGCATATGGCCCACGGCCATGCTGACCACGAACCCCCGGGCGTGCAGAACCCCGGCATTGCGGATCCGTGATGCGCCACCATCGCCGCCTGCACCGGGTGCATCTGCCCCCCCGGGCCGCTGATGCCTTCGACCGTGCGCAGGCGCGGCCCTGCAGCTGCGGCAGAAACAGGATGCAGGCGTTCAAGGCCCGCGTGCCTGCCGCATCGGTGACCATCACCGTGCAGGCCCCGCAATCGCCCTCATTGCAGCCTTCCTTGGTGCCGCACAGCCCGCGATCCTCGCGCAGCCAGTCCAGAAGTGTCCGGGTGGGGGAGGCCCCTGTCACCGTGACCTGCGTTCCGTTCAGGTGAAACGCGATGTCAGCCATTGGTCTTGCCCGCCGCGGTCTGTTGCACCAAGGGTCTGTCGCGCGCCCGCCCGATGCGGCGTAAAGCAGGTCGCACACCCGAACCGCATGTGAACCCGCACCGGGCCTGTCTGGCAAGCGCAAACTTCGCGCGCCCGCCCCTTCCCCCCGCCTTGTCGCTTCGTTAGGCTTTGTGGCATGTCAAATGCCCCGCGATTCATCCATCTGCGCGTCCATACCGAACATTCGCTGCTGGAAGGTGCAGTGCCGGTGAAAAAGCTGGTCGATCTGTGCAAGGCCGCGTCCATGCCCGCCGTCGCGGTGACCGACACCAACAACATGTTCGCGGCGCTTGAGTTTTCCGTGACCGCGCAAGGGGCGGGCATCCAGCCTATCGTCGGTTGCCAGATGAGCCTCGCGCATGATCCTGCCGCGCCGGGTGAGCGCCCGCGTCTGCCGGCGCCCATCGTGCTGCTGGCCCAGAACGAAGCGGGCTACATGAACCTGATGAAGCTGAATTCCGCCCTCTATATCGGCAAGGGCGGGCAGTTGCCGCAGATCACGCTGGCCGAACTCGCCGCCCACAGCGCGGGTCTCATCTGCCTGACCGGTGGCCCCGAAGGTCCGCTTGCCCTGCTGATCGCCGCAGGCCAGATGCCGAAGGCGCGCGCCCTGATGCAGGCCCTTGCCCTGGCCTTCCCCCACCGCCTTTATGTCGAACTGCAACGCCATCCCGGTGAGGGTGGCAAATTGCCCGAGGCCGAGCGCGCTCCGAACAGGGCTTGGTCGAAATGGCCTATGACATGGACCTGCCGCTGGTGGCCACGAATGATGTCTACTTCCCCAAGGCCGCGATGTATGAGGCGCATGACGCCCTGATCTGCATCGCGGACGGGGCCTATGTCGATCAGCAACAGCCCCGCCGCCGCCTGACCCCCCAGCATTATTTCAAGTCCGAGGCCGAATGGCGACCCTGTTCGCCGACCTGCCCGAGGCGCTGGAAAACACGGTCGAGATCGCCCGCCGCTGCGCCTTTGCCGCCAGCAAGCGCAAGCCGATCCTGCCGAAATTTGCCGATGACGAAGTGAACGAATTGCGCCGCGAGGCCCATGCAGGCCTTGTCGCCCGCCTTGCCATCATCCCCCATGCGGTCAGCGTGGAAGATTACACCGCGCGGCTGGATTTCGAACTGGGCGTCATCGAACAGATGGGCTTTCCCGGCTATTTCCTGATCGTCGCCGATTTCATCCAATGGGCGAAAAAGCAGGGCATCCCGGTCGGTCCGGGGCGTGGGTCGGGGGCCGGGTCACTGGTCGCCTATGCCCTCACGATCACCGATCTTGACCCTTTGCGCTATGGCCTGCTGTTCGAGCGGTTCCTTAACCCCGAACGGGTCAGCATGCCCGACTTCGACATCGATTTCTGCATGGACCGGCGCGAAGAGGTCATCACCTATGTGCAGAACCGCTATGGCCGTGACCGCGTGGGCCAGATCATCACTTTCGGCGCGCTGCTGTCCAAGGCCGCAATCCGCGATGTGGCCGCGTCCTGCAGATGCCTTATGGGCAGGTGGACCGGCTGTCGAAGATGATCCCGGTCGAAGGCGTGAAACCCGTCTCCATCACCAAGGCGCTGGCCGATGAACCCCGCCTGCGCGAGGCGGCCAAGGAAGAGGTGGTCAAACGCCTGCTCGATTACGGCCAGCAGATCGAAGGGCTTTTGCGCAACGCCTCCACCCATGCGGCCGGCGTGGTGATCGGCGACAGGCCCCTGGATGAGCTGGTCCCGCTGTATCAGGACCCCCGTTCCGACATGCCCGCCACCCAGTTCAACATGAAATGGGTCGAAGCCGCGGGTCTGGTGAAGTTCGACTTTCTGGGCCTGAAAACCCTGACCGTGATCCAGAACGCCCTTGATCTGTTGCGCCTGCGCGGGATCGAGATCGACATCAGCCTGATCCCGCTGGACGACAAGGCGAGTTATGACCTTTACGCATCCGCCAAGACCGTTGCGGTGTTCCAGGTGGAATCCAGCGGTATGATGGATGCGCTCCGCCGCATGAAGCCCACCTGCATCGAGGATATCGTGGCCCTTGTGGCCCTCTACCGCCCCGGCCCGATGGAAAACATCCCCGCTTATTGCGAGGTGAAAAACGGCCTCAAGGATCTGGAATCCATCCACCCCACGATCGACCATATCTTGGCGGAAACCCAAGGCATCATCGTCTATCAGGAACAGGTGATGGAAATCGCGCAGGTGATGGCCGGATACAGCCTGGGCGGCGCCGACCTTCTGCGCCGCGCCATGGGCAAGAAGATCGCCGAGGAAATGGCCAAGGAACGCCCGAAATTCATCGACGGGGCCGCGAAAACCCACAATGTGCCGCGCGACAAGGCAGGCGAAGTCTTTGACCTGCTGGAAAAATTCGCGAACTACGGTTTCAACAAATCCCATGCTGCCGCCTATGCCGTGGTCAGCTATCAGACCGCATGGCTGAAGGCCAATCACCCGGTCGAATTCATGGCCGCCGTGATGAACTGCGATATCCACCTGACCGACAAGCTCGCGGTCTACAAGCGCGAGGTCGACAAGCTCGGCCTGACAACCGTCGCCCCTTGCGTGAACGCCTCGCTCGCCACCTTCACCGTGCGCGACGGGGCCGTTGTCTATGCCCTGGGCGCGCTGAAAAACGTGGGCGTCGAGGCGATGAAACTCATCACAGAAGCCCGCGGTGACAAACCCTTGCCACCCTGTTCGACTTCGCCCGCCGGGTGGATATGAAACGCATCGGCAAGCGCCCGCTGGAAATGCTGGCAAGGGCAGGGGCCTTTGATCAGCTTGATCCCAACCGCGCCCGCGTGTTCGAAGCGCTCGATGCACTCGGGGCCTATTCCGCCGCCATCCATGATGCGCAATCCTCCGATCAGGTGTCGCTTTTGGTGAGGCGGGGGCGGATATCCCCGAACCCCGCATCCCCTCCCGCGATGACTGGCTGGCGGTGGAGCGGCTGGCGAATGAACATCAGGCCATCGGCTTTTACCTGTCGGGTCATCCGCTGGATGACTACATGCCCGCCCTGCGCCGCCAGAAGGTGGAAACCCTTGCCGAGGTGACGGCAAGGGCCGAGCGCGGGCCCTATGTCGCCAAAATCGCCGCTTCCGTCAGCGGCAGGCAGGAACGCAAATCCGCGCGCGGCAACCGCTTTGCCTTCGTGCAATGCTCCGATCCCACGGGCCTCTATGAGGTGACGGTGTTTTCCGACGTGCTCGAAGTCGCGCGTGATCTGCTTGAACCCGGTGCCTCGGCTGTCCTGACGGTCGAGGCGAACCTTGAAGGCGATACCCTGAAACTGCTGGTGCGGGCCGTGCAGCCCATCGATGCCGTCGCCGAACAGGGCGGCGCATCCGCCTTTCGCATCCACCTCAACCGGGCCGAGGCTGCCGCCGCCATCGCTACGCTGCTGGCCCGCGTCGAAGGCCGCAGCCGCGCCCAAGTCACGCTTTGCGTCCCCGATAATACCGGCCGCGAGATCGACCTCACCCTGCCGCAACCCTACCCGATCACCCCCCAGATCCGCAGCGCGATCAAGGCCATGGCGAAGCTGATCCTCGAGGTCGAGGCGATGACCGACTACGAGATCGGCGTGACGACCAATGTCGGCCTGGTCAGCGGGGGCACCGGCGTCAACGTGGTGCCGCGCGAATGCACGGCGGAGATCGACCTACGCATCCCCACCGCTGCGCTGGCGGAAGAATACGAGGCGCGTATCCTCGGCCTTACGACCGAGGACCCGGATGTGGAGCTGACCGTCACCGGCGAGATCAACCGCCCGCCCTACCAGAAGGACGCCGGCATCCAGACCCTGTTCGACCATGCGAAGGCGGTCTGCGCGGAGGTCGGTTTCGAGCTGCAGGACATGCACACCGGCGGCGGCAGCGACGGCTGCTTCACCGCCGCGCTCGGTATCCCGACCCTCGACGGCCTGGGCGCTGACGGGGTCGGCGCGCATGCCCAGCACGGAGCAGATCTATTTCTCCTCGCTGGAGCCCCGCGCCAAGATGTGGATCCGCCTGCTGGAGACGCTGCGGTAGGCCGCCTGACCGACACTCCTAGCTGGTCGGCCAGGTCAGATGAAATCCTTGGCGATGTAGTCGAAGGCGTGCT
>JAAURK010000033.1 GCA_012032275.1 Tabrizicola sp.
TCTTCAAGGTGGCGCGCATCGGGGGGCCCGCACGCCGGCCCTCGGGCAGCAGCGCGGCCAGGCGTGCGACAAATTCGGGGCCACAGGCGTGCAGCATGGCGGGTTCCTCCCGCCCCCTCCTTACGCATCGCCGCGGGCCTCTTCCACCGCAAAAGCGTCAGTCGATATAGGCGGGCTCCAGCACCATCACCGTCGGATCCGCCGGCAGATCGCGCAGCGCGAGATCGATTTCGGAGAGGCCGGTTTCCACGATCCGGAAATCGCCCGACATCTCGGCCAGAAACGCCTCGAGCGAGCTTTGCGAAAACCAGTGCATCGGAATGACGATCGAGGAACGGAGCCTTTTGACCACCCCCGCCATATCCTCGACCCGCATGGTATAGCCGCCATCCACCGGCACCATCACCACATCGAGCCGCCCGATCGTGGCATATTGTTCATCCGAGGGGATCTGGTGCAGATGGCCAAGATGGCCGATGCAAAGGCCGCCGACCTCGAAGATGTAGATCGAATTGCCGTCGGCCCGGGCGCCCTCTCCGAAGGGGCCGCGCGTATCGGTGGTCACATTGCGCACCAGCATGCCGCCAAGCTCCAGCCGGTGATCTGCGGGGGCCTCGGCGGTGCCCCAGCCCGACAGCACATGTTCGATGCGGGGATCGGGATCGGCAGTCCAGTGCGTGGAATGCGCGTTGTTCATGGTGACGACATCCGGCACCAGATCGGCGGTGCCGAGATAGCCGGTGTAATCGGTGACAGCGACCGTCCCGTCGTCCGCAACGATCGCAAAACTCGCATGATCGATGTAGCGGATCATGACGTGATCCTTCTCCAGCCCCTCGCCGAATTTCGCGGGCACGACCAGTTCCGGGCCACGCGCAAGGGCGATGCAATGCGAGGGGATGCGGTTCTCTGCAAAGACGGGGGATGCAAGAAATGTCAGGATCAGGGGCAGGCGCATGGGTCACCTCCGGGGCTCAGGGAAGGGTAACCCGGATTGCACCGGCGTCATCGCGAAACCCGATCACAGATGCGCGAGGTCGCCGCCGCGCCTGCCGCGTTGCTAGACGTGGAGGCAGGTTGCGGTCGAAACCGGCCCGGTCCGCGCGATAGGCCGCGACGAATTCGGCCGGGGCCGCGGTGGCCGCATCATGGGTCGCCCCCCAGAAGGCCAGTTCCACCAGCGCCGGAACCAGCGCGACGGCCGCTTCGGTCGGGGCATAGATCACCCCGCGCCGATCCCCTGGCAAGGTCGTGCGGCGCAGAAGACCCGCTGCCTCCAGCCGCGAGAGGCGCGCGGTCGGGATGTTGGTGGCGATCCCCTCCCCCGAGGTCAGGAATTCGGAGAACCGGCGTTTGCCGTGGAGCACGACATCGCGCAGGATCAGAAGGCTGAACCTGTCTCCGAAGATCTCCGGCCCGAGATGTATCGGGCAGCCGGAGCGGGGCGGGCTCGGCGCGGTGACCATGGCCTCACCTTCTGCTTGTCACTTGAATGGCGCGATCCGTCGCCATATCACTTGCAAACCGCACGTCAAAGGAGCGTGACCTGACCTACTGGCTCGCCGTTCTTGCCTATGTCGTGCCGACCTTCCCGCTTGGGTATTTCTGGCATCTGAAGACCTTTGCCCCGGTCTATGCGCGGCTGGAGATGTACCGAAACGACGTGATCATCCCGATGGGCCTTGGATCGATGATCCTGCAGGGGCTGTTCTTCGCCTGGGCCTACCCGAAGCTTTTCGACACCTCTGCCGACCACTGGCTGAGCAGCGCCCTGCAGTTCTGGCTGATCTTCGGCGTTCTGGCCTGGTCTTTCCTGGTGCTTCCCGTTGCGGCCAAGTACCGGATGACCAGCGTCAAGACCTTCCTGATGCTGGAAACCGCCTTCACAGCGATCCAGTTCGCGATTGCGGGCGTTCTGCTGGCACTGGTCTACCGCGCCTGATCACCCCGCATCCGTGCGGCCGCGCCGGTCGCCGCGCAGATTGGCGTAGAGGACGTGGTTCCGCCAGCGGCCGTTGATCTGCAGATAGCTTTGCGCGACGCCTTCATATTTGAAGCCGCACTTTTCCAGGACACCACGGGAGGGTGTGTTCTCCGGCAGGCAGGCCGCCTCGAGACGGCTGATGTCAAGCTGGGTGAAGGCGTGGTGGGTCAGGGCCAGGATCGCCTCGCGCATGTATCCCTTGCGGGCATGGGGCTGGCCGATCCAGTAGCCAAGCGTCCCGGCCTGCGCAGGCCCGCGCCGGATGTTGTCAAGCGTCAAGGCCCCGAGAAGCTGATGATCGTCGCGCCGGATCAGCAAGACGGGCATCGCCGTGCCCTGCGCCTCGGCGCGCTGCGCCCAGTAGACGCGATTGGTAAAGGCGCGGCGGCTGAGATGGTCGGTTGACCAGACGGGCTCCCATTGCATCAGGAACGCGGCGCTCGCCTCGCGCAGTTCGGACCATTGCCGCCAATCCGCATGTTCGGGCAGGCGGAGTGTCATCCGCTCGGTTTCGACACGGACCTTCCGCTTGAAGCCAAGCATCAGGCGGTCAGCCTCTGACGGATCTCCTCGATCCCCGGGGCACGGGCGACGGGGCCATAGATGGCCAACGCCGCCCTGGCCCCGATCATCTCGCCGGCGAAGGCACGCACAGCATCGGTGCCGACCGCATCGATCTTGGCCACCGCCTCGTCGACATCGGGCACCCTGCCCCAGATCGACAGCAGCCGCGCATTGCGTTCGGCCCGGCTCGACGGGCTTTCGAGGCCCATCAGCAGCCCCGCCCGCAATTGCGCACGGGCACGCGCCACCTCGGCCTCCGACATGTCGGCCGTGGCGCGTTTCAGCTCGTCTGTCGTAAGCTCGGTCAGATCGCCGATCTCCTCCTCGGAGGTTCCGGCATAGATCGTGACATGGCCGGTATCCTCGTAGGCGCCCGACTGCGCATGGATCGAATAGCAAAGCCCACGCTCTTCGCGGATCTTCTGGAAGAGGCGGCTCGACATGCCGCCGCCAAGCGCGGTGGTATAGACTTGCGCGGTATAGACCTTGTCGTCGCGATATCCCGGCGCTTCGAAGGACAGGGCAAAATGCGCCTGTTCAAGATCCTTCATCTCGCGCCGTTCACCGCCTTTGAACCGGGCCGGGGCCAGCGGCCGCCGGCAACCGGCGTAAGCCGCCGAAGATCGCCTCGGCGGCGGCCACCACGGCATCATGATCGATCCCGCCTGCAGCAGAGAGGATCATCTGATCCGGCCCGTAATGCTCTGCCACAAAGCGTTCGAAATCCTTCCGCCGGAACGCCGCGACCCGGTCTGCGGGGCCAAGGATGGTGCGGCCGAAGGGCTGATCGGGATAGCTGACCTCATGCAGCCAGTCGAAGATGATGTCGTCGGGCGTATCCAGCGCCTGGCCGATCTCCTGCAGGATGACATGGCGCTCGGTCTCGATATCGGCGGCGTTGAACACCGGGTTCAGCACGATATCGGCAATCACATCCAGCGCCAGCGCCACATCGGCCGAAAGGCACCGGGCGTAGTAGGCGGTGGTCTCGCGGCTGGTATAGGCGTTGATATAACCGCCCACATCCTCGATCTCTTCGGCGATCTGAAGCGCGCTGCGCCGCTTGGTTCCCTTGAACGCCATATGCTCCAGAAAATGCGCGATACCGTTCTGGCGAGAGGTCTCGTGCCGCCCTCCGGCACCGACCCAGACCCCGACCGAGGCCGATTTCAGGCCGGGCATCGCTTCGGTCACGATACGAAAGCCGTTCGCAAGGGTGTGCAGCTGAGACGTCAAGATGCGTTCCGATAACCAGGGACAGGTTGCAAGGTCATACAGCCATGGCTCTGCTTGCGAAAGGGGCAGCTGTCTGGCACGCTGATCCGGTGCCGCGAGAGATTTTCAGCAGCGCAAAATGAACCGCATTCCGGCTTCCCTGTCCGGCCTTCTGCTTCTTCTGGCCTGCGTAACCTCCGGCGCGTCGGTGCAGGTGGTCGACGGCACGCGGCTTCGGGCAAGGCCCGATGGCGAATACTACTGGTCTGACAGGCAGACCTTCGGGCGCCAGCAATCATGCCGCGGGAACCTGGGCCTTTTATCCCTGCACCTGACGTGCCAACCGCTCCCGCACCAGCGCCTGCAGGGCTGCCAGATCATCGGGCACGGGCGTCATGCGCTCGGGCTTGTCGAAAAGGTCTGCCAGATGCGGCGGCAGTCCGGGGCGCAGCCCCGTGGCGCGTTCCACGGCATCGGGGAACTTCGCCGGATGCGCGGTGGCAAGCGTGATCATCGGGCTTGTGGCCAGATGTTCTTCGGCCACCTTCACGCCCACGGCGGAATGCGGGCAAAGCAGCTCTCCGGTTGCCGTCCAGACCCTGGCGATGGTCGCCATCGTCTCTTCCTCGGAACAGCGGCCTGACGCGAACGTGCTGCGCAGGGTTTCCAGCGCGCCCTGGCTGATCCTGAATCCGCCTGCCTTCATCTCGTCCATCAGCGCGGCAATCGCCTTGCCGTCGCGGCCATAGGCATCGAAGAGCGCCCGTTCGAAATTTGAGGACACCTGAATGTCCATCGACGGGCTGATCGACGGCTTGACCCCGTTCGTCCGGTACTCCCCCGCCCGCAAGGCGCGGTCAAGGATGTCGTTCTGGTTCGTCGCGATCACCAACTGGTCGATCGGCAGCCCCATGCGCTTGGCGATATAGCCCGCGAAGATGTCGCCGAAATTGCCCGTCGGCACGGTGAAGCTGACCGACCGGTGCGGCGCGCCGAGGGCCACGGCCGCGTAGAAATAATAGACCACCTGCGCCAGAACCCGCGCCCAGTTGATCGAATTCACGCCCGCCAGCCGCACGCCGTCACGGAAGGCGAAGTCGTTGAACATGTCCTTCAAGCGGGCCTGGCAATCGTCGAAGCTGCCATCCACGGCCAGCGCATGACAATTCGTTTCGGACACGGTCGTCATCTGGCGGCGCTGCACATCGCTGACCCGACCCTGCGGGAAAAGGATGAAGACCTCCACATTGGCCAGCCCGCGGAAGGCCTCCAGCGCCGCCGATCCGGTATCACCGCTGGTCGCTCCGACGATGGTGATCCGCTCGCCCGTCTTCGCCAGGGCCGCCTGCATCATCTGCCCGATGAGCTGCATGGCGAAGTCCTTGAACGCCAGCGTCGGCCCGTGAAACAGCTCGAGGAGGAAGTGGTTCGGGGCAAGCTCCGCCAGCGGCGCACGGGCCGCATGGGCAAAGGAGCGATAGGCGCTGTCGATCAGCCCCCGAAACCCGTCATCCCCGAAGAACCCGCCGATGAAGGGGCGCATCACCCGGAACGCCACCTCCTCATAGGGCAGGCCTGCCAGTGCCGCGATTTCGCCCGCAGGCATCACCGGCACGGTCTGCGGCACATAAAGCCCGCCGTCACGGGCAAGGCCGGTCATCATCGCCTCGCCAAAGCCGAGAACCGGTGCCGCGCCACGGGTCGAGATGTAGTTCATGGAGTTGCCTTCACTGCTTTGACCCCCTGATACGCCAGAGCAGATAGGCTGTCATCCCCAGCCAGACCGCGGCGAGCGAAAACCAGGTGATCGCATATTGCCAATGGTCGTTGCGGAACCCTGCCGCCGTCACCGGGCGGGCGGAAACGCCGTCGCCGGTATCGCTTCGGGCGATGATCAGGACCGGCTCGGTCCGCAACAGGGCCGCAATCCCCGCCACGTCCCGGCCATACCAGATGGCGGCCGCCGCGTCGTAGGACGGGGTCGACGAGGTCACGTCATCCGGCCAGTTCAGATTGCCCGTCACCTCTGCCGCACGGGCCGGGCGGGCCGTGGTCTTCTCGGCTTCCGGCACAAAGCCCCGGTCGATCAGGATGCGGCGGCCGCCTGCCGTCTCATAGGCCGCAATGACCAGAAACCCCGGGCCCTCCTCGCGGGTCGAGGTCAGCACATGCGCCTCTTCCCCGGTGAAGCTGCCGCTGACGCTTACCGCGCGATACCGGTCGGCGACAGGGTCAGGCGACGCGGGCAAGGCCACGGGATCGGCAGCAATCATCGCTTCCGCCCCGGCGATGATGCCTTCCTTCCACTCCAGCCGATGCATCTGCCAGACGCCCAGGGCGATCAGCACCCCGGCACCGGAAAACCCGAGGATGACCGCAAAGGCGATTGACCGGATCATGCCCATCTCCCGAAACGAAAGCGCAGGCCCGAGGGCCCGCGCATGCGATCACTGCCGGGGCTGAGGATCAGCCCTGACCCCAGACATAGATGGCGGCGAAAAGGAACAGCCAGACCACATCGACGAAATGCCAGTACCAGGCGGCGGCCTCGAAGCCCACATGCTTTTCGGGCGTGAAATGCCCCTTCAGCGCGCGGATCAGGCAGACGGTCAGGAAGATCGTGCCGATGATGACGTGGAACCCGTGAAAGCCCGTCGCCATGAAGAAGCTTGCGCCATAGATGTTGCCCGCGAAACCGAAGGCCGCGTGGCTGTATTCGTAGGCCTGCATGCCGGTGAAGATCACGCCGAGAACGATGGCGAGGATCAGCCCGTTCACCAGATCCCTGCGGTTGTTCTCATGCACCAGCGCATGGTGCGCCCAGGTCGCCGCACAGCCCGACAAAAGCAGGATGAGCGTGTTCATCAGCGGCAGGTGCCAGGGATCGAACGTCTCGATCCCGGCAGGCGGCCAGATGCCGTCAACGGCCGGGCTTTCCGGCCCCATCGGGTACATGCGGTGCTTGAAGAAGGTCCAGAACCAGGCCGAGAAGAACATCACCTCGGACATGATGAACATGATGAAGCCGTAGCGCAGGCCAAGCCGCACCACTGGCGTGTGATCGCCGACCTGGCTTTCATGCACGACATCGGCCCACCAGGCGTACATCACGTAAAGCACGCCCGCGAGACCGATAAGCCCCATCCACGGCGGCGACCCATGCATCCAGAGCACCGCGCCGAACAGCATGGTGAAACCGCTCAGCGCCCCAAGAAGCGGCCAGATCGACGGCGGCAGGACGTGGTAATCGTGGTTCTTGGCATGGGCCATGGCCGCAAGGCTCCCTCGTTGTGGTCGTCAGTTCACCGCATCGGACGTTGCCGGCGCGGGGGATGTCAATGCCGCCTGAGGTTCAGGCAGGGGCGTTTCGTGGAACGTATAGCTCAGCGTGATCTCACGCACAAACCTGCCCTCGGGATCGTCAGCGATCTCGGGGTCGACATAGAAGCTGACGGGCATCGTCACCCGCTCGCCCGGCTGGAGGATCTGCTCCTGAAAGCAGAAACAGGCGATCTTGATGAAATAGCCGCCCGCCGCATAGGGAAAGACATTGTAGCTTGCGGTGCCCGCGACGGGCCGGTTGGTCGGATTGTAGGCCTCGTAGAAGGCCAGACCGGTCTCGCCGATCCGAAGGCTCATCACCGGCTCCACCGCGCGGAACTCCCAAGGCATCCCGGCTTCCAGCGAGGCATCGAAGCGGATCCTGACGGTCTGGTCCAGGATCTTGTCCGACCCCGCCGCCGCAACGCCCGTGGTCCCGCCAAATCCCGTCACCCGGCAGAACCAGTCGTAGAACGGCACCGCCGCGAAGGAAAGCGAGGCCATCGTCGCGACGAGGGCGACAAGCTGCACCAGCGTCCGGTGCGGCCCCTGAAGGCGCGGGAAGATCATGATCCGCCCCCCTCGGGGATCAACTCGGGCCGCAGGACATGGTCATAGCCCTGCATCGGATCGCCGCGCGTGACCTTCACCACCGTCAGCGCAAAGACGACCGCGACAAAGCCGACAAGCGTCAGCGCAAGGCCAAGATTGCGGCCAAAGCGGCGCTTGTGGATCTCGTGCGGGGGATGAAAGCTCATCTCACCACCCCCCGAGCCCAAGCGGCTTCAGCGCGGCTTCGGCGAGGAATGCCCCGAAATGCAGGAACAGATAGAGGAGCGAGAAACGGAACACGGCCTTTTCGACCGCGTATCTGTCGGCCTCTGCCACCGTCTCGTCGCGCTTCCAGATCTGCCAGGCGCCGGTCACGAACCAGCCGTTCAGCGCCACCGCAACCGCAAGGCTGAGCGGCCCGCCGATCGAGGTGAGCGCGGCACCCACCGCCACCGGCACCAGAAGCAGGGTATAGACGAGGATATGCAGGCGGGTCGACCTGCGGCCATGGGTGACCGTCAGCATCGGCACACCGGCCTTGTGGTAGTCTTCCTTCATGAAAAGTGCCAGCGCCCAGAAATGCGGCGGGGTCCACATGAAGATCAGCGCGAACATCAGCACCGCCTCGACCGAGACGCTGCCTGTCGCTGCGACCCAGCCGATCATCGGCGGAAAGGCCCCCGCCGCCCCACCGATGACGATGTTCTGCGGCGTGGACCGCTTCAGCCACATCGAATAGACAACCGCGTAAAAGAAGATCGTGAAGGCCAGCAAGGCCGCGGCCAGCAGGTTCGCCGCCAGCGCCAGCATCACCACGCTGATCCCCGAAAGCGCCAGCCCCAGCGCCAGGGCCTCGCCCCGCTCGACCTTCCCGGCCGGAACCGGGCGGCCGCTGGTCCGTTTCATCACCGCGTCGATATCGGCATCCCACCACATGTTCAGCGCCCCGGATGCCCCGGCACCAAGCGCTATGAACAGGATCGAGGCCACCGCGATCACCGGATGCACCGACACCGGCGCCACGAGCAGGCCGACGAGGGCGGTGAAGACCACCAGCGACATGACCCGCGGTTTCAGCAGGGCGACATAATCGCCGAAGCCCGCTTCACGGGGGCCATCCACTGTCCGCTCGAAGGCGCCGATATCACTCATTCCGTTTCCGCTCTGGTCAGGCAGGCCGCCCCGGGGGGCCGGGGCCGAAGAATACTCCGCATTCCGGCGGCGTCAGTCGGGCAGTGTCAGTCGTTCGCCGCCACCTTGATCGTCTCGTCGGTCACGAGGTGAGACAACTGATAATCGCCGGTCTTCGCTTTCGCGAGCCAGGCGTCATAGGCCTCTTGCGAGACGACCTTCACCGTGATCGGCATGTAGGCATGCAGCTGCCCGCAAAGTTCCGAGCACTGGCCAAAGTAGATCCCTTCCTTCTCGGCCTTGAACCAGAGCGCGGCAAGCCGGCCGGGAACCCCATCCTGCATCACGCCGAATGCCGGGATCTTCCAGGAATGGATCACGTCGGCGCCGGTGACCTGAATGACGATTGTCTTGTCGACCGGGACGATGACGGCCGTATCCGTGGCCAGAAGCCACTGGTCCCGCGTGTAGCCCGCCGCGGCCAGCTGCTCCTCGACTGCGGGGGTCAGCGTGTTGTCGCCGCCCGTCGCCGGTGCGCCGATCATGTAGCTCTCGAAGGCCACATCCTCGCCGACATATTCATAGCCCCAATACCACTGGTAGCCCGTCGCCTTGATGGTGACATCGCCCACCGGGATCTCCTGCTCTTCGAACAGCACCGGCAGCGAGAAGGCCCCGATGAAGACCAGGACGACAATCGGCACCACCGTCCAGGCCACTTCCAGCGGAGAATTATGCGTGAAGCTGGCGGGTTTCGGGTTTGCCCGCTGATTGTACCGCACAATCACGATCAGAAGAAGTGCGGTCACGAAGATGACGATGGCGGTGATGATGTAAAGCAGCATCCCGTCCAGCCACTGCAGATCGCGCGCGATCTTGGTCGCTGCGGGCTGGAAACCCAATTTCCCGTCAATGGGTTGACCAATGATCGGCAGAGCTTCCTGCGCCATCGCGGAGGCCGCTGTCAGGCTGGCGATCCCGGTCATGGCGACCCGTGTCATCACAGTTGAAAGACGCATGTCTGGTTCCCGTTCGCATCTCGCGGCTTGCCGCCGTTTTCACGCATTCCGCCGCAGGGCGGAATCCCGTTCTTTACTCGGGCGTTGAACCATATTAGCCGCGGCACGACAAGCGAAACCGTTGCGACAAAGCAGCGCCATTTGATCTGTGTCAAAGCGGGTGGTCACGCCGATGGGTCTTCTGAAACTGCTCCTCCTTGCTGCGACGGCGCTTTATGCCGCGGTGGTCCTTGGCATCTTTCTGTTGCAGCGCGATCTGCAGTATTTTCCCGGCAATGTGGCGCCACCGCCCGAAAAGGCGGGGCTGAGCGGTGTCGAGGTTGCAAGGTTGCTGACCCCGGATGGCGAAAGCCTGGTCCTGTGGTATGCGCCTGCCCCCGCGAACCGCCCGACGATCCTGTTCTTTCACGGCAATGCCGGAGAGATCGCCGACCGCGCGGACCGGTTCGCCTTTTACCGCGACAATGGCTATGGTGTCGCCTTCCTGTCCTACCGGGGTTATGGCGGCAGCACCGGCACGATCTCGCAGGCCGGGCTGATCACCGATGCCACGACGGCCTATGACTGGCTGATCGCAAAAGGTATCCCGGCGGAGCGGATCGTCCTTGTCGGCGAATCTCTCGGCACCGGGGTCGCGGTCCAGCTGGCCGCCGCACGGCCCGTCGCCGCCGTTCTGCTTGGCGCGCCCTATTCCTCGACTGTCGACATCGCCGCCGAGATCTACTGGTGGTTGCCGGTCGGCATTCTGATGAAGGACCAGTTTCGCTCGATCGACCATATCGGCGCCGTTTCTGCCCCGCTGCTGGTGGTGCATGGTACCGAGGACAGGGTCATCCCCTTGCGCTTCGGCGAACGTCTCTTCGCCGCCGCCCGCGAGCCGAAGCGCTTCGTGCCGCTGGCAGGTGCCGGGCATGGCGCAATCTCTGCGCCCACGGGCTGGCGGCACGAGATGGCCTTCCTCGCCGAGATCCTGCCCGAGTGACAGCGCCTTGCGGGCAGCCGGTGCGGCCCTTAGGTTAGGCACTCAACCCGCGAAAGGCCTGTCATGTCCGAAGCCCCCTTCCGCCCCTTCGATACCCAGCTTGACGAAACGGCCGCGCTGGCCACGCTTCGGGCGGCCACCGCCGGGGCCGATGACGGCGAATTGTTTCTGGAACGCCGCCGGGGCGAATCCATCGTGCTTGATGACGGGCGGATCAAGAATGCAAGCTACGACGCCTCCGAAGGCTTCGGCCTGCGCGCCGTGAAAGGCAATGTCGCAGGCTATGCGCATTCGACCGAGATTTCCGAGACCGCGCTGCGCCGGGCGTCGGAGACCGCGCGCCTTGCGGTCGGCGATGGTGGCGGCACCCTGGCAGAGGCGCCCAAGGGCACCAATGTCAGGCTTTATGGCGATGCCGATCCGATGGCGGATGCGACCTTTGCAGTCAAGATCGATCTTCTGAAAGAGATTGACGCCTATGCCCGCGCGCTCGACCCCCGGGTGATCCAGGTTTCCGCCTCACTCGCCGCATCGCTGCAGGAGGTGGAGATCCTGCGCCCCGAGGGCCTGCGCCTTGCCGATATCCGGCCCATGGCGCGGCTCAACATCTCGATCATCGTCGAGCAGGCGGGCCGCCGCGAACAGGGCACCAACGGCGGCGGCGGTCGCTTTGGCTTGCAAGGCTGATGGCGCCCGAGGTCTGGAAACCGATGGTGGCCGAAGCCCTGCGCATCGCGCTTGTCAACCTCTCTGCCGAGGCGGCGCCCGCCGGGGTGATGGATGTCGTTCTGGGGCCGGGCTGGCCCGGCATCCTGCTGCATGAAGCGATTGGCCACGGACTTGAGGGCGATTTCAACCGCAAACAGACATCGGCCTTCGCGGGTCTCATGGGCCAGCGCATCGCCGCGAAGGGCGTGACCGTGCTTGATGACGGCACGATCCCCGACCGGCGCGGATCGATCTCGATCGACGATGAGGGCACGCCCTCCGGCCGCAATTTCCTGATCGAGGACGGCGTGCTTACCGGCTTCATGCAGGACCGCAGAATGCCCGGCTGATGGGCGTGACCCGACCGGCAACGGGCGGCGCGAAAGCTTCGCGCATATTCCGATGCCGCGGATGACCAACACCTACATGCTTGCCGGTGCCGACGATCCCGAGGGGATCGTCGCGAGCCTGAAGGACGGGATCTACGCCGTGGGCTTCGGCGGCGGTCAGGTCGATATCACCAATGGCAAGTTCGTGTTCAGCTGCACCGAAGCCTACCGCGTCACCAACGGTGTCCGCGGCGCGGCAATCAAGGGGGCGACGCTTATCGGCGACGGGGCAACGGCGCTGAAACAGATCCGTGCCATCGGCAACGATCTGCGGCTTGACCCCGGCATCGGCAATTGCGGCAAGGCGGGCCAGTGGGTGCCGGTCGGCGTGGGCCAGCCGACGCTCTTGATCGGCGGGCTGACGGTAGGCGGCTCTGCTGCCTGACCGGCGCTGCCCCGATGATCAGGAGCGTTGTTGCCTCCTACAGATCTGACGGCGGCGCGGGAATTTCCGGCGGTCTGCGGAAGATCTGGAAGAACTTTGCGATATTGGCCAGCGGCGCGTTCCCGACATAAAGCACATCGCCATCGCGCATCTGGAACTTGCCCGCGCGCAAACGCTCCACCGGATCGCTGAAATTGGCGCGGAAGATCACCGTCCCGGTCACGTCGCGAAGGGAATCGTTCGGCTCGCGCAGGCGGATGAACTCTCCCTCAGCAAGCTGGCGGAAGACGAACACCGCCCGTGGATTGGACCGCGCATCAGACAAACCGCCCGCCATGGCAACGCCCTGGGCAAGGCTGAGATCGCCTTCGACGAAATTGAACTCTCCGGTGCTGACGAGGGCGCCATCGGCGATGAACGAGGCCTCCCCCCCGCCGACGATCACCACATCACCCGGCAGTAGACCCACGTTCTCGGACGGATGCGACATGATCTGCGCCAGGGTCTGCTGGCCGCTGCTTCCGCCCCGCAGAACCGAGACCAGCGTGCCATTGGGATCGCCCTGGGCACCGCCAGCAAGGGCGATGGCATCCAGAACCCGCTCCTGCCGGGCCGAGAGGGGGAAGACGCCGCTGTTGGCAACAGCCCCCTGCACAGAGAAGCTGTCGGATTCCTTGCGGGTGATGTTCACCGCGGCATAGGGATTGACGGCATTGCTTCTCAGCCGTTCGGTCACGGCATTCTGGGCGGCAATGGTGGACATGCCGCCGATGTTGATCGTTCCGACGAACGGCAGGCCGATCGACCCGGATTCGGAGACGACGAAATCGCCCAGCGCGATGGACGAACTGTCGGAGGCGGAAAAGATCCCCTGTTCGCCGGTGTCGAACACCGTCACAGAGACGGTATCCCCAGGCCGGATCACACCGGATCGGTAAGAGCCGCCACCGATCCGGCCCAGCCCGGGCTTCGCCTTGGCCGACCCAAGCGCCGCGATCACATTGGGGGTGATGGACAGGATCGGCACGTCTTCCCTGTCGGCGCGCGCGGTGACGCCGCCTGTGGTCGGGCCATCAGCCGGCGCACAGGCCACAAGCCCGAAGACGAGCGCAACACGAAGAAGCAAACGGACCATGGCCTAATTTCCCATCTCTGGCGGAATTGCGCCCGCAACGGAGCTGTTTCTGCGCGACAGCATTACCGCAATGGCCGCAACGTCAAGTGGTGCGCCAGAGATAAGTGCGTCCTGAGTCAAACGCGTCACAGCCTGTTCGGCGGTGGCCGCACCGGAAAGCGTCTCGGCGATCTCGGCTTCGCTCAGATGTGCCAGAAGGCCGGGCGAGGCCAGCAAGAAGCGATCACCCGCACGGGCCTGGCCGATGGAAGTATCAAGCGAGAGGTTCGCCGCATCGCCCAGCGCCCGCGTCAGAATGCCTGTCAGCCGGGCATCGACGTGATCGCGCGTGAGTTGCACCATGGTGCCGTCGCGCAGAAGGTAGGCGCGGGCATTGCCGGCCCAGAGAATGGCGTAGCGCTGCGCCTGGATCAACAGCGTCACCGCCGAGGCGGCGAAGGTCTGGCCGGACGGAATGCCCCGGGCGCGCAGCATGGCGCTGACGGTGCCAAGCTTTCCCTTCGCTTCGGCAACGAGATCATTCATCGAATAGGGGTTTTCGATGCCCATCAGCGTCGTTGCGGCACCGCTGATGGCCGCGGGCATCCCCAGGTTGCTGCCGATGCCGCTGATCAGGCTCATCGCCTGACGGTCGCCGCTGATGACGGTTGCCGCAGCAAGCCCGGAACTGCGGGTTCCTTTCAGCGCGGTGCCGTGGCAGTCGATATCAAGAAGGCCCCATGTCTCGTCATGCGCTCGGGCCGGGGCGGGTGGTGGTTCGACGGGCGCAGGGCCAGCGACGGCGCGCGGCAGGAAGAGATCGGCATAGCGTTCGGACGGCGGAAAGGCCTCGGCCTCGAACGCGCCTTTCAGCGCCGCTCCCGTCCACCAGAGCGACAGTCCATGCCCGTCCTCGGCACCGTTCCACACCATCTTGGTGGCCGATACACGCAGGCTGTCCATGCTTTCCTCGAACGCGACCAGCGAGAATCCTTCTTCCAGCGTCGACAGCGCCAGATCCTCGATCGCATCGTAGAAGGCGGCGCTCTTGGCAAGGCGGATCAGGGGCGGGCGGATCCCCGGCAGGATGGCCGCGACGACAAGCGGAAAGTACCGGCCCACGCGGTCGACGCTTGGCATCATCACACCGGCCACCGTATCGGGGCCCGCCACTCCGGGCCCCAGCGCCATGCGCCAGACGGGCGCCACGAGAAACGCATCGAGCCAGCCGCGCCCCAGATCCTGCTGGCTTTGGCGCACCGATTGCCGCAGCCAAGTATCGAGCGCTGTCTCCACCGCTGGTGTCAGGCCACGGGTGACGAAATCGCCCTGGCTTGCCACCTTGCCATAATAGCCGACGGTCAGTTGGTTGAAGCGTCCTTCCATGCCATCCATCCTAAAGACGCTCGGGGCAGCGGAATTCGGTCAGTGCGGGAAGGCGGAACGGGTTGTTCACGCTGCCGCTTCTGATGCGGAGGGTGACGTTGCGCCCGTTGACATCGAAGGTGACGTCGAACTCGCCCGGCACGCCATCGACGATCTCGCCCTGGTCAAACAGCCGGAACGGCGCCCAGGGCCCGTCGGCCCGAAGAACAAAGTCCTGCGGATAGGGAGTGATCCTGATCAGCGAGACGAGTTCCCCGTCTTCCGGCGGCCAGACCAGCACCCGTTCCGGCGTCCGGCTGTTGGAGGATTGCTTGCCGATGGTGAAGATCGTGCTGTCGCCATCGGGATCAAGCTTCACCAGCCTCACCGTCATCTGCACGTTCGGGCGGCTGCCGCCGGTGGGAAAGAAGGCCGAACGGATGATGGCGGCGCGCTGGAACTGCATCAGCGCATCGGAGGCGTCGCCCGCGGTCCCAAGACCGCCCTTCCAGCTCCAGGGTGTGCTGGAGGTATCGACGAACTCGGCCAGGTTATCGGCGAAGAACAGGTCGAACACGCCGCCCGGGCCGAACAATCTGGTGAAATCGTCGATCGGCACGTCCGAACCCGTCGCCGTGGCAAAGGGATAGCGGCCCTCCACCACACTTCGGCACAGATTTGCGCCCTCCGCCTGCCAAAGCTCGTTGACCGAGGTGCGCGCCTCGACAACGGTTGCCGCGGCGATCTTGGCCGCCAGACCCACCACCCAGACATCGACAGGGCTGGGCAGTCGCCGCCCCGCTGCGGCCAGATCCTGCGCCGCCGTGGTCAACTCGCTGTTGGCGGCAAAGACCTCGGCCGCGTCGACATCGGTTGCCGTCGCCCGGACAAGCTGTTGATAAAGCGCGTCATAAACCGGTTGCAGCGCGGTGAGGGCATTGCCCTCGGCCTCGCCTTCGCCGGTGACCTCAAGGGCGCGGCGCAACGGGCCATAGGGATCGGGCGCTGCCAGCGCATCGAACGGCAGAAGGCCCGGATCGGGCAGCGCCGTGGCATCGTCGGGGACGAGCGCGGTTTCCTCGCCGATGCTGGCGGCAAGGCGGCCGAGGGGATCGACCTGCGAGGACACCAGCAGCACAAGCTTCGCCGCATCCTCGAGACTGCTGACCGGGCGCACGGTGATGTCCGACACCACACGCCGCCAATCGTCGCTGAACCGCGTCCAGTAAAGGTCGATCGCATCCGACGCGATGGTGCTTGGCGTGTCGCGCACGGGTGCTCCCGGACCACGGACCCAGCTTTCCCCCGCGGCGATTTCGGCCATCGCGGCAATCTGCGGCAGCACGACCGCCTGATAGCCCCTCCGCGTCAGAAGCCCGCTGACCGTCTGATCGACGGGCGCACCGGAGGCAAAGCTGAACGCCTGCGCGCCCGCCGGACCGACGGCCCTTTCAAGGCTCCAGTCCGGGATGGCACGGGCAACGTCGCGGCTGGCCAGAAGGTCGATCACCCGCTGCGCCGGGCTGATACCGGCCATTCTTTCGCGCGACTTGGCGACAAGATTGTCGTCGATCTGGAGGATCGGCAGATCGCCCCGTTCCAGCATGGCCACGAGATGAACACGCAGCGCCTCCCGCGTGCTGGCCCGGCCGGAACCGGGATAAAGATCATCGAATATCCGTTCGGACTGGGCGATCAGCGCATCGGGATCGATGGGCCCCAACCCCGCGAGCGACAGGTAATGCTTCAGCGTTTCGAACACTTCGGCATCGGAAATGTCGTCGCGTTTCAACCGGTTCTGCAGCGCCACCATATAGCGCGGCAGGAACAGCGCACCAAGTGCGCGTTCATATGCGGCCTTGTGACTTTCGCTGATCTGCCCGCTGCGGTCCATGCCAAGCGACACCCGATGCAGCGGCAAGGGGCCATCGTCACCTTCGAAGGCACCGGGCAGGCTTGCAAGCTGGTTCAGCGCAGGCAGAAGGCGCAGAAAATCGGCGTCATCGATCTCGCGCACGGGGATTGCGGCGGCCAGTGCCTGATACTGCGCAAGACCATCGTCAACCGCGATCAGTGCCTGACGGTTGTGGGTGAACCCGGCAAACCACGATCCCGCCAGAAAAAGCGCCGCAAGGGAAGCGACGGCATAGCCGACCCCGGTCACGATCTTCTTGCGGCGGCTGACACGGACGTCCCGGCCCACAAGTGCTGCCTCGCCGAGGATCACGTCCGAGAACAGCCGGTTGACAAAGAAGCTGCGGTTCATTGCACGCGACGGTTGCGGGATCGCCGAGGGTGCGGCGACCATGTCCTCTTGCGTGGCCGAGGCGAAATAGACCCCCCGGATCAGCGGTTCGGAGACCTTGTCGCTGCCCGAGGACAGCTCTTCCACCACCTCCTGCAATGCGGCCTCAAGGGCGGCCACCTGTGCGGGAAAGCGGAAGATGCGGCCGCGCCGGTCGATATCCTGCTCCTGCTGCAGCCGTTCGATGAGCATGGCGTTCAGCCGTTCCAGCAGGCCGCGATACTCGCGCAAAAAGATCTGCGGCAGACGGCCCCGCTCCCTCGTTTCGGAAAGCGGGAAGGTCATGCCCCAGACCTGCTCGCGCGCCTGCGCGCCGAAGGTTTCGAAGAACTGCGGGAAACCCGGCAACCGGTCCGCCTTGGTCAGAACCAGATAGACGGGTATCCGCGCGCCCAGTGTTTCCTCGATCTCGGCCATGCGCTGCCGGGTGGCGCGGATATCGCGCAACCGGTCCTCGGGCTTTTGCGTCAGAAGATCGGTGAGCGACAGGGCGAGGATCACGCCGTTGATCGGCTGTGCACGGCGGCGGCGGCGCAGCATCGACAGAAAGCCAAGAAACCCCGCACTGTCACGGGCATGGCCGCTTTCCTGCGTGGTGTAGCGCCCGGCAGTGTCGATCAGGATCGCCTTGTCGGTGAACCACCAGTTGCAGTTGCGGGTGCCGCCGACGCCCTGCACCGGCTCGGCCTTGAGCGCATCGCCCAACGGGAACCGCAGGCCGGACCGGGTGACAAGCGTCGTCTTGCCCGCGCCGGGCGCGCCCATCATCAGATACCACGGGAATTCATAGGCATAGCCAAAGCGGCGCCGTGCCACCTTGCGCATCATCGTCATCGCTTCGCGCAGCCTGTCGCGCAATTCGCCGATCTCGGCGCGGGTTTCGGCGGCGGCGCGGACTTCCGGCGTTTCGGTCACGCCGGAGGCAAGGGCCGCATCCGCGCGGCGCTTGCGCCACCACGAGAAGATGGCCCAGACCAGCCAGAGCACGACGACGACCGCAATTGCGATCAGCCGGTTGCGTTCCGGCACAAGCGGCGCGAAATCGCCCACCGCCATTCGAGGCCCGAAGATCCAGATGATCCCACTGATCGCGCCGACCCAGATCAGGCCGATGAAGCGCGGACCGAGAACCGAGACATAGCTTTCGACGATCGACCGGAAGTGGGTCCACATGCCAAGGGGGTTCATTCGCTTGCCTCCGCTTCCGTCGGGACCGGCCCTGCGTCGACGCTGCCTTCGGACAACAGCGATTGCGGGATTTCCGACCCTACCCCCCAGACAATGATATCGGTGCGCCGGTTCGCCGCCCTGCCCTCCTCCGTTTCGTTCGAGGCAATGGGTCTCGTGTCGGCCATGCCTTCGATATTCACGCGTTCGGCGGGAACATAAGCCCCGACGAGCATGTCGCGGACCGCATTGGCCCGCGCGTTCGAAAGGTGGAAATTCGACGGAAACGGCGCCGAACGGATGGCCTGGTCATCGGTATGGCCACGGACGGTGACGTTGAAATCCTCGGCGGCGAGCGCGCGACCGATACGGCGGAGCACGTCCTGGCAGGTGGGGTTGATATCGGCCTTGCCCGTATCGAAACAGCCGGAGTTCGAGATGCGGACCAGCACCGCATCTCCGTCACGGAAAATGGTGACAAGGCCTTCCTCGACCTCGGGCTGCAAAACGGTGATGAACTCTTCGATCGGAATCGGTCTTGGCACTTCGGGCACCACGATCTCCGGCGGCGGAGCGGGTTCGGTTTCAAGGACGGGTTCGGGCTCCACCGGTGGCGGTTTCGGAATGGCGAGCGATGGCTCTTCATTCGGCGCAAGCGCCGCGAGCGTGCGCAGCGTTCCCTCTGCCGACCGGTTCAGAAGCAGCGTGAACAGCGCGAATAGGCCCAGCAGCAGCAAGAGCATGGTGCCAGACACCAGCCAGAACAGCGGGCCGCCGCGCAGGGCCTTGTGGCGGGCCTCTTCGCCCTTCCAGTGGGGCGAGAGATCATGTTCCAGAACGCCGAACTGGGTGCGCAGCGTGCGGTAGAGGTTTTCGCGGACCTGCGCCAGTTCCATCGCCCCGCGCGGCCGGACCCGCGTTCGCCCCTCGAAGCCCAGCGTCAGGCACAGATATATGAGCAGCAGCAGATCGCGGTTGACGGCGGGCATGGCCTGAAAATGGGCCAGAAGCTCGAACACCTTGTCACCGCCGGTGACATCGTGGTGAAAGGTCGAGACAAGCCCCTCGACCGACCATTCCGCCCCCCAGGAGGTGTTGCGAATGACGTCATCCAGCGTTGCACACATGACGTAATGCGCAGCCCGGGCCTGATCGGGCAGGATCCCCGCCGTTGCCAGCGCGGTTTCATAGGATTTGACCGATTTCATCGTTTCACGCCGCAGATCGCTCATCCGCGGCGGCGTGGTCGTCCGGCGAAGCGTATGGGCCAGGTTCAGCAGCGGCGCCGCTTCGGCCACCATCACCGGCATGTCGCCCGCATCGAACCGGAAGCCTTGCAGGATCTCGGCCGCCGAAAGCGCGGATTCGGCTTCCTCCGGCGGTTCGGGATCGACCGGCTGGATCAGTTGCGATACCGGGCGGCGGCCTCCGGGCGTCGGAAGCACGATGCGCGGCGGGTCGTCCTGTTCGAACGGATCGGAAGATGAGCCGGTCATGCGCGGATCCCCCAGAGTTCCAGTTCAAGCCCCGGAAATTCCGAGGCCAGATGAATGGCAACCGCACCCGACGCGGCGGATGCCCGCCAAAGATCGCCCGCGGTATCAAGTTCGAAATAGACGGTTCCGGACTGGAACGGCAACTGGCGCGGGGCCACCGGCAGCGGTCGGACGGCAATACCCGGAAGCGCCACGTTGACAAGTTCGGAAATCCTTTCGACCGGACCGATCTTGATCTGATTGGGCAAAAGACGCCGCAACTGTTCCTGCGGGATGTCGGCGCGGGTGGCCAGCACCATTGCCGCCCCCGCCTTGAGACCGGCATCGGTGATGATCCCGACGCGAACGCCGTGGCGCCGCTCTTCAAGCGGAATGAGCACTGCGCTTTGATCGAGAACTGCCGAAAGCGACCGGCGAAGCTCGTCCATCACCGGGCCGAAGGTGGCCGCGGGGTCCATGTGCCGGTAGGCGGGCATCTGCACCGGCAGGTGGTCGCGGGCGGTGAAGGTCGCCAGTTCGCCGGCAAGTGCGACAAGCGTGCGGAACGCCGTTTCGGGATGGATCTGCCCGGCCTGGGCGTCCAGATGCTCTACCAGCGGCGTCGCCCGGTTCAGCGCCTGAAGCATCAGGTAATCCCCAATCTCGGCCGCACCGCGCAGCGAGGGATCGCCCATGCGCCGGGCGATGGCGGCCGAGCGGTGCCGCAGAAGGCCGTGCAGTTCGGTGAGAAAACCGCGCAGGCGCGGCGAGGTGCCGACGGTCATCACCGGCGGGATCATCTCGGTGTCCAGCAGCACCGAAAGATCGGTGCGGGTTTCGATGACCTGCGCAAGGGGAATGCATTCATATCCCTCCCGCTCATCCGTTTCGCGCTTCAGGCTGAGGCCAAGCCGCCCCACGGTGATCGGTGCGACGAAAGAGGTTTCGGCATTCGCATCCGCCGCCTCGTAATCCTCGCGGCGATGGCGCACGATGCCCTGCGCACCCTCACCGGCATATTCCGGCTGACCGGCCCGGCGCATCGGCAGCGCAAGGTAGATCATCTGGCCTTCCGACCCTTCGGTCAGTTGCACGGGCGCGGGCAGATCGCATTGATCGGGGGCCGAGAAGGGAGTGCCGTCGGGCATCACCCCGCGCACGGACGAGAGGGCAACGCGACCCACGCCAAGGGCAGAGCTGTCGATGGTGACGGCGACGAGGCCCCAGGGATAGGGCGCAAGCACTTCGGTCCGGTCACTGATCAGCCGTTCCGTCCAGCGGTCTGCCTGCTGAAAATGCTGGACCCGGAGGAACATTCCCTCGGTCCAGGCGACGCGGTTGTCGGTTTTCACGCGGACGGCTCCTTGTCTGTGCTGGTCGTCTGGCTGGCGCGAATGGCGCGGGCCAGGGCTGTGTTGTCAAGCGGCGGCCCCGACTGGTCGGGGTCGGTGCCCAGAAATCGCGCCCGGTAAAGCGCCCAGGCGGCTGCATCGGGGGCAATCTTGCTGCGCATTCCGCCCTGCCGGGCAACGGCGGCGGCGATGCCGTCGGGATCAAGATGGTGCCGCGCCTGGGCAAGGCAGGCCCGGGCCCCCTCGGCCAAAGGCGGATTGCGCCTGCGC
>JAAURK010000298.1 GCA_012032275.1 Tabrizicola sp.
CGCCGACCGGCTGGGAGGGGGGGATGGCCGGCCGGCGCGTCGGCTGGCTTGCCGATTGGGGTGGCGCCTATCCGATGGAGCCCGCATCCTCGCGCAATGCGAAGCGGGACTTCTGGTGTTGGAAGCGCTTGGCGCGCGGGTGGAGCCGGTGCCGCCGCCGTTCCCTGCCGAGCAGCTCTGGCAGGCCTGGATCACCCTTCGCGCCATGCTCAACGCCAGTGGCAAGCGCGCGCTGCATGACGACCCGGCCAAGCGGGCGCTGATCAAGCCCGAGACGATCTGGGAGATCGAACAGGGGTTGGGCCTGACGGCCGCGGCGGTGCATGAGGCGAGCGTGATCCGCTCTCTCTGGTATGCCGGGGCGGCGCGGCTTTTCGATCGGTTCGATGCGCTGATCCTGCCTTCCGCGCAGGTCTGGCCCTTTCCCGCCGACTGGCGCTGGCCGACCTCGATCAATGGCAGGGCGATGGACAGCTATCACCGCTGGATGGAGGTGGTGGTTCCGGTCAGCCTGATCGGGTTGCCCGCGCTTTCGGTTCCGGTGGGTTTCGGTGCGGCGGGCCTGCCGATGGGAATGCAGCTCATCGGGCGGGCGGGGGCGGATGCCGATGTGCTGGCCCTGGGCCAGGCCTGGCATCTGGCGACGGACTGGCCGGGCCGATGTCCGCCGCCCTGAGTTCAGTTGTTCGCGACGCCGACCAGCGTTGCGTCAAGGGCAGGTGCAACCGCCAACCGCCGTGGCGCGCTGCTGCGGCAGCGTCGTCTCGATGACCGGCGCAGCGATCATCGCCTACCGTTCGGCTGCGAGGTCGTGACGCTGGAAAGCTCTCCCCCGATCTGCCTGGCGGTGCCGCCGCGATCGGCAGGGCGAGAAGGGCCACCGGCAGCACCGTCTGCCCACCATCGACGTCCTTCGAAGGAAGAGACCCGGTCCTTCAGTACCGCACACCGGATCGGGAATTCCGGATTTGCCGACCGCCGCCGAAGCTCTGGCAATTCCATGCCATCCGGGCTAACCCTCGGCATGATCGCGGGGGGCGGAATGGCTGGCAGTTTCAGGGTTCTGGTGGTTGGGGCGGGGTCGATCGGGCGGCGCCACCACGAGAACCTGGGCCTGCTTGGCGCGACCGCCGAGTTGATCGGCTGGCGCGGCTTTTCGGCCGAGGCGCTGGCCGCGCGGCTGAAGACCGGAGCCGACGCGGTGGTCATCGCCACGGCCACCGACCTCCGCCTGCCGCTGATCGAGGTTTGTGCCGCCGCGGGCGTGCCGGTCTATGTTGAAAAACCGCTGGCTTTCCGGGGCGAAGAGCTTCGGTCGATCCTGGCGGTGGCGGCGCCGGTTGCCGCACGGTCGATGGTCGGGCTGATGATGCGTTATCACCCGGCGTTCCGGACGCTTGCCGCAGGCGATCTTTCGGATGTGTTCCAGTTCAGCCTGACGATCGGCCATGATGTCACGCAATGGCGGTCGGGCTGGCGCTTTTCGGACAGCTATGCCGCGCGGGCGGAGGGGGGCGGCGTGCTTCTCGACCTTTGTCACGAGATCGACATGGCGGCCTGCCTTTTTCCCGGCCTGTCGGTCCGGGCGGTGGAGAGCCTTGGCCACCCGGCCTATCCGGGCGTGGACATGGCCAGCCGGATCAGCCTGGGCCGCAGCGGTGTGTCGGGCGAGGTGGCGATGGATTACCTGACCCCAAGGCTGCACCGACGCACGATCCTGCGCGGCACGCAGCGGATGCACGATTTCGACTATGCCGCGCAGCGCTATGCCACGGCCGATGCCGCAGGCGTGCATCTCATCGACAAGCCGTTGGAACGAAACGAGATGTTTCTTTCAGCCATGCGCGATTTTCTTGCCCTTGTCGCAGGTCGCGCATCTTCCGGCGTGGAACATCTGCCGCGACTGGACCTTTGCCAGCACGCGGCACAGCTGGTGACCGAGGCCTGGGCCGCGCGCCGCTTCAGCGGGCGAATCACGAAGGAGATTCCATGATCCTTGGCCATATCGGTGCGCGAAAAGGCTCCAAAGGAGTGCCGGGCAAGAATTTCCGCCCGCTTTGCGGCAAACCACTGATCGACTGGTCACTGGACCAGCTTTTCGCCAGTCCGCGTGTCGGGGCTGTCGTGGTCTCGACGGATGATGCGGCGATCTACGATCATGCGGTGGCGAGGGGCGCGCTGAAGATCGGGCTGCGTCCGGCGCATCTTGCAACCGATACGGCGGGGAAATGGGGCGTCTGGCAGCATGCCCTGGCCGCTTCGGAGGCGCTACTCGGCCCGGTGACGGCGTTTCTGGACCTCGACTGCACCTCGCCGCTGCGCCTCACCGAGGATATCGACGCAGCGCTCGATCTCTTCCTGGCTGAGCGGCCGGATATGGTGATGAGCTGCTGCGAGGCGCGGAAGAACCCTTATTTCAACCTCGTCGAACCGGATGCCAGCGGCGCGCTGCATGTGTCAAAGCCCCTGCCCGGCGGCGTTGTGGCCCGGCAGCAGGCACCGGTGGTCTATGAACATGCGGCCTCGACCTATGTCGTCGATCCGGCTTATCTGAAGCGCGCTGCCGGGCTTTGGGAGGGGCGCGTGATCCCCTATCTGATGCCCGCCGAACGCTGCGTGGATATCGACACGCCCTTCGATTTCCGCCTGGTGGAGTTCCTGATGCAGGAGGCACTGAAAGAGCATGACTGACCAGTTGACCGGACGCACCGTCTTCATCACCGGATCGGGGGGTGTTCTCGGCTCCACCTATGTGCGGCGAATGCTGGCCGAAGGGGCGCGGGTCATCGCCTCTGACCTGCCCGGCCACCGGGCCGACGCGCTGAAGGCGGCGCATGGGGATGATGCGGGCTTCCGGTTCTATGATCTTGACGTGGGCGACGAGGATCAGGTCACCGGCATCTTCGACCGTATCCTGACAGATGGCTGGCAGCCCAATGTGGTTCTGAACAATGCCGCGATCACCGGCGAATTGCTGATGGGCGCGGGCAAGCCTTTCCCGGATTTCGCCAATACCTCGGTCGGCGACTGGGAGCGGACGCTGCGCACCAATCTGACGGGCGCGTTCATGATCGCCCGGCAGATGGACCGCGACATCGTCGGCAAATGGCCCTGCGCGCTGATCAATGTGGCCTCCATGTATGCGCTGAACGGCCCGCATCACGAGATCTATGAAGGGATGCCGTTCAAAAGCTTCTCGGCCTATTCCACCACCAAGGCGGGCATCCATGGCCTGACCCTCTGGCTTGCGGGCTATTGGGCCAGGCGGCAGGCCACGGTCAACACCATCGCGCCCGGAGCCGTCTTCAACGACCATTCCGACGAGTTCCAGCGCAGGGTCGGTGCGTTGATCATGGCGGGCCGCATGGCCAGACCCGATGAAATCGCCGATGCGATGCTGTTTCTGTGCTCGGCGCAGGCGGGCTACATGACGGGGCAGCTGGTGAACGTGGACGGCGGTTTCAGCGGTTGGTAAGCAGCCGGTCAAGCGCGTTCAGCGTCCGCTCCGTGGCGCCTGCGTGATCCTCGAAGAAATGCTCGATTTCCTCGGGTTCGGGCCCCGGCCAGTCGCGAAGCGCCACTGACAGCTCTTCCGGTGTCAGCACCCGCAGGCAGACTCCCGCCTCGATGGCCTCGGTCACCGGATATTCGATCGTATGCACCTGCGGCCCGACGATCACGGGGCGCTTCAGCGCCAGCGGCTCGATGATGTTATGCGCGCCCTTGGGGGTGAACCCGCCTCCGGTGACCACAAGGTCCGACAGCGCAATGTAGAAATACATCTCGCCAAGACTGTCACCGAGAAGGATGTCGATCTGCCCGGCCTTCCCCCGCAGCGCCAGATCGCCGTCAAGAAGGTCGCGCCTGCGGGCCATGCGCAGTCCCCGCCCGGCGATGAGGGCGGCAACGTCATCGAACCGTTCGGGCTTTCTTGGCACATAGACGGTCAGCGGCGGATCCGGTGCAGCGAGTGCCGCAGCGATCGCATCAAGATAGATCGAATCCTCGCCCTCGACGACCGAGGCGAAGGTGACGACCTCCCTTCCCCCGGCAAGCACGGGCCGCGCCGCCGCCGCCGCCGCAAGCTGCGACGATGGCACCGGCTGGTCAAAGCGAAGCTCTCCCGTCACCTCGATCCTGCCCACCCCGACCGAGGCGAAACGGCTGGCCTGCAGGTCGGATTTCACCAGCGCCCCGGCGAAACCGCGCATCAGGTCATGGCGCAGCGGGAAACTCTCGTCCCGCGCCATGGATTTCGTCGGATATTGAGCGTTGCACATGAAAAGCGGAACACCGGCCCGGCGCGCGGAAAAGATCATGCGCGGCCAGATCTCGACCTCCATCACCAGTCCGAACTTTGGCCGGATGGCGCGGAAAAAGCGGCGGTAGGCCCAGCCGAACTCGAACGGCACCCAGATCACGGCCATCCGGCCCGCGGCGATCTCGGCGGCGAAGACCCGTTCCGCCTCGCGCCGCCCCGCGGGGGTGAAATGGGTGGTCACCACGCTTTCGCCCCGGTCAAGGAAGGCCCGCACCAGAGGCACCGCCGACCGCATCTCGCCCAGCGACACCGCATGGACCCAGACTGCCCCGGGAGGTGCCGCGACCCGGCCGAATCTTTCGCCCAGATGCTGCGCATAAAGCGCATCCTTGCGCCCGCGCCACCAGAGATAGACCAGCGCGAATGGCAACCCGAGGTGCCAAAGCGCGGCCCAGAAAAGAAGGAACAGCCGCAGCCTCATCGACCGGCCCCGCGCCAGTGCCAGCAGGTCCGCGGCCAGGGGCGCCAGGCTCTCGCGTCCCGCGCCGGCAA
>JAAURK010000299.1 GCA_012032275.1 Tabrizicola sp.
GACCGCGGTCGGACCCGCCGCCGCAAGCGGGCCGGTGGACTGGCTTGCCTCGCGGATGCCGATCGTTGGCCGCCAGAGGTTGTAGGCGTATTTGTGATACCAGGCGTCGATGCCGCATCCGCCATGCCCGCATTGATCATCGCCAGAAGCTGGACTGCCTTGTCCACATCACCGGGATGGTGGCGATCCAGCCAGCTGCGCGCGATCTGGTTGTAAAGCCGGGGCGGCACGCCGATCTCGTTCGCGCCGTCATAGCCCCAGTAGTAACCGATCACCCTTTCTTCGGCGTTGCGCCTGGTGCTGACGAGCGCGCCCTCCTCCTTCACCTCTTTCAGATCGGCGCGGTAATCGGCATCCGACAGATAGTCCGGCAGATTGTAGCCCGGAGGCGGATCAAGCGGGACGCGCGCGGGAAGGCAGAAATGCGTCACGTTCCCCCATTGCGGCGTGAGGAACCCCTGGCCCTGATCATAGGGGTCTTCGCGGTGGCGCCCATAGGCGGTAGAGGGGCGGTAGCCCATGGAACTGGTCGATCCGTCACCTGCCCGAAGCGCCATCATCGTGGCCGCCATCGCTTCGCCGTAGCGGTGCCCGTTGTCGCGCGCCAGCGGATCGGGATCGGGGTCGATGAAGATCGCCGACATCCGGTTGATATAGGCCTGATGGCTTGGGTAAAGGGTCAGCAGGCAGATGGCCGCCGCCGTTCCGACCGCGCTGTCAAGGCTGATCGAGGCAGGCGGCGCAGGCAGCGCCACCGGAACAGCCAGCCGCTGCAGATAGGTCGAGGCCGGAGCCGTGGTGCCGAAATGGGCGTCATGCATCGCCAGATGCGCGATGGCCAGC
Organism: Tabrizicola sp.; assembly: GCA_012032275.1. Lineage (GTDB taxonomy): Bacteria > Pseudomonadota > Alphaproteobacteria > Rhodobacterales > Rhodobacteraceae > JAAURK01. The sequence goes on from JAAURK010000299.1 coordinate 844, forward strand.
GCCCGCGACGTCCGGGTCGGCCCGCCCTGATCCGGGCTTGCAGGCGATCCGTCCGCCTTTTTCGAGAAATCGCGGCGGACAACTTCAAGGCAAACGTCATGCCAAAACTCAATCGAGTTTCTCATCGAATGTCTCCAAATATGAAAGGTGCATCAAAATTGATGTAGAAAAAGAGCCAAAACCGTCGCCCGGACGGCGATTGTTTCCAAGTAATGGAAACCTTACCCGGTCCGGGTCAGACTGGCTCGGTCACGCCCTCGGGCAGTTTCGCGCCGGTCATGAAGGCCACGGCGTCCGACATCGAATAATCGCCCGGCTTGATCACGCAAAGCCGCCGCCCCAGACGATGGATGTGGATGCGGTCAGCCACCTCGAAGACATGCGGCATGTTGTGGCTGATGAGGATGATCGGGATACCGCGCGCGCGCACGTCGCGGATGAGTTCCAGCACCCGGCGGCTTTCCTTGACGCCCAGCGCGGCGGTGGGTTCGTCAAGGATCACCACCCTCGATCCGAACGCGGCAGCCCGCGCCACCGCCACACCCTGCCGCTGGCCGCCGGACAGGGTCTCGACGGTCTGGTGGATGTTCTGGATCGTCATCAGGCCAAGCTCGCTCAGCTTCTCGCGGGCGAATTTCTCCATCCGCGGGCGGTCCATCTGGCGAAAGACCGATCCCATGATCCCCGGCTTGCGCCACTCTCGCCCCAGAAACATGTTGTCGGCGATGGACAGCGCGGGCGACATCGCCAGCGTCTGATAGACGGTTTCGATCCCGGCATTGCGGGCATCTTCGGGAGAGCGGAAGTGCACCGGCCTCCCATCAAGCAGAACCTCGCCGTGATCGGGAATGACGGCCCCTGACAGCGCCTTGATCAGCGTCGATTTTCCGGCCCCGTTGTCGCCGATCACGGCCAGGATCTCGCCCGGCATCAGATCGAAATCGGCGCCGCTCATCGCCACCACGGTGCCATAGCGCTTCATCAGACCACGGGTTTCAAGGATCGGTTGAACGCCACTCATTGCGAGGCCCTCCGCAGCCATTGGTCCAGGGCGACCGCGACGATGACGAGACAGCCCGCCGCGAATTTCTGCCAGTAGTCATCCACCCCCCCAAGCGAGAGGCCGGTGTTGAACACGCCGACGATGAAGGCACCAAGGACCGAGCCGATGATCGACCCGCGCCCGCCGAAAAGCGACGTGCCGCCGATCACCACGGCGGTGATCGAGGCAAGGTTCACATCGCTGAAGGCGATGGGCGAGGCAGAACCGACGCGCCCGATGGCGATCCAGGCGGCAAAACCGCAGATGAGGCCCGCGGCGGCATAGACCGAGATCAGCGTCCGGTCGACGCGGATGCCCGACAGCCGGGCTGCGTCGGGGTCGTCGCCGATTGCGTGAACATGGCGGCCCCAGGCGGTCTGGTTCAGGATGAACCACAGCACGGCTGCAAGCAGTATCAGGGCGATCCCGCCGTAAGAGATCGAGGCCCCGCCGACATTGAAGCCCTGGCCGAACCACAGCAGATCCGGGGCCTTTTCGACGATGTCGACGTTGCGGATGGATTCGGATCTGGAATACCAAAGGGTCAGCGCCGAAAAGATCGACAACGTCCCCAGCGTCACGATGAAGGGCGGCAGCTTGACCTTCGCGACCAGAAGGCCGTTCGCCAGCCCCATGACGCCGCCAAGCGCAATGCCGATGGCAACCGCAACCAGCACCGGTACCGCCGAAAACACCGCCAGATTGCCCATGACCAGCGTGCAGATCACCAGAATTGCCCCGACCGACAGATCGATCCCCGCCGTGAGGATGATCAGCGTCTGCGCCAGCGCGATGAAGCCGGTCACGGTCACCTGTTTCAGGATGGTCGACAGCGCGCCAATTCCGAAAAACCGCGGCGCGATGATGCTGAATGCGGCGACCGAGATCAGCAGCACCAGCGCAGGGATCAGCGTCGGGTAGCTGCGCAGATAGCCGCGCATGACATGGACGAAGCTCTTGTCATCCTTGGCGAAACTGACGACCGCCGCATCGGCGCCGGACAGTGTCGCCTCGAAATCGGAGATCGTCTTGGTTGGTGCCTCTGGCGTGGTCATCGTTCCGGATCCCCCCGTCGTCAAGGTCGTCTGATTGTTGCCGCATCCATGACGAAGGGCGACTGCAAGGTCGCCCTTCCCTTACCAAGTTCACTCGTGAAGACGCCTTAGCCCCAGCAGAGCTCGGTGCCCTTGGTGCTGTCAATCGACGGAACGCCGTCCACGGGCTTGTCGGTGACGAGATTCACGCCGGTGTTGAGGAACGTCAGGCCCTCGGTCACCGTCGGCTTGGTGCCGTCCTTGGCGAAGGCCGCAATCGCATCGATGCCAAGCGAGGCCATCTTCAGCGGATATTGCTGCGACGTGGCGCCGATCACGCCCGACTTGACCGAGGCCACCCCGGGGCAGCCGCCGTCCACAGAGACGATGATCGCCTGGCTTTCCTTGCCCGCCGCCTTCAGCGCCTGATAGGCCCCTTCGGCCGCCGGTTCGTTGATCGTGTAGACCACGTTGATATCGGGGTCTTTCGCCAGCAGCGTTTCCATTGCACGCAGGCCGCCTTCGGGGTTTGCATCCGAGGTTTCGTGCCCGATGACGCGCGGATCGGTTTCCGAACCCATCACCGTCAGGTCAGGAACCTCGATGCCGAAGCCGACGAGGAAGCCGGTGTCGCGGGCCACATCGACAGAGATATTGTCCTTGTTGATGTCCAGCATGGCGATCTTGGCATTGGCGGCCTCGGCCCCCAGTGTCGCCGCAGCCCATTTGCCGATCAGCAGACCCGCCTCGAAGTTGTCGGTGGCGAAGGTGATGTCCTGCGCATCGGCATCGGCAAGCGGGGTGTCAAGCGCGATCACCAGGATCCCCGCGGCGCGGGCGTCCTTCAGGGCCGGGCCGACGCTGTCGTTCGAGGGCGTGATCAGGATCCCCTTGGCGCCCGCGGCGACGCAGTTTTCAATCGCGGTGATCTGCGGGGCGGCATCGCCGTCCTTCTCGCCGGCATAGGCCTGGAAGTCGAGGCCGGCAGCGGTGGCCGCGGCTTCGGCGCCCTCTTTCATCTTCACGAAGAAGGGGTTGGTGTTGTTCTTCGTGATCAGGCAGGCGAGGTCCGCGGCAGAGGCGGCACCCGCCATCAGCGACAGCGCCGCAGCACCGAGCAAAGCGGTTGTTCTCAATTTCATCTTGTCCTCCCAAGACAGGGCATCAGCCCCCGATTGTTGTTCTGGCGCCGGGCTCCCCGCCCCGCGTCATGACGCAAGATGTACCGATTCCCGGGTGAGCGTCAAGATAATTAAATCACTCTGATTTATTATTGACAGAGCCCACATTTCTTCCCAATCTCGCGTCCGGCAGGGCGGCTGCAGCCCTGGGGATGGTGATGTGAAACCACTTGCCGATCAACCGGGTGAGTCTCGCTGGAGTGCCGACAATGCGGCGCTGCGGGGGTCGAACCAATCGGGAATGCGCGCGCATAACGAGCGGCTGGTGCTGTCGCTCGTCCGCCGGTCGGGGGCACTCGCAAAGTCGGATATCGCGCGGATCTCGGGCCTTTCGGCGCAGACCGTCTCGGTGATCATGCGGGCGCTGGAACAGGACGGCCTTCTGCTGCGCGGAGTGCCGCTGCGGGGGAAGATCGGGCAGCCATCGGTGCCGATGTCGCTGAATGCGGATGGGGCGTTCTTCTTCGGGCTGAAGATCGGGCGGCGGTCGGCCGATCTGGCGCTGGTCGATTTTCTTGGCCGCGTCAGGGGTGCCCGGCGCCGCATCTACCGCTATCCCACGCCCGATGCGGTGGTGGCCTTCGTGCGCGAGGCGCAGCCCGCCCTGACCGCATTGCTGCCCGAGGCAGAGCGGGGTCGGATCGGCGGAATGGGGCGTTGCGATGCCGTTTCAGCTGGTGGAACTGGGTGCATTACATCGGCGCACCGCAGG
>JAAURK010000300.1 GCA_012032275.1 Tabrizicola sp.
GATGAACCCCGACCAGTTGCAACCGGGCGAACGCTGCGCCGCGACCTCCAACCGCAACTTCGAGGGCCGGCAAGGACGCGCGGCCGCACGCACCTGCTGTCCCCCGCCATGGCGGCGGCAGCGGCGATCACCGGGCATCTGACGGATGTGCGGCAGATGATGGGCGAGAAGGTGTAAGGAGACTGACCATGCAGAAATTCACCACCCTCACCGGCATCGCGGCGCCCATGCCGCTCGTCAATATCGACACCGACATGATCATCCCCAAGCAGTTCCTGAAGACGATCCAGCGCTCGGGGCTCGGCAAGAATCTCTTCGACGAGATGCGCTATACGGAAGGCGGCGAGGAGATCCCCGATTTCGTCCTGAACCAGCCCGCCTACCGCACAGCGGAAATCCTGGTCGCGGGCGACAATTTCGGCTGCGGTTCCTCGCGTGAACATGCCCCATGGGCGCTTCTCGATTTCGGCATCCGCTGTGTGATTTCAACCAGCTTTGCCGATATCTTCTACAACAACTGCTTCAAGAACGGCATCCTGCCGATCACCCTGCCGCCCGAGACGGTGGCCCTGCTGATGGCCGACGCCCGAAAAGGGGCCAATGCCCGCATGACGGTTGATCTTGCGGCGCAGACGGTCACCGCATCCGACGGGCAGAGCTTTGCATTCGAGGTCGATCCGTTCCGCAAACACTGCCTCTTGAACGGGCTCGACGACATCGGCCTTACGCTGGAAAAGGCCGCATCGATCGACGCGTTCGAGCGGAAGACGGCGGCGATCCGACCCTGGGCCTGATGTTTTCCGCAGGCTCGACAGCGGCTTCTCCGGCGCTGGATTTCCTCCAGCCCGGCGACAAAGGCGGCGAAAGGGACAGTTTTATTCATTTCAGGTGCTGCATTTCCCCGAAATTGCCATAAACTTCGGGCTCTGTCGGGGGAATGGCACATGCAAGAGGACGCCGGTCCGAAATTGGGCAGACTAGCATTACTTCGCGGTAGCGTGCGCGAGCTGCTTGAGACGCGGATGCGGATCAGGGTGGTGCGGTCGATCGACGGCTCCGCCCGGACGCTTGTCAACCGCATCATGGCCTCGGCGGTGCGGGCCTTTCTGGTCATGATCCTGATCCTGATGCCTTCGGTCATCCTTCCCGGCATCGGTACCGATACGCGGCAGATGGTCGCCCTCGTCGCGCTTTTCGCCGGGGCGTTGACCTTCATCGAATACAATGCGGAATATCCCAGCCTCGTCGAGTTTCGCGATGGCGCGCCGTTCAACCGCATTCGCTACCTCATGCTGCTGGCGATCATCGTCTCACTCTCGATGATCGCCGCCAATGACGAAGCGTCCACCACCGCGACCCGGCTTTTCGAGGCGGTGGGAATTCTCATCGGCCATGCGATGGATTTTCCCTATTCGCCGGTGCGGCTGGCCACGTTCATGATGGGCGATGACGCGAGCCCGGCGCAGATCCTTGACGTGCGCACTGCTGCGGGAACCGCCTATTTCCTCTCACTTCTGTCGCTGGCCTTCTTCGTCGTGATCCTGAAAAGCGCGGGCTGGCCGTCGACCCACAACGCGTTCAACGTGTGGGTCAACCTCCCGACGTTCGAGCCGACGGCCGGCGGCGATGTCATCGACCGGCTGGAGCGGGATGCCCGCTTTAACCTTGCGTTAGGGTTTTTGCTGCCATTTCTGATCCCGTCGGTTCTGGCGATCGGAACGTCGGGCGTTTCGCCCCTGACGCTCACATCGCCGCAAACACTGGTCTGGACGATTTCCGCATGGGCGTTTCTTCCTGCAAGCCTCTTGATGCGCGGTGTCGCGATGGGGCGGATCGCCGACATGATCCGCATCAAGCGCGATCTCAATCATACCGACGACGCACCCGGGCCGCTGCTCGACCGGGAAGCCTGATCTGCCTCGCGCTGCTGCTGGCACTCGTTCCGCTGTCATTGGCGGCGGAAACGCTTCGCATCGCGACCTACAACACCGATCTTGACAGGACGGGTCCGGGCATTCTGGTGCGTGACCTCGCCGATCCCGATGACAGCCGGATCGCCGCGCTCATCCGCGTGCTGACGGTGCTGGATGCCGATGTGCTGCTTCTCACCTCTGTCGATTACGACCACGATCTTGTGGCCCTCACACTGCTGGCGGACCGGCTCGAAAGCGCGGGCCTGCGTTATGAACACCGTTTCGCCGCCCGACCCAACACCGGGCGGCAGACCGGCCTCGATCTCGACGGCAACGGCCGCATCGGCGATCCGCGCGATGCCCAGGGCTTCGGGCTCTTTTCTGGGCAAGGGGGCATGGCCGTCCTGTCGCGTCTGCCGCTCGACAGGAAAGGCTTCCGCGATTTCTCGGCCTTTCTGTGGCGCGACCTGCCGGAGGCCATGATCCCCGTCGGCATGCCGCCCGAGGTTCTGGCCCTGCAACGCCTCTCCACAACCGCACATTGGGATCTGCCGGTCACGCTTCCCCGTGGACGCGTCCTGCATCTGCTGGCCTGGCATGCCACTCCTCCGGTTTTCGACGGTCCCGAAGACCGGAATGGGCGCCGCAACCATGACGAAGCGATGTTCTGGCGGCTCTTTCTGAACGGCGATCTGCCGATGCCCCCGCCCGAGGCGCCGTTCATTCTCCTCGGCGACGCCAATCTCGACCCCGCCGATGGCGAAGGGCTCCGGAACGGGATTGCCCGCCTCCTCGCCGACCCCCGGCTGCAGGATCCGCACCCCAAAGGCACGCATGGCCGGACGGAGCCGGATCACACCGGCGATCCGGCACTTGATACGGCGATCTACGACAAGATCGGCGGCCTCCGGCTCGACCTCGTCCTGCCTTCGGCCGGGTTGCGGGTCACCGGCGCCGGCGTCCTCTGGCCAGCCGATACCGATCCGCTGGCAGCCGATCTGGCCACCGCCTCGCGCCACCGACCGGTCTGGGTGGATGTGGAAGTGCCTTAGCGCCGCGGTCCCGCCAACAGCCCGAAGGGCCTCATGGCCGTCCGCAGGCGACGAGGGTCGGAAGGTGCCGTGCTCACCCCCCTGGCACCCGCACGGAATACCGGCAAAGCGATTTCACCTGGTCAAAATATCCCCGCCGGAGGCATCTGAGCCAAGCGGCGAAGTCCGCGCGGGCGAGGCAAGGCGTCGCGCGCCTGCGCGCGTCCGCACCGGTTTCCGGCAGAGATCACAGCAGAAAGCCCCCGCCGGAGCGGGGGCTTGCCTTGAGGCTCTCGCCGTTCTCAGGCCTTCTTCAGCTCGACAAGGATATCTTTCAGAAGATCGACCTCGGTCGGACCTGCCGGAGCCGCGGGCGCTTCTTCCTTCTTCATCGCGGCATCCTTCATCCGGTTGACGCCCTTGACCAGCAGGAAGACAACCCAGGCCACGATGAAGAACTTGATCACCGCATTGATGAAGTTGCCGATGTTGAACTTCGCTTCGCCGATGCTGAAACCCCAGCTGCTGAAGTCGATCCCGCCGACCAGGATCCCGATGATCGGGTTGATCATGTCATCGACCAGTGAGGTCACGATGGCCGTGAAGGCCGCACCAAGGATGATCCCTACGGCGAGATCCATTACATTGCCCTTGGCAATAAACTCTTTGAATTCGTTAATCATTCCACTGTTCCCTTGTTGGTCCCGCCCGTTGCGGCGGTTGGTGTTGACTGCATTCGCGCACATGCGCACGCAGACTATTGCACAGGTTTATTGCCTTCCGCATCAGTAATTTTGGCTTACTTATCCGGTATATAACCCAAAGGAGCAGATGATGACGTCCATCACCGACTTTCCGATCACCAACCGCTGGCCGCCCCGCAACCCGCAGGCCATCCAGCTTTACTCCCTTCCCACGCCGAACGGCGTCAAGGTTTCCATCGCGCTGGAAGAGACCGGCCTCCCTTATGATGCGCATCTGGTTGATTTTGCGACCAATGACCAGATGAGCCCCGCGTTCCTCAGCCTCAGCCCGAACAACAAGATCCCCGCGATCATTGACCCGGACGGGCCGGGCGGACAGCCGCTTGCCCTTTTTGAAAGCGGTGCGATCCTTGTCTATCTGGCGGAGAAGTCGGGCCAGCTCATCCCCGAGGACAAACGCTGGGAGGTGCTGCAATGGCTGATGTTCCAGATGGGCGGGATCGGGCCGATGTTCGGGCAGCTCGGCTTTTTCCATCACTTCGCGGGCAAGGACATCGAGGATCCCCGGCCGAAGGAACGGTACCGGGCCGAGGTGGAGCGGCTTCTGAAGGTGCTTGACGGCGCCTTGCACGGCCGGGACTGGGTGGTGGGTGACTATTCCATCGCCGATATCGCCATCGCGCCCTGGCTGCGCAGCCTGCGCGATTTCTACAAGGCGGCGGATATTGCCGGGTGGTCGCAGCTGAAGTCGGTCCCCGCTTATCTGGACCGGTTCCTGGAACGGCCGGCGGTGCAACGCGGGCTCGTTCAGCCTCCGCGTGGCTGATCGCGCGGCGCGGCGGCACGCTTGCGGACTACGCCGCCGCGCGCGGAGTTGGCGACATGTTCCTGTTTCTCGGCCACGTGGCCGAACCCGAAACCGTGCTTGCCGCCTGCGACGTGGTCGTCAAGCCGACGCGCGAGGAGAATCCCTGGGGCCGCGACATCCTCGAAGGCCTCGGCGCCGGCAAACCCGTGATCAGCATTGGCCGCTACGACACCTTCGTCGAAACCGACGCTACCGGGTTCCTCATGCCGGACTATGACGCCGGCAAGCTCGCCGACGTCCTGCTACGGCTCGACGCCGACCGCGCGCTGGTCGCGA
>JAAURK010000301.1 GCA_012032275.1 Tabrizicola sp.
TGCCGCATCGCTGAGCCGGTCACCATCCGCCCGGGGCGCGGCACCCATCCGGGCGCGCCGAGGATATCGAGAAGCGACACTTTCGCCGCGTTTTGTATGTAGTCTTCGATGGCGCGGTGCACCGCGGCACGGTCGAAGTCGCCGCCCGAAAGCGTGACATCCGCGATCACCTCGAAGGTTGCCAGCACCATCTCGTCAAAGGCATCGACCGCGCGCCCGGCGGCCTGGCCGATCCGCGCCGCCGCACGCTCTGCCGCCGCCGTCATCACCGGGGCGAGGGCCGTCACGTTGCGCTGCGAAAAGACCGGCGCCGCTGTCCTGCGCTGCCACATCCACTCTGCCCCCTCGGCGACAAAGAGGCTGTCCCCGATGGCGGGTTTCAGGATCAGCTTCGTCACCACCGATCTGGGATAATCCTCGACCCGGTCGCGCAGGATATGGCGCAGCGCGCCGGGTTCCATCACCATATGCCAGCGTTTTCCCGTGCGGCCCGAGATCATCGGCAGACGCGTCGCAAGCTCTGGTATCATCTCGAGCAGGTTGCGCCGCGCCGCCCGCAGCGATTGCAACACGCCAAGCGGCTGATCGCTGAGCCGCACCCGCACCGGCAGAACGGGGCTCGCGTCGCCGGCCACCGGCCTCAGTTCCGTCATCGCCCCCTCCTTTCGCCACACCGCCACTATATGCCGACGCCGCGCCGCGCCAATGCGGCACGGTTGCGTCTTGCGCCCCCTGCGGCTATCCCTGTCGGCCAGTTGCCCGTTTCAGGACCATATCATGCCGCTTCGCCTTTCGGCCGTTCTGCTGCCCCTCGCCCTGCTTGCCGCCTGCGCGCGCAACGATCTGGCCGAGCCGCCGGTGCCACTGGGCGACTTCGCTCTCGGGCTGAACATCGTCGTGGCCGACAAGGCGGAAAAGGTGCCGATCTCGCGCAACGCGACCCCGGATGAATGGGAGGCGGCGGTGAAGAAGGCGGTGGACGACCGGTTCGGCAGATATGAGGGCACCAGGCTTTACAACATCGGCATTTCGGTCGATGGCTATGCGCTTGCCCCGCCCGGCATTCCCGTGGTCGCCGCGCCGAAATCGGTGCTCGTCATCACCGCGAACATCTGGGACGATGCGGCACAGAAGAAGCTCAATCCCGAGGGCAAGCAATTCACTGTTTTCGAAGGGCTTTCGGGCGAAACCGTGATCGGCACCGGCATTACCCGCACCCGGATGCAGCAGATGGATGCGCTGTCCTTCAACGCGGTCAAACGGGTCGAAGGGTGGCTTCTGGAAAACCCGGAATGGTTTGGTCTGCCACCGAAAGAACCGGTGCCCGCCGAAGCGGCCAACTGAGGCTTGATTTTCCCGCGCCCACGGCTTAATCCGCCGCCCGTGAAGTTCGGGGGCCGTAACGGCCTGTAATGACAAGGGCGGAAAGTGCATGGCGAAGGCAAAGTTTGAACGTAACAAGCCGCATGTGAACATCGGGACCATTGGTCACGTTGACCATGGCAAGACGACGCTGACGGCGGCGATCACGAAGTATTTCGGCGAGTTTCGCGCCTATGACCAGATCGACGGGGCTCCGGAAGAGCGGGCGCGGGGGATCACGATCTCGACGGCGCATGTGGAATACGAGACGGAGAACCGTCACTACGCGCATGTCGACTGCCCCGGCCACGCCGACTATGTGAAGAACATGATCACCGGTGCGGCGCAGATGGACGGCGCGATCCTGGTCTGTGCGGCCTCTGACGGCCCGATGCCGCAGACGCGCGAGCATATCCTTCTTGGCCGTCAGGTCGGCATTCCGTACATGGTCTGCTACATGAACAAGGTCGACCTCGTGGATGACGAGGAGCTGATCGAGCTTGTGGAGATGGAACTGCGGGAGCTTTTCTCCTCCTACGAATATCCCGGCGACGACATCCCGATCATCAAGGGGTCGGCGCATCAGGCGATGATCGGCGAGCGCAAGGACATCGGCGAGGACAGCATCCGCGCGCTTCTGAAGGCGGTGGACGAGTATATCCCGACGCCGGCGCGGGCGATCGACCAGCCGTTCCTGATGCCGATCGAGGATGTGTTCTCGATCTCGGGTCGCGGCACGGTGGTGACGGGGCGGATCGAGCGGGGCGTGATCAACGTCGGCGACGAGGTCGAGATCGTGGGCATCCGCGACAGCAAGAAATCGGTCTGCACCGGGGTCGAGATGTTCCGCAAGCTTCTGGACCGGGGCGAGGCGGGCGACAATGTGGGCGTGCTGCTGCGCGGCGTCGACCGTGAGGGCGTGGAGCGGGGCCAGGTGCTTTGCAAGCCCGCGAGCGTCAAGCCGCACACCAAGTTCGAGGCGGAGGCCTATATCCTGACCAAGGAGGAGGGCGGCCGCCACACGCCGTTCTTCGCGAACTACCGCCCGCAATTCTACTTCCGCACGACGGATGTGACCGGGACGGTGCAACTGCCGGAAGGCACGGAAATGGTGATGCCGGGCGACAACCTGAAGTTCAACGTCGAACTGATCGCCCCGATCGCCATGGAAGAAAAACTCCGCTTCGCCATCCGCGAAGGCGGCCGCACCGTCGGCGCAGGCGTCGTCTCCAAGATCATCGCGTAAACAGAACCGGTAGGGTGTGTGAGTTCCACGCACCCTCCCAACCGAGGGAAAGAAGATGCAAGGTCAGACCATCCGCATCCGGCTCAAGGCCTTCGATTACCGCGTTCTGGATGCCAGCACGCAGGAAATCGTCAACACGGCCAAGCGCACGGGCGCCCAGGTACGCGGGCCGATCCCGCTGCCGAACAAGATCGAGAAGTTCACGGTTCTCCGTGGACCGCATATCGACAAGAAGTCGCGCGACCAGTGGGAAATTCGCACCCACAAGCGGCTTCTCGACATCGTTGACCCCACTCCGCAGACCGTGGACGCGCTGATGAAGCTCGACCTCGCTGCCGGCGTGGACGTCGAAATCAAAGTTTAAGGGGGCATGTGAGATGCGCTCTGGAGTTATTGCCAAGAAGCTGGGGATGACCCGGTTGTTTCTTGAGGACGGAAAGCAGGTTCCGGTGACGGTTCTGCAGCTGGACAATCTGCAGGTGGTGGCGCAGCGCACTGCCGAGAAGGATGGCTATACCGCCGTCCAGCTTGGCACCGGCACGGCCAAGGCCAAGCGGACGACCGCAGCGATGCGTGGCCATTTCGCGACCGCGAAGGTGGAGCCGAAGCGCAAGATCGCGGAGTTTCGGGTCACCCCGGATTGCCTGATCGGTGTCGGCGAGGAGATTACCGCGGACCATTACTTCGCGGGCCAGTTCGTCGATGTGGCGGGCACCTCGATCGGCAAGGGTTTTGCCGGCGCGATGAAGCGGCACAATTTCGGCGGCCTGCGGGCCAGCCATGGTGTGTCGGTCAGCCACCGCTCGCACGGGTCCACGGGCCAGTGCCAGGATCCGGGCAAGGTGTTCAAGGGCAAGAAGATGGCTGGCCATCTTGGCGCCGTGCGCACCACGACGCAGAACCTGCAGGTCGTGCGGACCGACAGCGACCGCGGCCTGATCATGATCAAGGGCGCCGTCCCGGGATCGAAAGGCGGCTGGGTCACGGTCAAGGATGCGGTGAAAAAGCCGCTTCCCGGAACGGTGATCATGCCAGCGGCACTGCGCTCGGCTGCGGCTGCGGCGTGGTTCGCGGATGATAGTGATCCTGATCGTGGGAGCCATGCACCACTGCGTCGAGATGCAGTTCCTCGACCTTCGTGACCGCGCAGAGGTCTCCCGCTACGGCGCGCGGGATCTCGCTGAGCGCCGCGCCCTGGACGCGGTATAGATGTGCCACCTTGAACGGCTTGCGCACGTCGCCGATGAAGAGCTGCGAGCCGACGGCGAGCGCGCCCTGGTGCACGCGCAGCATGCTCACGCGTCCCTGATAAAGATCATTGCGCACCTTGAACACATGTGCGAGCACGGGTCGCGCCGGATCCGCGTGACCGTGACCTGTGTCGCCTTTGCTCCTTCGCTCTTCAAGAACGCAGGAGGATTGGCCTCGAGCGGCGAAGGCATCAGCCGAACGATCAGGTTCAACAATTCGCCGATGCCGGCGCCGGTGAGGGCCGCAGTGAAACACACGGGAATCAGGTGGCCTTCGCGCAACGCTTGCTCGAACGGTTCGTGAAGTTGGGCGGCATCGATGGTTTCGTCGCCACCGAGGTAGCGCTCGAGCAGTTCCGCGTCCACCTCGACGACTTGCTCGACGATGCGTCGATGCGCATCGGCGACGGTGTCGAAGTCGGCCTTCGGACCTTCGCGCGAGAAGAAGCAGTCGACGACGCGATTCCCGCCGTCGGCGGGTAGGTTGATCGGTAAACACTCCGCGCCGAAGTTTGCGCGCAACTCATCGAGCACTTGGCGTAGATCGATATCGCGTTGGTCGATGCGGTTCACGACGACGATTCGGTCGAGGGCGTGCGCGTGGGCTGCTTGCGCCATTCGCGAGGTCGCGATCTCGACGCCGCGCTCGGCGTTTACGACGATCGCCGCAGTTTCCACTGCGGACAGCACAGCCTGCGAACGGCCGACAGATCCGGGTAGCCCGGCGTGTCGATCAGATTGACGTGCGTGCCGTTGCTCTCGAAGTTGCAAACGGCCGTGTCGATCGAGTGCTGCAGCTCCTTTTCCAGCGGATCGGCGTTGCATACCGTCGTGCCGCGCGCGAGCTCGCCCATGGTGCGGATCGCGCCGGCCCGATGCAGCAGTGCCTCGGCCAGTAGCGTCTTACCGGCCCCAGC
>JAAURK010000302.1 GCA_012032275.1 Tabrizicola sp.
AAAGTACAGGATCGCGATCTCGAAAAAGATGATCCAGAACACGAGCATATTGAGTCCGTGCGCGGTCAGCACAAATAGAACGAATCCGCTGCAAGCAATGTATGAACTGCCAGCGCGTTAGCGTCACCAGCAGCGCGAGGATGCCGCCGACCAGCAGCGCCACCTGCCAGGGCCAGGCCCCGTCGGCGGCCACCTGCCCGCCGATGACCTTCGCCCCAGCGGCTTCGGCCTCGGCCGCGCGTTTCGCCTTGCCCCCGCTCTTGGCATAGAGATAGGGGGAACCGGGCCCCTCCCCGGCCACGGGTGCAAGGGTTTCGGCTTGAACCGTGGTTGCAAGCAGCACAGGCATCAGCGCCAGAGCAATCCGCCGTATCATCCTTTCGATCCTTCCGTCACATGCCATCGGGTCACACCGACCCCGGTTTCAGGCGCACGATCTGACGGATCATCGTCAGCGGCGCGGGTTTGAGGGAAAAGTCGCGGGTCCGTTCCTCATCGGGATCGGCGAGCCGCGCGTCAAGCCAGCTGGTCATCGGGTCGGTCGCGCCACGGGCCGTCTCGACCGTTGCCAGCCGTGTCAGATCCACCCGGGGGGCATCGGGATCGACGGGCACGGCAAGCACCCAGATCTCTTCGAGCCCGGCCACCTGCCCCGGTTCGATCTGAAGCCCGACCCGCGCGCTTTCGCCGGGTGCAAGCCGGTTGGCGAGGTTCTGCGCGGGCCAGATCGGCGTCACCTCGAAATCGGCGGCGAAGTAGAGAACGCTCACATCCTGCGCCTTGCCGCCCGTGTTGGTCAGCGTCAGCCAAAGCTGGTCGCAGGGCTGAACACCCTCAGCTGGGTCATAAGAGGTGGCCTCGGTGACCTTGCCGCAACCGTCTGTTGCCGCGCGGCGTTCGACGGTCATGCTAACGGGGGTCTTGCCCGTTAGATTGCGCCCCGTCGCCCCTGCCAGTGTTTCCCGCAGCCGCAACCCATGTGCCGCCTGGTCCAGCACGCGCTCGACGGCCTCAGCCGGGGTCTCGCCTTCCAGCAGCGCAATGCGCGGCGAAGAGCCCGGGCCAGCCGGGTCAAGCACCCCATCCGCCCCCGCCAACGCAACCGTGCCCTCTGTCAGGATCGGCACCAGATCGGCCCCCGCACCGGCTGCAGGCAGTGCCGCAAGCCAGGGCGCATAGTCATTCCCGTCGCCTTCATCCGCCCGGACAGGAGCTGCCAGTACCAACGGCTCCGGCGGCGCGGCCGAGACGAGTTCGGCCCAGTAGGTCACATCCGGCGGGACTTTGCCTTCCAGCGTCGCCTCCCGCGCGGTCACATCGCGCAGGCGGTGCACCGAAAGCGCCTCACCCCCCGCCGCATCGGCATAAAGCGCAACTTCGGCCCCCACGCCCAGCCCATCCAGGAGCCCGGCTTCGACCACACCGCCCGAAACCGGCCAGCGTGCCGCGCCGGTACCTTGCCCGAAGACCTGCGCCTCCAGAAGCGGGCCTTCGCCTTCAGGCATCTGCCGCGCCGGGCCTTGCGCCATCGCCTCTCGCGTGGCAGCCAGAACCTGCGCCCAGCTTGCTTCGGGCGCATCGCGCAGAACCTGCGACAGACGCAGGGTGAACTCGCCATGCCAGATGCCGGTATCGCCCAAGGGATATTCGAACGAGCGTTGATCGGACTGGGAGGAGTAGAGAAACACGAAATCGCCCGCGAGCGGCTGGCTTTCGGTCACGGCGGCGGGGATGGCGTCTTCGGGAATACCCAGCAGCGCGGGGTCGATCACCCGCGCCACGCCGTCACCGCCCAGCGCGCGGAAGCCCGTCGCGGAATGGCAGGCATCGACAAGGCCGACAAGCGCAACCCCGCGGCCAGCATCGGCTGCGCCCAGGCCTGAAGCTCGTCGTCGAGGATGGCGTTTTCCACCGCACCAATGGCGCCTTTCCAGCCCGCCGCATCGGCAGGCAGCAGGATCTCGTCATATCCGCCGCCCTCATCGCCGCTCATGTCAGGGGCCTGGGAGCCATGACCGGAGAAATAGAAGACCACGGTGTCGCCCGGTGCCGAGGCGCCGAGACCGCGTCGAGCGCGGCAAGGATTGCGCCGCGGGTCGGCGCGCCGGTCGGCACCCCTTCGGGCAGGCGGGCCGGATCAGTGGTCAGCACCGTGATCGCGGCCGGGTCCACCCCGCGTTCGACCAGCGTCTCGGCCATCAGGCGCACGTCATTGCCGGGGCCTTGCAGATCGGCGTCCAGCACCTGGTAATCACTCACCCCGACAAGCACGGCGCGAACCTCGGCAAGCGCCGGTCGGAACGGCCAAACCGCCAGAAACAGAAGAAGAAGTGGACCGCCAAGCCGCATCATGCGGCAAAGATACCGAGTGCGGGCAACCGCACAAGCCCCGGCCGGAAGATGACGCGATTTGTCATCCTGCCCGGTGCCGGGTTCGCCGCCGCCTATTCGCCGATCGGCGTGACGCGACGCCCGCCCGCAACGATCCCGGCTTCGATCCGCGTCTCTACATCATTGCCGGTCAGCGAGGCCAGAAAGCCGTTGAACTCGGGCGTCTGGCGCGTGGCAAGGCGGCCCGCAGCGATCACCGCATCGACCTCGGCCGTCTTCAGCTTGAGCCGTGTCGGCACCCTGTCCAGCTGGTCGCGCATCCCGTCCGGCAGATTGGCGAAACTCGCCTCGCCCACAAACAGCTTCACATCCTTGCAGTCCCATCCCGCGGTCGTGCCGCGCAGCGCGCGGACCTCGGACAGCGGCAGCGCGCAGCGCCATTCGATCAACTCCGTCTCCCAGAACCGAAGTTCGCCGCGCATCGAATCGTAGCCCGACCGGGACGCCGCCGCCATTGCCGAGCCGGTGATCGACATCGCCAGCCCCACACCCCCCGGCCCCGCCACCCGCTTGGTCCAGTCGTAATCCTGATCGACCCCGGCATTGGCGACAAGAAACAGCATCCGCTTCAGCCGGACCGCTTCTTGCGGGGTCAGCGGCGCATAGGGCACCTGCGCGCGCGCCCGCTCTACCGCCAGCCCGGTGGTGCCGAAATTGTCGGTGATGCCGCCGTCGAGGAGTTTGACAAAACGGACCTCCCCGGGATCGGTATAGCTTTCCAGCGCCCTTGCATGGGCACGCATCGCCGCCGTGGCCTCGGGGTTATAGCGGGCAGCGGTCAGCCAGTCAGGCTCGCGGTAGTCGCACTTGCCCTGATGCGCCTCAAGCACGATCGGCGTGAAGACCAGCGGGAAGGCGGCAGAAGCGGCAACCGCCTCGCTGAGCCGCACCTGGGAGAGGTCAGAGCAGAGCGCATCGAAGGTTTCCGGCGAAAACAGGAACGGCGTGTTGTTCGCCATGTCGGTCGCGTTGATCCAGGTCTTGATCCGCGACCGGCGGCGAAGATCGCCGAAGGTCGCGCCGCGAAACAGGGTCTCGTCCAGATACCGGCCGAATGTGTCGCGGCCGTTCACGCCACCGGCGATCCCCTTGGCAAGTGTGACCGGATTGAAAGCCGACGTCGCCATATAGGTCTCGGCATCCGTGACCAGATAGCGTTCGCGAAAGCCGCTGATTCCTTCCGGCCCGTAAAGCCCAAGCTGTGCCGCCATCACCGATCCGCCGGACACGCCCGACACCAGCCGCACATGATCGACAAGCCCGTTGGGCGTGCCGGTCACGACCCCCGCCGCCCGCAGCTCTTCCAGCATGCCATAGGCGAAGGAGGTGGCCCGCATCCCGCCGCCCGAGAACGCCAGGCCGACGTAAAGCTCGCCGTCGCCGACAATCGCCCCTTCGACAAGCGCCGCGTTCTCGCCCTGCAGCGGCTGGTTCAGCGGTTGGTTCCAGGGCGCACAACTGGCAAGGAACAGAAGGGAGGCGAGAAATAGCCGCATGTCAGCCCGGGATGAAGGATCACCCCGATGACTGGAGCTTTGGCCAGCCGATTTCAAGCACAAACCCTTTTTCCGTTGCGGGAAGTGTCATCCTTGCGCCGTGCCGGGCCGCAATCGCGCGGACAAGTGCGAGGCCAAGGCCATGCCCCTTGATCGCCCGGTCCCGTTCGGCGCGGACGAATCGCTCGAAGGCCTCGCCGCGGATATCCTCGGGCAGGCCGGGCCCGGTATCGGCGATACGCATCAGATATCGGTCATCCGCCTCGACCAGGCTCAGATCCAGCCTGTCGCCCGGCGCGCAATACTTGATCGCATTGTCGATCAGGTTCGACAACATCTGCGCGATCAGGTTGCGGTCGCCCAGCACCGCGAACCCCGGCGGCAGACGCGCGGCGGCGATCATGCCGCGATCTTCGGCCAGGGGCTCGTAAAGCTCCCACACTTCCCGGGCGACGGCGGAAAGGTCCACGGGCACGAGCCCGCCACCCGTGCCCTGATCGGCCTCGGCCCGGCTGATATCAAGCAGCGAATCGAACACCCGGATCGCCTGCCGCATCTCGGCCTTCAGATCGGCGGCCACGTCCTGCTGCCCTTCGATCTTCGACAGCTTCTGCAGCATCCGGTTCAGCGGCGTGCGCAATTCATGCGCGATCGTGTCGGAAAGGCGGTGCGTGGCCCGGTTGAGGTTCTGGATCCGGTCCAGCATCCCGTGGACATGGCGTTCCAGAAGCCCGAATTCATCGGCCGAACGCTCTCCGGGCAGACGGGCGTCAAGCTCCCCGCCCGCGACCCTGTCGGCCAGCGCATTCACCCGCCCGATCCGGCCCATGACCGACCGCGCGGCCAGCCCGCCGACCA
>JAAURK010000303.1 GCA_012032275.1 Tabrizicola sp.
GGCATTCCCAGTGCGTGGATTTCGTCTAGAGTCCAGGTCCAATTCGGGAGGCTCGACGCATGCTGCAGGCACGAGGATCGACACGAAAATGCGGGCTCGTCGCGCTAGGCGTGCTGATGGCCGTGACGCTGGGGCAGGCGGGTCCGGCCCGGCTTGGAGCGGCACTTCGCATCCTCTCGCCCGCTCGACGCCCGGCTCGACCGAGACGCCGCGTGGCGCGTCAGCCGCCGGTGCCGTGGCTGTGGTTCATGTCCATGTCAGGCGTGCGGGCATTGTCCACCTGAACCTCGATCGTTTCCGCCGGGGCATGTTCGAAAGTCAGCGTCAGGCTGATCGTATCGCCATCCTGCAACGGGGCTTTCAGGCCCATCAGCATCACGTGATCGCCGCCCCGCGCAAGTTCGGCCATGTCGCCCGAAGGCAGCGCGATTCCACCTTCGATCTTCTGCATCGACATGACGCCATTGGCATCCTCGACATGGGTATGAAGCTCGGTCCGCGCGGCGGCATCCGTCGCAGCGCCGATCAGCATGTCATCCTGATCCGTTCCGTTGTGAATGGTGAAGAACACAGCGCCGGTGCCCCCTGCCCCGCCCGTCACACGCAGATAGGCACCGTGAACATGCAGCTTTTCCGGATGCTCCTCGGCCAGCGCCGGAAGCGCGGAACAAAGGGCAAGAAACAGCGCGGCGACGACAGGACGATGGGCAAGCATGGGATCAGACCTTCTTCAGAACCAGTTTCGCCGACCCCGGCTATCCTGCCTCTCCGGCAGAGCCAAGGCGGCAATTGGCCGCAAAGGGAAAGCCCCGCTCCGGGCCGGAGACGGGGCTTTTCAATGCCGCAAAGCCGGTTCAGGCGGTTGCCTGGGCCTTCACGATATCTTTCTTGATCTGCAGCGCGGTCGACGACAGCTCGTCATCCTTGGCCTTGGCCAGAAAGGCGTCAAGCCCGCCACGATGGTCGACCGTCCGCAACGCCGCGGCCGAGATGCGCAGCTTGAACGACTGGCCCAGAACATCCGAGATCAGGGTCACGTCATTCAGGTTCGGCAGAAACCGGCGACGGGTCTTGTTGTTGGCATGGCTGACATTGTTGCCAGACATCGGGCCCTTGCCCGTCAGTTCGCAGACGCGCGACATTTTCTTGATCCTTCGTGTCAAACAGAAAGGGGCACCGCAAGGGCGCCGCCGGAATTCGATTGTGGGCGTTTAGGGGGAATTGGCGGCGGCGTCAAGCCAAGAGGCGGCGCGCGCGCAAGTTTCGATCCCGGTCGTAGCATTCGCCCCGCCGTTCGTGCCAATGATCGGGCCGACTGTCCGGCAATCTGCGCGAGAGGCGATCATGATCCTGCCCCTTCACGAAATCGCCGCCCTGGGAACCGCGACCTGCTGGGCCACGACGGCAATCCTTGCGGGCGATGCGGTGCGGGCACTTGGCGCGTTTCATTTCAACCTGTTGCGGCAGGGGTTCGTCGCCATGCTGCTGGCCGGGATCGTGTTCGCTGGAGGCCGCTTTACAGGGCTCGGGCCGGAAGAGGCGCTGATCCTCGCGGCCTCCGGCGTGATCGGAATCCTGCTTGGCGATACATTGAACTTTGCCGCGGTCGGACGGATCGGGCCCCGGCGCGCCGGGGCGATCTTCGCGTTGAATGCACCGATGGCGGCGGTGCTCGGTTTCGCGGTTCTGGGCGAAAACCTGGGCCTGCAGGCAACCGCCGGGATCGCGGTCACCGTGGCCGGAGTGGCTCTGGCGATCCTTGGCCGTCCGCGCAGCGATGCCCATCGGCTGGAGTGGGTCAGCGGCGGCCTGGTGACGGGCGTTCTCTGCGGGCTCGCGGCGGCACTGGGCCAGGCCGTGGGAACGCTGATCGCACGGCCTGTGATGGCGGGGGGGCTAGACCCCTATGTTGCGTCGCTGGTGCGGGTCGGGGCATCCGGACTTGCGATGGGGTTCTGGCGGCAACCCCCCTCGCCCCGCCGCGACCGATCAATCCGTCGCGCGCCGCGCTGATCCTCACGGCGGTCACTGCGGTGATCGGCCTCCTTCTGGGGATGACACTGTTCCTTTTCGCACTGAAGGGATCGAAGACGGGCATCATCGCCACCCTTTCGGCAACCTCGCCAGTGATCATCCTGCCGCTTCTCTGGCTGCGCACGGGACAGCGACCGACAGCAACAAGCTGGGCGGGCGGGGCATTGGCCGTCACCGGCCTCGCGCTGATCTTTACCCGCTGAGTAGGATCGTTCGGTTTGATGGTGCGATCCTTTTTCCGGAATGGGTGGCCCCGGCATGAGAAAGGTCCGCCTTGGCAGCGCCACGACACCGCCCGTCGGCAAAGCGGCACTCCAGCGATCGCAGCTCGATGGCCCGCCTGCCCATCGGTTCAAGGGCTTGCCCGGTTCAGAACGAAGCGGGGCACCAGGCAGCCGACCCATTGGAACCCGCAGCTTGCCGTGGCACTCTGCCGGACAAGCGCAGGAGCCGATGATGACCCCCTGCCCGGACCGCAGGAAGGGCTTGCGACGACCATGAAAGCGGCACAGTGGCAATGTCGGAGCGACTTCTCTGCCCGCGATCCGACCGGCAACTTTCTTCCACCTACCGGACCGGCTGGCCTGCACCCCGCGGCCTTTGCAAAGCCGCAACTGCCGGAGACCGTCCCGTGACGGCCACGCTGATCACGCCTTTCGGCCCCATCTCGCTTGTCGAAGCGGCAGGGCGGATCGTGGCCCTGCATTGGCGGGAGGGTAAAGGGCCGGCCACCCCGCTGCAGGCCGAAGGTTTGCGGCAACTGGCCGGGTATTTCGCCGGGCAGAGGCGCGCTTTCGATCTGCCTCTGGACTGGGGCGAGGGGCTGAACGAAAAGGTCCGCCGCGCGATGGCGGCAATCCCCTCGGGCGAGACGCGCACCTACGGCGAGATCGCCAGATCCGTCGGCGCCCCGGCGCAGGCGGTGGGGCGGGCCTGTGGGGCGAACCCATTGCCGATCCTCATCCCCTGTCACCGCGTCACCGGAACCAACTGGTTCGGCGGATTCTCGGCCCCGGGCAGTATCGAAACCAAGGCCGCACTCCTGCGCCACGAGGGGGCATTGCTTCTGTAATCCTGACTTGCCTTTTCTGATGGAGGTGAAAAAAGGTGAGCCTGCGTTTGTCCATTGAGGATCATGACCATGACTTCAACCATTGACCGGGCTCCACTGGGGCGCATGCTGGCGATTTTCCTCGGCATTCTGATTGCCGCGAATGTGCTGCTGGGTGGCATCGGATATTACTTCCCCGACCTGCCGATCCCCTCTTCGATGGGGATCATTCTGGCGATGGTCGCCGCGATGTCTTCGGGGCAGGTCGCCGTGAAAGCCGTGAACCGACGCCTGACTTTCGCAGAGAAGGCAACCTTCGCGGTCGTGGCGACTGTGCTGTCGGTCGTGCTGACGATCGCGGTGCTCTGGGCCATCCTCGCCTATCATGGCGCACCGTTCACGCTGGAGAACGCCATCCTCGCCCTGACGGGCGATGCGGCTCCCCCGGCCGATTTCCTAGAGATTCTTGCCTGGATCGGGCCGATCGTTTTGCTGGTCTATGTGCTCATCACCTATGGGGGCGTCGCGTTCGGATCGCGCAACCAGATCAAACTGCAGGAAAAGATGGCTCTGAAAGGCCGCTGACCCGACGCTGACGAAAGGCCGTTGCGGGCGCTGTTGTCCGGCTTGTGCAGGCGCGGGTTGCGGCTTACGCCTGCAGGTAACGGTTTCCTGACAGGTGAGCCTTGACCCCTGGCGTCTTCCTGGCCGTCCTTGGCGCGGCCTTCCTGCACGCGCTTTGGAATGCGCTGATCAAGCTTGGGGCCTCGAAGGTCGGCGGGATGGTGATCCTGTCGATTGTCGAGGTGCCGATCGGGCTGGTGGTGGTGATGCTGACGCCCGCCATCGACCGGGCGGCGATCCCTTGGGTCATCGCGGCGGGCTGCACGCATTTCGCCTACAAGTTCTTCCTCACCTATGCCTATGACCGGGGCGACCTTTCCCGCGTCTATCCTATCGCACGGGGGGCCGCGCCGATGGTGGTGGCGCTGTTCGGGGCGGCATTTCTGGCCGATGCGGTGACCCGTCAGGAATATCTTGCCATAACCGTGCTGGCGTTGGGCATCCTTCTGATGGCACGGGGCGTTTTCGCCAGCGGCGAGGACCGGCGGCTTTTGCCCTTTGCCCTTGGCAGCGCACTCGCGACCGCGACCTATACGCTGATCGACGGCATGGGCGCGCGGGTTTCGGGCGTGCCTGCGGCCTATGTCGCCTGGGTCTTCGTGGCGGACGGGGTTTTCTTCACCGTCGGGATGCTGGCCCTGCGCGGCAGGGACGTGATCCCGGGGGATCTGCATGCCTGGCGGATGGGCGCGCTGGCATCAGCGGCGAGCTACGGCGCTTATGCGGTCTCGATCTGGGCGATGACGGTCGCCCCCATTGCCGTGGTGGCGGCCCTGCGCGAAACCTCGATCCTCTTTGCGGTGCTGATCGGCTGGCTGGTCTTTGGCGAGAGGATGGCGGCAGAGAAGGCGGTCGCCGCACTGGTGATCGTGGCGGGCGTGATGCTGATGCGGCTTTAGACCCTTTTGCATTTACCTTGAGACATATCCTGCATGCCTGAGGTAGCTTGAGCATTCCTCTGGTGTGAAGAGGTCGCAGATGTCTCCCAGGGCTTTGATGAGGTGGTCGAAGGTTCTGGCGCC
>JAAURK010000034.1 GCA_012032275.1 Tabrizicola sp.
GGCGACCTGCTCGATCAGGTTCAGAAGCGCGCGCCCGTCGCCATCGGCCATCTCAAGCAGCGCCTCGCGCGCCTCGCCGCTCAGCGGCAGCGCGCGGCCGATGTCCTTTTCCGCGCGTTGGGCGAGCCGTTCCAGATCGGCGAGGCTCAGCCGTTCCAGCACGATCACCTGCGCCCGGCTGAGAAGGGCCGCGTTCAACTCGAAGCTCGGGTTTTCGGTGGTGGCACCGACAAGAAGGATCGTGCCATCTTCCATATAGGGCAGAAAACCGTCCTGCTGGGCCTTGTTGAACCGGTGAATCTCGTCAACGAAAAGAAGCGTCCCCTTGCCGTTCTGACGGCGCAACCGTGCGGCCTCGAACACTTTGCGCAGTTCCGGCACGCCGCTGAAAATGGCCGATATCTGCACGAAACTCAGATCGGTCTCATCCGCCAGAAGGCGGGCGATCGTGGTCTTGCCCACGCCGGGCGGTCCCCAGAAGATCACCGACGAAAGGCTTCCCGCCGCCAGCATCGCGCCAAGCGGGCCGTCGGGCGACAGCACCTTCTCCTGTCCGATCACTTCGGAGAGCGCGCGCGGGCGCAGCCGGTCGGCCAGCGGGCGGGGGGCGTCCGGGGCAGAAGAGGGCATGTCGAAGAGATCGGCCATCCCCGGACATTAGGCCCGCAGCGCCCGCGCCGCCAGAGGCTGGTGATCCGTCGTTGCTCCGGTTTCAGGCCGCGATCTCGCGCGGGACGATGAAATCATCCACAACCCCCATGCCGAAATCGACCGCTGCCCAGCTCTCCACGTTGAAATCGGCCACCAGCGTGGCGCCGGTGGGATAGCGGGCGAATTCCGGGTTCTTCGGTGGATGCGCCACCAGCCGGGCGGCGAGTTCGGCGATGCCGGGATTGTGCCCGATCATCATAACCGTCTCGCCCGCGGCATGCCGCAGCACCGCCAGCATGACATCCGGTCCGGCGTGATAAAGCGCGGGCTTCAGTTCGAGGACCGGTGTGCCGGGCAGGGCGGGGGCGATTCCGGAGAAGGTCTTGCGCGTTCGCAGCGCATCCGAACAGAGCACCTCGTCCGGCACATAGCCGCGGCTGGCGAGCCATTGCCCCAGATCCGCCGCTGCCGCCTTGCCGCGGTCGTTCAGCGGGCGGTCGTGGTCCGGGGTCAGCGGATCGTCCCAGGAGGATTTCGCATGCCGCGTCAGGATCAACCGCTTCATCTGTGGAACTGCCTCATGTGATAGGCCGACTGTTCGGGCATCCTTGCATAGGTCTGCGATACCGGGCAAGCGCGCCGCACATTGCAGCCGCCGGTCATGCAACCGGCGCCGCGGGGAGTATCGAGAAAGGCATGGCAGGCGGCGGTGTCATATCCGGCCCCGGTCAGCGCACCGGCGGGCAGGCGGTCAGGCAGGGTGCCGCGCAGCTTCACAGGGCCTCGCGGGCGGGGCCGGCAGATCGAGCGTCTGCCGCAGCGCCAGCGCCCCGCGAAAGCTGACCATCAGCCCCTGATCGGCATGGACCAGCAGGCGCACCGGGCTGTCCCAGACCCGCCCGGTCCGCAGCGCCCATTGATAGAACGGATGCCAGGGCGGGCCGCCGAAGGGGAAGAGCGCCTTGGCCCCAAGCTCGCAGGCCAGCCGTCCGATCACCCGGCGCGACCAGCGGTCGACCGGATCGGGCGCGCCGTCCCATTCGGGCTGTGTCTTCATGTGCGGCCAATACCCGGCACCACCGGGCCCGATCATCACCACGCTGCGCGTGCCGCGGGGAAGGCCCGCCTCGTCACCGCAGGCGAACCCGCCGAGGATGGTCAGCCAATGCCCGGCGAGCCGCGTCTCGATATCGGCAAGGGTCACCGAAACGGCAGCCAAAGGCTCCATCCCAGCTTTGTCGGCCTGTCGTCCTGCCATTCCAGCCCCACCACCATCGCGTCATGCCCGGCCTCCGGCATCGCACGATAGGTGCGGAAGATCCTGTCCCAGACCGACAGGGCAAAGCCGAAATTGCTGTCATGCTCCTCGCGCCTGACAGAATGGTGGATGCGGTGCATGTCGGGGGTGACGATCACCAGCCGCAGGGTCCGGTCAAGCCAGCGGGGCAGCCAGAGGTTCGCATGGTTGAAAAGCGCTGTCCCATTCAGCAGGATCTCGAAGGCAAGCACGGCCAGCGCGGGCGGGCCGATCAGGTAGATCAGGCCGATCTTCAGGCCCATCGATGCGGCAATCTCGACCGGATGAAACCGGACGGCGGTGGTCACGTCGAAATCCCGGTCGGCGTGGTGAACCCGGTGGAACCGCCAGAAGAGCGGCACCTTGTGGGTGATCAGATGCTGCGCCCAGATCGCGAAATCGAGGATCAGGATCGCGGCCAGCGCCTCGGCCCAGAACGGCCAGTCGATGCTGTGAAACAGGCCCCAGCCCAGCCGCCAGGCATCGATCGCGGCACCGACCGCAAGGAAGGGCAGCAGGATCGCCATGGCGCGCAGGACCAGCGCATCAATCCCCACCATCGCAAGGTTGGTGAACCACCGGCCGTGGCGCGGCACGGCACGGGCACGGCGCGGGACGAGCGTTTCCAGCGCGGCAAAAAGCGCGAAGAGCGCTGCGAAGACGGAAAGACGGATCAGGGCTTCGTTCGGCACGACGGGCTCCTTGCCTCGGGAGGCTGATCCCAATCTGGGGGTTCCGGGGCCGGATTGCCACTGTCTGCCCAACGAGATTGGCTGTCGAAGCGGGCGCAGGCCGGAAAACCGGGCGGTGCCCTGCGCCTTGCCATGCGTCCGGCGGATGGTCAGCGACGGACGCGCGGCTTCACCCTTGGTTCGGTCGACCGGATCTGGCTTCCGGCGCCATGGTCGGTGAAAAGCTCCAGCAGGCAGGCGTTCGGGATCCGCCCGTCAAGGATGGTGACGGCCCGCACACCCTCTTCGATCGCCTTCAGCGCGGTTTCGGTCTTCGGGATCATGCCGCCGCCGATCACGCCCTCGGCGGTCATCTGGCGAATCTCCTCCGGGGTGATCTGGGTCATCACCTGCCCTTCGGCATTCTTCACCCCCGATACATCGGTCAGCAGCAAGAGGCGGTCCGCCTGCAAGGCGCCCGCAATCGCCCCCGCCGCAGTATCGCCGTTCACGTTGAACGTCTCGTTGTCGGCCATGCCCGTCGCCACCGGCGCCACCACCGGGATGATCCCGGCGTTGTATAGATCGCGCAGCACCTGCACATTCATCTCGATCGGCCGCCCGACGAAGCCGAGTTCGGGGTCATCGGCCTCGCAGACCATCAGATCGTCGTCCTTGCCGGAAATCCCCACGGCCCGCCCGCCCGCATCCATGATCGCCTGCACGATCCGCTTGTTCACGAGGCCGGAGAGGATCATCTCCACCACCTGGACGGTGGCCTTGTCGGTCACCCGTTTGCCGCGCACGAATTCCGACTTGATGCCAAGCTTTTCCAGCATCTCGTTGATCATCGGACCGCCGCCATGCACGACAACCGGGTTCACGCCCACTTGCCGCATCAGCACGATATCCCGGGCGAATTCCGCCATTGCCGCGTCGTCGCCCATCGCATTGCCGCCGAATTTCACCACCACCACCGCATCACCGTAGCGCTGCAGATAGGGCAACGCCTCGGACAGCATCTTGGCGGTGGCGAGTGCGTCTTGCATGGTCAGGTTCTGCTGTTTCATCGATGCCTCCGGAGACGGTTTGGTATCGCCTTTGGCCCGCCCTGCCAAGCGCCGGATTGCCTTGTCTTTTCCGACAATAAGAGTAGGGTTTCTGCGGGGACGGAGGCTGACATGTCCGAACGCAAGACCCTTGTCCTTACCGGTGCCTCGCGCGGCATTGGCCATGCAACCGTCAAGCGGTTCTCGGCCGAAGGCTGGCGGGTGCTGACCTGTTCGCGCCAGCCCTTCGATACGCGCTGCCCCTGGCCGGGCGGCGAAGAAAACCACATCCAGCTTGACCTGGCCGATCCGAACAAGACCATCGCCGCGATCGAGACGATCAAGGCCAAGGCCGGCGGCCGTATCCATGCGCTGGTCAACAATGCCGGGATCAGCCCGAAAGGCGAGGGCGGCAAGCGGCTCACCACGCTTGACACCGACCTTCGGACCTGGGGCCATGTCTTCCATGTGAACTTCTTCTCCAGCGTCATTCTGGCGCGGGGTCTGCAGACCGAACTGGCCGCGACCAGAGGGTCCATCGTCAATGTGACCTCTATTGCCGGGGTGAGGGTGCACCCCTTTGCGGGCGCGGCCTATGCCACCTCGAAGGCGGCTCTGGCGGCACTTACCCGCGAGATGGCGCATGATTTCGGCCCGCTTGGCGTGCGCGTCAACGCCATTGCGCCCGGCGAGGTGGAAACCGCGATCCTCTCTCCCGGAACCGACAAGATCGTGGAGAAGTTGCCGATGCAGCGCCTTGGCCAGCCGAAGGAAGTGGCGGATGTGATCTGGTTCCTCTGCTCGGACCAGTCGAGCTATATCTCGGGCGCCGAGATCGAGGTGAACGGCGCCCAGCACGTCTGAGCGCCGCGTTCCCCGCGGGTCACGGCCGCAGATAGAGCTTCCCGTCACGCTCCAGCCGGGTCGGGATCACATTGCGGTCAATCTCGCCCAGAAGCGTCAGGTAGACATCCTTCAGAAACTCCCGCGACGAGAAGTAGAAGGCATGGTCGCTGTTCGTGACCTGCGCGAAAGCGTCGCGATGTTCGTCGTAATAGATGCCGACATCTACATTCACCGCCTTGCGCGGCGCATCTGCCGGAAGCCCGATCCGCCCGACCCGGGGCGACACGCCCACCCGCTTGACGTTCGAGATGCTGAGAACCGCATCATAGGGGTTGGAGTAATTCGTCAACCGGACCGACCGGCGGTAAAGCGACGAGCTTTTCGCCGTCATCCCCATCGAATCGACCGAGACATCGCCCGCAGCGATCATCACCTGATTGAGCGTCCAGCCCGTCGCCGCCACCTCGCGGCGGTCGTCGGCATCGTCAAGCGCCTCGCGCAGGACGAAGGCCCCCATCGAATGGGCAAGCGCATGCACCGATATCTCGCAGCCCTGCGCGATATACCGGCTGAGCGGCCCGATCCCGTCCGAGACCAGCCGCAGCGCCGTCAGCTTCGCGTCGGTCCGGTCGTCGAGGTAGTTCAGCGCCGTCTCTGCCGCGGGCCAGTCGTAGCTGACCACTGCCCCCGCATAGCCAAGCGCCTCCAGCCCTTTCCGGATCGCCCGGTGCCGCGCCAGTGTCAGCGCCTGCGAGACGTTGAACCCGTGGATATAGATCAGCACATCGCCCACCGGCCTGTTCTGCGGCGTGCGGCGGGTTTCGGCGATGGCCATCACCCGGTCGAACCAGTCGCGACGCGGGATCGTCATGTCGGGCGAGAGGTTCCCGGCGTTGGCGGGCACCTCCAGATACCGGGTCGGGCCGGGATTGCTGCCGAATTTTCCCTGAACGACATTCCTGCTGCAAAAGACGTAATCCATCGGTCAAATCTCCATTGGTGCTCAAATACCGCGAGCCTAGCACAGGCCCGGAAGGCGCCCAAAGACTTTCGCGCAGGGCCGGGAGAGGGCAGAACCCCGCTTTGCCTTGGCTCCGGCCTCTGGCATAAGGGCCGCGAAGGAGGGCCGGATGCTGGACGAGGCCGATGATATCCACCCGCTGTTTCATGGCGCACCGAAGGGGCTCGAGTTTCGCAAGCTGCGCAAGCGTCTGGTCAGCCAGGTGCGCGAGGCGGTGGAAACCTACGGGATGGTCCAGCCCGGCGCGCGCTGGCTTGTCTGTCTTTCGGGAGGCAAGGACAGCTACACCCTGCTCGCGGTGCTGCATGAGCTGAAATGGCGCGGGCTTCTGCCGGTCGATCTGCTGGCCTGCAATCTGGATCAGGGTCAGCCCGGGTTTCCCGCGACGGTGCTGCCGGAGTTCCTGTCCCGGATGGGCGTGCCTCACCGCATCGACTATCAGGACACCTATTCCATCGTCATGGACAAGATCCCCAGCGGCCGCACCTATTGCTCTTTGTGTTCGCGGCTGCGGCGCGGCAATCTTTACCGCATCGCCCGCGAGGAAGGCTGCTCGACCGTCGTTCTCGGCCATCATCGCGACGATATTCTGGAAACCTTTTTCATGAACCTGTTCCACGGCGGCCGCCTTGCCGCCATGCCGCCAAAACTTCTGAACGAGGATGGCGATCTGCTGCTCTGCCGCCCGCTCGCCTTCGTGTCGGAGGCCGACTGCGAAAGCTTTGCCCGCGCGATGGCTATCCGATCATTCCCTGCGACCTCTGCGGCTCTCAGGACGGGCTGCAACGGGTGCAGGTGAAACAGCTTCTCGATTCCTGGGAGGCGCGCACGCCCGGGCGGCGGCAGGTGATGTTCCGCGCGCTGATGAACGCCCGTCCCTCGCATCTGGCCGATCCCGCACTTTTCGATTTCGCGGGTCTTCGCCCCGGGGTAACGGAAGATGCTGAAAATTCTAAGCAACTTGCGGGTGAGGATTAAGACTCTGATCACCATCGCCTCATAGCCTTCGATGCAACGGAGGGCGATGACGCCCGGGCATCGAAGGGATCAAGCATGAGAGCGACTGCCGCATCACAAACCGTCGCCTATGCGTCGCGGGTCGCGGCCTGGCTTGAACGTCCCGAACAGATCCTCGCGCTTCCGGTACTGGCACTCGTCGGCTTCTGGATCGCGGGCGAGGCGGCGCTGGTGATGCTGGCGCTTGGCCTGCCGCTGGTCATGGGGGGATTGCGCGCCACGCGAAAGACCGATCTGGCGCGCGCGCCCGAAGACAGCCGCCGCCTCAGCTTTGCAGAGCTGATGCACCGCACCGATGCCATGCTCGATCAGACCGTGGCTTCGGGGCGCACGACCGGTTGCTTCGTGATCCAGTTCGACGGCTGCGACGGGCTTCTGGAACGCTATGGCCGCACGGCGCAGTTGATCTGCTGACCCGGGCGGCGACCGGATCCGCAGCGTGCTGCGCTCGGGCGATCTCATGGCCGATCTGCAAAGCGGAAGTCTGGCGGTGGTTCTTACGCCGGTGCACCGGCTGCGTCTGGAAACCATGGTGCAACTGGCTGTCCGGTTGCAGACCGTGGCGCAGGAGCCGATTGCCTTCGGATCCGAAGAGGTGCGGCTGACCTGCTCCGTCGGCTTCTGCCATGCCGACAGATCGCCAACCGCGCAGGGCGATTCGATGATTGACGCCGCCCAGATTGCCGCCGACGAGGCGCTGCGCAACGGCCCCGGCGCGATCCGCGCCTTCTCAAACGACATGGCGCGCCGCAAGGCCAATTTCGACGGGCTTCGCAACGGCCTGGAAGAGGCATTCCGGATGGGCGCGATCGAAGCTCATTTCCAGCCCCAGATCTGCGTCGAAACCGGCCTGATCTCCGGGGTGGAGGCGCTGGCCCGCTGGCAGCATCCGGTGCGCGGCTCGCTTTTGCCGGGCGATTTTCTGGCCGCCATCGAAAGCTCCGGCCTTGGCGCGCGGCTGAACCAGACGATGATGACCCATGCTCTCGGGGCGCTCAAGTCCTGGGATCACGCGGGCTACCGCATTCCCAGCGTGTCGGTGAACTTCTCTGCGGCCGAGCTGCGCGATCCGCTGCTTCCCGAACGACTGAAATGGGATCTCGACCGATTCGACCTGACGCCTGACCGGCTGACCATCGAAATCCTCGAAACCGTTGCGGCCGATACGCGCAGCGACATCATCGCCTCGAACATCGCGGCGATCGCCGCCATGGGCTGCGGCATCGATCTTGACGATTTCGGCACTGGCAATGCGTCGCTGATCACGATCCGCCGCTTTGCCGTGCGCAGGCTGAAGATCGATCGCAGCTTCGTGCGGGCGCTCGATCAGGACGTGTCGCAGCACCGGATGGTGGCGGGGCTCCTGTCGCTGTCGTCGCAGCTTGGCCTGCAGACGGTGGCCGAAGGGGTCGAGACCGCGGGAGAGCGGGCGGCGCTGGCCCGGCTTGGCTGCAACCATCTGCAGGGCTTCCTGCTCTGCCGTCCGATGCCGTTCGACGAGGCCAGCGACTGGATCGCGCAACAGGGCGCCGGGGCCGCGCCGGCATCGGGTGCCACGGCATCGGCCGCACCCGACAAACGCGCCGGATGACGGCGACGGGCCGGGGCCAGATCTCTCCCCCGATCGGGAGCCGAAACCGGGTCGCCGCCGCCCGGCAACGGCGAAAGCGCTTGACCTTTGCCGCCCCCTATCGTTGAAGCACCGCTGATCCTTGGTTGCGGAAACACGGTGGTCCCGATGGACGAGAACAATAACAAGAACCTGATCCTGGCAATGGTGCTCAGCGCATTGGTGATGATCGTCTGGTTCGTCTTCTTCCCGCCGCCAGAGGTGACCCCCGATCCCGTGATTCCGGCCACGACCGGGACCGAACTTGTCACCCCGCCCGCCGATGGTGCAGGGGCTGCAGAGGCCGAGGTCGCCGCGGTGCCCGATGCGCCGCGCCTGACGATCGACACGCCAAAGCTTGCCGGCTCGATCTCCATGCTGGGGGGGCGGATCGACGATCTTTCGCTGAAAACCTATCGCGAAACGATCGAGCCGGGCTCCGAAACCGTCCGCCTCCTGTCGCCGGTGGGCGAGGCGTTCCCCTATTACGCGGTCTTCGGCTGGCGTCCGGCCGGCACGCTTGGCAATGACGATGTGCCGAACGCCAGGACGGAATGGACGATTGCCGCGGGTGCGACACTGTCGCCCGGCAATCCCGTCACGCTGCAATGGAACAACGGCAAGGGGCTGACCTTTCTGCGGGAAATCGCGGTGGATGAGGATGTCCTCTTCACCATTTCCGACACCGTCACCAACGACGGCGAGGCCGAAGCAAAGCTCGCCCCCTATGCGGTCATCGCCCGCCACGGCCTGCCGCAACTGCAGAACTTCTTTGTCGTGCATGAAGGCATGGTCCGGCGCAGCGACGGCACGCTGGAGGAAACCCGCTATGACGACATCGTGGAGCTTGATCCCGTCGACAAGGAAGGCGCCCCGGCCGAGGTGATCGAGACCGAAGGCGACGGCTGGATCGGGTTCACCGATCACTACTGGATGACGGTTCTGGTGCCCGAGCAGGGACAGCCCTTCACCCAGGTGACCAAACATGTCGCGCAGTCCGACATCTATCAGGCCGAGACCCGCGAGCCGCTGCTGACGGTTGCCCCCGGCCAGTCGGCCAGCAACACGACGCGCTTTTTCGCCGGGGCCAAGGAATGGGAAACCATCCGCGCCTACCAGAACTCCGGCGCCATTCCCGGCTTCATCGATTCCATCGACTGGGGCTGGTTCTTCTTCCTGACCAAGCCGATCTTTTCCGTGCTGCACTGGCTGAACGGCCTGATCGGCAACATGGGGCTTGCCATCATCGCGCTGACCTTCGTGCTGAAGATCCTGGTCCTGCCGCTCGCCTACAAATCCTATGTCTCGATGGCCCGGATGAAGGAGCTGCAGCCCGAGATGGAGGCGCTGAAGGAACGCGCGGGCGACGACCGCCAGAAGATGCAGCGCGAGATGATGCAGCTTTACAAGGACAAGAAGGTGAACCCCGCCGCGGGCTGCCTGCCGATCCTGATCCAGATCCCGATCTTCTTCTCGCTCTACAAGGTGATCTTCGTCACGATCGAGCTGCGCCATGCCCCGTTCTTCGGCTGGCTCCGGGATCTTTCGGCGCCCGACACCTCGTCACTCTACAACCTGTTCGGCCTGCTGCCTTGGGATGCGCCGCCGACCGGAAGCCTGCTGCATCTGATCTTCATCGGCGTGCTGCCGATCCTGCTTGGCATCACCATGTGGGTGCAGCAAAAGCTGAACCCGGCGCCGACCGACCCGGTCCAGGCCTCGATCTTTGCCTGGATGCCCTGGATCTTCATGTTCATGCTGGGCGGCTTTGCCTCGGGGCTCGTCGTCTACTGGATCACCAACAACACGATCACCTTCACCCAGCAATATCTGATCATGCGCAGCCATGGACACCGGCCGGATATCTTCGGCAACATGAGGTCGGGGTTCCGCAAGACCAAGGCCGCGCCCGCACCCGAAAAGCCGGTGCCGCCCGCGAAAACGGAGGGCTCGGCACCCCCGGCCAAGACCGAAAAGCCGCCGCGCGCGCCCCGGACCGCCCCCTCTTCCAAGGGCCGCCGGAAATGACGGCCGGACGGCTGACCCGGATCAGCCGCCATGTGATCAAGCGGCACGGCCACCCTGCCACGGCTTTCAGGCCCGGCATGGCCGCCGCCAACGACGGCGGGAGCATCGCATGACGCTGCCGTTCCCGCTTGCACCCGAACCGCCGGAGGACGAACGCGAGAGTGGCAGGCTGCTCTTTGCCGGACCGGTGACCTTTCTCAAAGGCGTGACCGCCATGGCCGCGCTGCCCCCGGCAGACCGGCTGGAGATCTGTTTCGCGGGCCGGTCCAATGTAGGAAAATCAAGCCTGATCAATGCCCTGACCGGGCGAAAGGCGCTGGCCCGCGCCTCGAACACGCCGGGCCGGACGCAGGAGATCAACTATTTCGCGCTGGGCGAGGACCGCTATCTCGTCGATCTGCCGGGCTATGGCTATGCCGAGGCGCCGGTGGCGATCGTGGCCCGGTGGCAGGCGCTGCTGAAATCCTATCTCGCGGGCCGCCAGACCCTGCGCCGCGCCTTCGTGCTGATCGATACGCGCCATGGGGTGAAGGCCGTGGACGAAGAGATCCTCACGCTGCTTGACCGGTCCGCCGTGACGTTTCAGGTGGTGCTTACCAAAGCCGACAAGGTCAGCCGCGAGACGCGGGAGGCGACGCTGGCCCAGGTTCAGGCCGCGCTTGCCCGCCATCCCGCCGCCTTCCCCGAAATCATCCTGACCAGCGCCGAAAAGGGCGATGGCATCGAAACCCTGCGCGCGCGCATCGCGACGCTGGTCTGACACGCTCGGGATGACATTTCCGTGATCTTCACGCAGGGCGGCAGAAAGTTCTTCCGCCGTGGAACGCGGCTTCTATAGTCTCGGCTCATCGTCCAGCAAGGAGCCAGATCAATGAAAGTCACGAAAATTCTCGTTGCGGGGTTGGTAGTTGCCGCTGGCATGGCCTTCGCCGAGGAAGAGCGCACCGATCCGAACGCCAAGGAACGCGAAGTGCTGATGGAGATGGTCGGCAAGAACATGGGCGTCCTTGGCGGCATGGCCAGCGACAAGGCGCCTTACGATGCAGCGGCGGCAGAAGCGGCGAAGGCCGGTCTGATCGAGGCCTCTGCGAAGATCGAGGAAACCTTCACCACGCAGGGCAATCCCGACCCGGTCTCCGAGGCAAAGCCCGAAATCTGGTCCAGCTGGGATGATTTCCTGAAGAAGGCGGGGGCGCTCAACGCAGCGGCGACCGCGGCCGATGTGTCATCGCTTGATGCGGTGAAGGCCAGCGTCGGCACGCTGGGCGGCGCCTGCAAGGATTGCCACACCACCTACCGCGTGCAGAAGTAACGACTTCGCCACGGTGATATCAGAAAGGCCCCCCGGGATCCGTCTCCCGGGGGGCCTTTTCATGCAAGCTTGCGCCGTTTCAGCCGCAACTGACCCGATCGATCAGGCCGTTCTCCCCGATCCGGATGTTCAGCCGCCCGGGATTGTAATCCATGGTCACGGGCATTCCCGGCCGGATCACCCGCGTCGTCACGCCAAACCGCATGGCCTGCAGCACCGTTTCGCTTTGCCCGACCAGATGTTGCAGCGCGTCCGCCCCGCAAGAGCCCTCTGCCGCCTCACTTTCGGGGACACAGGCAGAAAGGGCGAGGCAGGCACCAAGAAGCGGTCCAAGACGGAAAAAACCTGGCATCATCCTCGTTTCCCTCATTGCTTTGCGGTGGAGTTTCCCACAGCCTGCGACAAAACATAAGGGAGGAAATGCACATGCGTACCCGCGCCGCCGTTGCTGTCGCTGCCGGAAAGCCGCTTGAGATCATGGAGGTCGCGCTTGAAGGCCCGAAGGCCGGCGAAGTGCTTGTCGAGATCAAGGCGACGGGCATCTGCCACACTGACGAATTCACCCTCTCGGGCGCCGATCCGGAGGGCCTTTTCCCGGCCATTCTCGGGCATGAGGGCGCGGGCGTGGTGGTCGATGTCGGCCCCGGCGTCACCAGCCTGAAGAAGGGCGACCACGTCATCCCGCTTTACACGCCGGAATGCCGCACCTGCCCCTCCTGCCTCAGCCAGAAAACGAACCTCTGCACCTCGATCCGGGCGACCCAGGGCCAGGGCCTGATGCCCGACGGCACCTCGCGCTTTTCCACCCTCGATGGCGACCCGATCCTGCATTACATGGGCTGCTCCACCTTTGCGAACCACACTGTGCTGCCGGAAATCGCGCTGGCCAAGGTGCGCGAGGACGCGCCCTTCGACAAGATCTGCTACATCGGCTGCGGCGTGACCACCGGCATCGGCGCCGTGATCAACACGGCGAAGGTCGAGATCGGCGCGAAGGCCGTGGTCTTCGGTCTGGGCGGCATCGGGCTGAACGTGATCCAGGGCCTTCGCCTTGCCGGGGCCGACATGATCATCGGCGTCGATCTCAACCCCGACAAGAAGGCCTGGGGCGAACGGTTCGGGATGACCCATTTCGTCAACCCGACCGAGGTCGAGGGCGATCTCGTCGCGCATATCGTCAACATGACGAAAACCCCGTTCGACCAGATCGGCGGGGCGGATTACTCGTTCGACTGCACCGGCAACGTCAAGGTGATGCGCGCGGCGCTTGAATGCACCCATCGCGGCTGGGGCCAGTCGATCATCATCGGCGTCGCCCCCGCCGGTGCCACGATCGAGACCCGCCCCTTCCAGCTTGTCACCGGCCGCATCTGGAAGGGCACGGCCTTCGGCGGCGCCCGCGGCCGGACGGATGTGCCGAAGATCGTCGACTGGTACATGGACGGCAAGATCCAGATCGACCCGATGATCACCCATATCCTCAAGCTGGAGGAGATCAACAAGGGGTTCGATCTGATGCATGCGGGCGAGAGCATCCGCAGCGTGGTGGTCTATTGATTTCGATCCGTCCCGCCACGCCCGGGGACGACGACGCGATCTGGGCGATCCTGAGACCAGCGATCGAGGCGGGTGATACCTTGACCGCCGACCCCAAGGGCGGGCGCGAGGGTGCCTTTGCCTACTGGCGGCCGCCGGGGGCGGTAAACTTCGTGGCCGAGGAGGGTGGCCGGGTTCTCGGAACCTCGTACCTCAGGCCGAACCAGAAAGGCGGTGGCGCGCATGTCTGCAACGCCGGCTACTGCACGGCGCCCGAGGCGCGCGGCACAGGCATGGCGCGGGCGCTGCTTGCGCATTCGCTGGAGGAGGCGAAGGTGCGGGGTTTCCGCGCGATGCAGTACAACTTCGTCGTCTCGACCAACACACGGGCCATCGACATCTGGGAACGTGCGGGGTTCGATACGGTCGGCCGCCTGCCGCGCGCTTTCCTTCACCCGGAGGCGGGATATGTCGACGCGCTGGTGATGTACCGCGATCTGTGACAGCAATGGTGGGCAGCCCGCCGCAAACAAGGAGGCGGATTTCGCCATGGCAGACCCCCGCCCACGGCTCCTTGCCGTTCTGATCGACGCGGACAATGTCTCGGCCGGCGATGCCGCGGCGATCATGAACGAGATCGCCGGGCTGGGGGAAGCGGGGCTGCGGCGGGTCTATGGCGACTGGTCAAGCGGCAGCCTCTCTGGCTGGCACGACCGGGCCCGCGATCTGGGGCTGGTGATGTATCAGCAATCCGCCAATACCAAAGGCAAGAACGCCAGCGACATCGGGCTGGTGATCGATGCGATGGATATCCTGCACAGCGGCAGGTTCGACGGTTTCGTCATCGTCTCGTCCGACAGCGACTTCACCCGTCTGGCCAGCCGCATCCGCGAAGAGGGCCTACAGGTCATCGGCATCGGGCGGGCCAAGACGCCGAAGTCGCTGATCGCCGCCTGCAACCGCTTCATCCTGATCGAGAATATCGTCACCGATGCCGCCTCCGCCGTACCGTCGGAACCCAACGCGGTCAAGACCGCCGAAGCGCCGCCATCCCCGCCCGCCCCCGCCGCAACCAAGTTCCCGCCGTCGAAGGCGGTTCCGCTGGTGCTGCGGGCGATGAAGGAAATCGGCGAGGAGACGGACTGGTTCTCCCTCGGTCAGCTTGGCCAGTTCATCCAGCGCAACAGCCCGGATTTCGACCCGCGCAGCTATGGCAGCGCCAAACTGTCGGATCTGCTCCGGAAGACAGGCAAGTTCGAGGTGAAGCCGGACGAGGGCAATCACCTCATCGTGCGCAAGAAGGGCTGATGCGGCAGGGCGGCGCTTGTGGCCGCTGCGCCCCACTTGCGGGCGGGCATGGCCTCGTGCACGGTGCGGCGATGCGAAGAGGAGGCTGACATGATCACCACGCTGCTCGACGATACCGCCAGAAAGCGCGACGAAGGCCCCGGCGGCCGGATGGAACAGCTGTTCTTCCAGACCCGCAGCGTCATCATCACCGGCGAGATCGATGACAAGGTCGCCAGCCGTGCGGTGACCCACCTTCTGGCGCTGGCCCAAGACAGCGACGATCCGATCAACCTTTACATCTCCTCTCCCGGCGGCCATGTCGAATCGGGCGACATGGTGCATGACGTGATCCGCTTCATCCGCCCGAAGGTCCGCACCATCGGCTCTGGCTGGGTGGCAAGTGCCGGGGCGCTGATCTTCGTCGCCGCCGCAAGGGAAGACCGCTATTGCCTGCCCAATACCCGGTTCCTGCTGCATCAGCCCTCGGGCGGGATCGGCGGCAAGGTCACCGACATGTCGATCCAGGCGCGGCAGATCGAGATCATGCGTGAAAGGTTCCACGTTCTTTTCGCCGCCGCGACCGGCCAGACGCCAGAGCGGATCGCCCGCGATACCGCGCGGGATTTCTGGCTGACCACGGACGAGGCGCTGGACTATGGCCTTGTAGGTTCGGTGATCGCAACGATCGACCAGCTGAGATAGCGCGGCGCAGGAGGGCAACGTGTCGGACGATTACCGGGCGGATTCCAAGACCCTCCAGGATCTGTTCGAAGCCGAACTTGCAATCAAGCGCCGGGCGAAAAAGCCGCCCGGGCCGAAGAGCCTCTTCCTGCCGATGGTCGCGGGTGGCGTGATCGGCTATGGCGCGGTCATTCTCCGGGTCGCTCTGACGCATCCGCAATCCCCGTTTCCCGCAACGGCGCAACCGGGGCAGGCGCTTCTGACCGCCGCGCTGGCCGCCATGGTGCTTCTCCCCGTGCTCGCGATCGTCTCTGCGACACTGGTCCTGACTACCGATCGCGGGCGGGGGATGTTCTATTTCGCGCTCGCCGGGTGCTTCTCCATGCTTGTGGCGTTCCTGCTGAATTGACCGTGGGTTGCGCCGATTCGGTGTCTTCGGCAGGGCAGGCTCCTTTGTCCGCCCGGCGCGGGAAAGGCGCCGCAGCAGGCAAGTTAATCCAGCATTCGCAAAGGTTTCAGCCCATGGTGCAGCCGTGCGGGGGTATCCGTGCGCAAAAGCGCCGTTGCAACCCGGGATCACCCGCTTAAGTTCGGCGCTGAACAGGAGGCAGTCATGGATCAACAAGTCTCACTCGGCATCGATACATTCGGCGACGTGTCTTTTGGCGCTGACGGGCAGTTGAAGCGGCAGGACGAGGTTCTGCGCGACGTGGTGGAAGAGGCCGTGCTGGCGGATGAAATCGGCATCGATTTCATCGGGTTGGGCGAACATCACCGCCCCGATTTCGCGATCTCCTCACCCGAGATCGTGCTGGCCGCCATCGCCGGGCGTACCCGGCGGATCAGGCTTGGCACAGCGGTGACGGTGCTGTCATCGGACGATCCGGTCAGGGTCTTCCAGCGCTTTTCCACGCTGAATGCCGTTTCGGGCGGGCGGGCCGAGGTGATCCTCGGGCGCGGATCGTTTTCGGAAAGCTATCCCCTCTTCGGCTATGACATGGCGAATTACGATCTTCTCTTCGAGGAGAAGCTCGACCTTTTCGCCAAGCTTGCGCGGGAGGATCGGGTCACCTGGTCGGGAGAGACCCGCAGCCCGTTGAAAAACCAGACGGTTTATCCGCCGCTTGGGCCAGAGGGGATGCCGGTCTGGGTTGGCGTGGGCGGCAGCCCGGAATCGGTCGTCCGTGTCGTGCGGCAGGATCTGCAGCTGATGCTGGCCATCATCGGCGGCGATGCGCGGCGCTTTCTGCCCTATGTCGATCTCTATCACCGGGCCTGCCAGCAACTGAACAAGCCGGCGCGGCCGGTCGGCGTGCATTCGCCGGGCTTCGTGGCCGAGACCGACGAGGCCGCGCAGGAACTGCTCTGGCCGCATTATGCGGCGATGTTCGGCCAGATCGGGCGCGAAAGGGGCTGGCCCCCGGTCACCAAGGACCGCTTTCTGGAAGAGGTCCGCCACGGCGCGCTTTATGTCGGCAGCCCCGAGACGGTGGCCCGCAAGGTCGCGGCGACGGTCAGGTCGCTGGGGCTGGCGCGGTTCGACATGAAGTATTCGACCGGTCCGATGCCGCATGAGCAACTGATGGAAGGCCTGCGCCTTTACGGGGAAAAGGTGATCCCGATGGTGCGGGACATGCTTGCCGAAAAGACGGCGGCGTGACGAAAAGGCAATAGAAACAGAGCTTTGATCCTCGTCAGTCGGCGCGGCCGAGGTGGCGCTGCCCGCGTGCCTTGGCCAGCGCCATCTGCCGCTGGCGTTCGCGGAACCGCGCGCGTCCTCGGGTCCATATTCGTCGGCGCAGGCCGGGCAGCAGACACCTTCCTCAAAGGCCGGAGCTGCGCGGTCCTCGGGCCTGACGGGGCGGCGGCAGGCCCCGCATGACCCAAGGCTTCCCGGTTTCAGCCCATGGCCGACCGAAACGCGATCATCGAAGACAAAGCAATCGCCCTGCCAAAGACTGGCATCCGTTGGCACCTCTTCCAGATATTTCAAAATCCCGCCGCGCAGATGGTAGACCTCTTCAACCCCCTGGCCGATAAGGTAATTCGTCGATTTCTCGCAGCGGATGCCGCCGGTGCAGAACATGGCGATCCGCTTGCCGTGAAACCGGTCGCGGTTCGCTTGCCACCAGCCGGGAAATTCGCTGAAACTGCGGGTGCCGGGGTTTTCGGCGCCTGCGAACGAGCCGATGGTCACCTCGTAATCATTGCGCGTGTCGATCACCGCCACATCGGGGCTCAAGACCAGCGCGTTCCAGTCGCTTGCCGCGACATAGCGCCCGGTGCCCGCCAATGGGTCCACATCGGGCAGGCCCATGGTCACGATCTCGCGTTTCAGCCGCACCTTCATTCTGCCGAAAGGCATTGATTCCGCGTAACTTTCCTTCCATTCCAGCGCGGCGCAGCCGGGCAGGGCGCGGATCCGCGCCAAGACCGCATCGATACCCTCGCGCGGCCCGGCAATGGTGCCGTTGATCCCCTCCGCCGCAAGGAGGAGCGACCCCTTCACCCCCGTTTCGGCACAAAGGGTCAGAAGCGGCTCGCGCAGCGCGGCCGGGTCGTCAAACCGGGTGAAATGATAAAGCGCGGCAACCGTCAGCATGCGCCCGGGTTATGGCCAACCGCGGCGAAGGGCAAGCCCCGCCTGCATCCCGGTTGACCCGCCCCGGTGCCGCCCTTACGCATGAACAGGCCAGCAAGGAGACCCGCCATGCGATCCGAAACCGAAGCGCTGATCGTGATCGACGTGCAGAACGACTTCTGCCCAGGCGGCGCGCTTGCCGTTGCGGGGGGCGATGAGATCGTCGGGCGCATCAACGGGCTGATGACCGAGTTTCCGGTCGTGGCGCTGACGCAGGACTGGCACCCTGCCGACCACAGCTCTTTCGCGGTCAATCACCCTGGTGCCGCCGCCTTTTCGGTGATCGAGATGCCCTATGGCCCGCAGGTACTGTGGCCCGCCCATTGCGTGCAGGGAACACCGGGGGCCGGATTTCATGCGGGGCTGGCCACCCATCCCGCGCAGATGGTGATCCGGAAGGGCTTTCGCAGCATGATCGACAGCTACTCCGCGTTCTTCGAGAATGACCGCACGACGCCCACCGGGCTTGAGGGTTACCTTCGGACGCGGGGGATCAGCGCGGTCACGCTGGTTGGCCTTGCGACGGATTTCTGCGTGGCCTACTCGGCGCTGGATGCCGCGCGGCTGGGGTTCGCGGTGACAGTCCTCGAAGGTGCCTGCCGCGCAATCGATCTGGACGGATCGCTGGCCGATGCGCAGGCGAAGATGCGCGCCGCTGGCGTGCGGCTGGAGGAATAGCGGGATGGATATCGCCGGACGGGTGCATAACCACAACTGGAAGATTGACCCGATCGTGCGGTCTCTGATCGATACCGATTTCTACAAGCTTCTGATGTGCCAATCCATTTTCCGGAACAAGCCGGATACCAACGTGGTCTTCAGCCTGATCAACCGCTCGTCCAGGGTGCGGCTGGCCGAGTTGATCGACGAGGGCGAACTGCGCGAGCAACTGGATCACGTGCGATCCCTGAGCCTGACCCGGGGCGAAAGCACCTGGCTGCGCGGCAACACCTTTTACGGCAAACGCTACATGTTCCGGTCTGATTTCATGGAATGGTTCGAGGGCATGCGGCTGCCCGCCTACCATCTGGAAAAAACGCGACGGCCAGTTCGAGCTGACCTTCGAGGGCCGCTGGCCGGAGGTGATGTTGTGGGAAATCCCCGCCCTCGCCGTTTTGATGGAGCTGCGCAGCCGGGCAGTGCTGAAAGGCATGGGGAAGTTCGAGCTGCAGGTGCTCTACGCCCGCGCGATGACGCGGCTCTGGGAAAAGATCGAGCGGCTGCGCGCGATAGACGGGCTGAGGATTGCCGATTTCGGCACGCGCCGGCGGCATGGGTTTCTGTGGCAGGACTGGTGCGTGCAGGCGATGCAGGAGGGGCTTGGTGCCAAGTTTGCCGGCACGTCGAACTGCAAGATCGCGATGAAGCGCGACATCGAGGCGATCGGCACCAATGCGCATGAGCTTCCGATGGTCTATTCGGCCCTCGCGCGCACGGATGCCGAGCTCGCCGAGGCGCCCTATCAGGTTCTGGCCGACTGGCACGAAGAGCACGACGGCAATCTCCGGATCATCCTGCCCGATACCTATGGCACGGAAGGGTTCCTGAAGAATGCGCCCGACTGGCTGGCAAGCTGGACCGGCATCCGCATCGACAGCGGCGATCCGGCCACGGGCGCGGAAACGGCGATCCGCTGGTGGCGCGAAAGGGGCGAAGACCCGCGCCAGAAGCTGGTGATCTTTTCCGACGGCCTTGATGTCGAAAAGATTGAGGAGCTTTACCGGCAGTTTCAGGGACGGGTGAAGGTCTCCTTCGGCTGGGGAACGATGCTGACCAACGATTTCAAAGGCTTGGTTGCCGATGACAGGCTTGCCCCGTTCAGCCTTGTCTGCAAGGCATTGAGTGCGAATGGGCGGCCCACGGTGAAGCTTTCGGACAATCCGCTGAAGGCGATGGGACCGAAAAGCGAGATCGAGCGCTACAAACGGGTGTTTGGCGTCGGCGAACAGAAGGCGCAGGAGGTGGTCGTCTGACGCATGACGGCGGCCGCTGGCGGTGCTTTCTGGATGTGGTCGGACCTTTCCTCAGTCGCGCCCTTTCGTCCGGCGGCCAAGCCCGCCGATCAGGATCGCCACATGCTGTCGGAGCGCGGCCGAGATGTCGAGCAGGCCCTCCGTGCTGAGTACGGTGCCCCAGATGGCCAACATCATCGCCGGGGCCATGATGAGGCGCGGGTCGCAATCGACCGCCTCGGGGCGCAGGTCACCCCGCGCCACGCCTGCGGCAAGAATGGCGCGCACCGTCGACAGGCCCCGGGTCAGCGCGACCTTTTCATAGCGCGCGACGAGGGCGGGGAAACGGTGCCCTTCGGACAGAAGTACACGCAGAAAGACCGATGAGCCGCCGTCGACCAGCTCTGCCCGGATGGTTTCGAAGAATCCTGTGAGCATTTGCTCGGTCGGCCCGTCAAAGCCCTGCGCCATCTCTCGGGCGCGGTCCATCGTCGCGGCGATCCTGTCCTGCAGCGCTGCCTCGAACAGCGCCTCTTTCGAAGGAAAGTAGCGGTAGATCGTCCCCTTTGCGATGCCCGCGCCCGCGGCCACATCCTCCAGCCGCGTGGCCGCAAATCCGCGCTCGGCCCAAAGCCGCATCGCCGCCGCAATGATTTCGGCAGGGCGGGCCTCCTTGCGGCGCTGGCGTTTCTTTTCGCTCTCTGGTGTGGGGTCTTGCATTGCCGCTCCTTTGGGCTCATGTTAATGACCGTAGAGTCATTAATCAAGCGGACAGTCATGAACGACGGATCGCCCCTTCCCCTCAGCGACAATGGCAAGGGTACAGTGTCGCCCCCCGCCGATCCGCGGCAGTCGGCCCCGGGCTGGTTCGGGCGCCTTCGGCTGTGGCGGATTCCGCTGGTGATGGGCGTGCTGTTCAGCGGTGCGGTGATCGGCATGTATTTCCAGCCGCCTGCGCTGCGCGCGTTTTTCGGCGCGACGGGGCTTCAGCCGGGGGCGGGAAGCTCGGCACCCATCGCAGTGCCCGCGCCCGTGACAGTAACCGGGACCGCGGCGACGATTGCGGACAAGACCGTCGTCGCGCTGGGCCGCGTTCGCCCCGAGGGCGATGCCATCGTGATTGCGCCGCCGTTCGGGGCGGGCGATGCGCGCGTTGCCCGGCTTTTGGTTGCCGAAGGCGATTTCGTGACCGAGGGCCAGCCCATTGCCGAACTGGACAGCCTGCCGCAGTACCGCGCGGCACTGGCGGCTGCGGTCGCGAACAGTGCCGCGAAGGAAGCCGCGCTCGTGCAGACCCGCGCCGCCGTCGG
>JAAURK010000304.1 GCA_012032275.1 Tabrizicola sp.
GGTGGTGGG
Organism: Tabrizicola sp.; assembly: GCA_012032275.1. Classification (GTDB taxonomy): domain Bacteria; phylum Pseudomonadota; class Alphaproteobacteria; order Rhodobacterales; family Rhodobacteraceae; genus JAAURK01. The sequence continues at coordinate 10 of JAAURK010000304.1, forward strand.
TTGGTCTTGAGGAAATCGGCATCAAGCAGCTCGCGCTTGATCTCCGCAGCCTCCAAGGGAACGCGAACCGTGAATGCCTTCTTGCTGGCACCTTCGCATGCGATCAGCCCCGCTTCGACATCGACGCTGGTAACGCGCAGCATCAGTCCAGCTTCCGCTTCGAGCTGACGCAGTTCGCGGCGCAGCGGTTCGAGGATTTCGGGCGGCTCATTCCGGGCCGCCTCAACCTTGGCCTTCTGGACCTCCACCCGCTCTTTTGGGGGCATTTCCCACCATGCATCGCGGGCCTTGTCTGCCTCCCATGCCTCCAGAGCCTCCACAGCGGCCCGCAGAGGCCCCAGAGAGGCCCGCAGGGTGTCCGCCTGCCTCCGGGCCTCCTGCGCCTCCCTGTGGGCCTCTGCGGCCCTCTCCTGCGCTCTCTGGAGGTCTTTCTCGGCGCCAACCTGCTCGGGGGTCATCCAGTCGTCCTCGCGGGTCTTCTTGCGCGCGCCCCGCACGGCCCATTTCAGGCCCATGCCGTCGCGCAGGTGCTCGAAGAAAGCGTCCTGCAAGGCACGGCCCTGAAAGTATCCGCTGTCGTTCCAGACCATCACGGGCTTTCCAGCCTTGTCGGTGACCGGCTCGAACTTGCCCGTCTTGCGGTCCTTCGCGGTCTTCTGCCGCTGGCCGAAGCGTTCCCGCGCCAGCTCCTTGCTGAACTTCGACAGGCTGATCCAGTCCTCCGTGCCCTTTGCGGTGGTCTTCTGGTAGCGCGGCGCGAAGAACACATCGACGCCATGCCTGCCCACCTCGTCCCGGTCCAGCCGGGCATGGAACACCGCATTGCCGCCGTAGGTCCGGTTGATGAAGGCCACGCCTTGGGCGAGCATTTCCCGTTCGCTCTCCGGGGCGATCTCGATATCGGTGGGGAATTGCAGGAAGGCATGCTGGAACAGCTTCGTGGAATCTGCCCGTCGCTTCGCCCCACTGACATGAGCGTCATAGGCATCCATCAGCGTGAAGTTGCGGCGGCCTTCAGCAACTTCGATCAGCGCCTTGATGCGCTCAATCTCCACCATCTCGGCGGACGCCCCGGAAGCATGCGGCGACCAGAGCAACGGTGGATCCCTCCGCTCGCTCCGCATTGCGCGCATTGCGCCGTTGTAGTCATCCCGCAGCTCATGCTTCACCATCGCCCCGCCATATGCCGCGTCACCCGCCTTCACTCTCGCTGACCCGGATTTCCCCATGACGTGACCGCACATTACCCCTCTTTTCAAGAAGGGTAACCCGCTTACCCTTTTTGGCCACCCTGTGGGCGGTCAAAAAAGGCGGGCCGCTGCGCGGGCTTCTCCGGCCCATCCATGGCTTGCGCCTGGACGAACCTGCGCCGCCCGAGTCGGCTTGCCGAACGGCCCTTCAGGCCGTGCGCCCCCGATCCGCCCCAGCCTTGTGGGGGGCGGTCGGATCGAGGGCGCGGAGCCGATGCCGATGGTGCGGAGCGCGGATTGACGGCTGGACTGCCCCCAGATGCTTTACCAATCCCGGCCCGGTCACGGCCCGGGATTGGCGCGCTTGCGCGGCGGGGGCTGTCTGGCCGTCAAAGCAGCCCTGAAGGTTCCAGCGCCCCGGTCTGCCCCCCTGCCCGCTTTGCGGGCGACGAGGGGGCGGGGGTGGGGGCTTGCCGCCCTCTTGGGGCGGCGCTGGAATGGGCTGCGGCCCGCTCACGGTCGGTGGCGGCGGGGTGTCACCAGCCCTGCGCCTGCGGTCTCTGCCGATCCTCTTCGTTGAGGGCACCGAGTTTGGCCGACAGGATCAGGAGCGCCACGGTGTCCTGCGCGTCCCACTTGCGGCCCCACTCTGCCTCGCCTTCAGCACGGCGGCGCAGCGTCTCGCGCAAGAGGGCAGCATCGTCATCGCTGGTGGTCATCGCGGCCTCCCCTGCCCCCCGGAATGACGAAAGGGGTGGCATAGCCACCCCTTCGCACCTGATTCCCGCCGAGACGGGCAGCGGACACGGGACAGGCCCGCGCCGTATCTGTCCCGAATATATCCGCATCGGCGGACAAATTCAATGATCCGGGCGCGGGAGATTTTGCAGGGCAATGCCTATGATCCGGTTAAAGTCCTCCTGACTGATCCGGGGCACCGCCCGACCCGGCATGTGCAGCCGGCTCACCGCCACCGTGGTCAGGTAGTCGCAGATCACCCATGACTTCTTCCCCGTGATAGGCGAAGCCATCGGGAAGGCCATGGGGTTGTCGGGCTGCGACTTCGTGGTGAACGGCAGGACGAGGACCGCGCCGTTCAGGGTGGCCGTCTTCGAGACGATCAAGACCGGGCGGCGCTTCCAGAACTCGGGGAGCTGCGCATCCACCGGCAGGTCGCACCAGTAGACCTGACGGATGCGCGGGGCCGACTTGAGGCGGGGTGCGATCCGTGGCGGCGGCGTCTCTTCGGTCACGATCCGCTCCCCCAAGGCCACCAGCTCCTGCGCTTCGGCGGTGCGGCCAGAAGGGTCGTGGCCTGTTGCTTCCATGCGTCCCGGTCGGCCCGCACTTCGTCCAGCACCTCACGCTCTCTGTCCAAGGCTGCCCGCAAGGCGATGTTTTCGGCTTCCAGTGAAGCTGCCTTCACCCGGATTCCAATGGTCTCATCTTGGAGTCCCGTAAAGTCTAATTTGGGGTTCCGCGAGACGGTAGCGCTCGACAGGGGCGGGAAGACACGATGAAGTTCGGAAGGATCAATGGCATATGCGCCATTGCTAAGTTTTTTCGCTGATATTCGGCCAGTGGAGATTGCGCGCTGGATTGTAGTCTTGGTCTTTCCAGTGGCTTTTGCCGCAGTTCCAAGGGTGTATCTCATAGGGTCGCGCATCGTCTAATTCGACTGTCTAAGTGTTGCGTGTATCATACCCGTCCAACCTTGGCGCAGAAACTGCTGAATGCCTGCTCGATGTTCTGCGCATCAAGGGCGAGACCCTTCCCGGCGCACCATGCCCGGAATTTCTCGGCAATCATGGCATTGTCCATGTTGCAGCCCGCCGCCCGCTTGAGGGCCTTCCAGCGTTCATCAAACTCGATGCTGCCCGAAGCGGGGAAGCCAGCGGTAACCGTCTCGGCCGAGCCGTCGCGGCGCGCTTTCCTGCCTGCCTTCGGGCGGTCAAGCTCCCGCTTCGCAGGTGTCGCGTCTGCCTTCTCTTCCCATGAGACTTCAACCTCGTCGATGTAGCGGCCATCCATGATTGGCCGCACCGACAGGGTGAAGCGGGAGAGCTGGTTGATTTCGTCGATGGCAGGTGCAAGCGCACGACGATTCAGGTCAGCGAAGCGCATCAGCTTGCCTTCGGGCACGGCCAGGATCGCGCGCAGGCTGTGGACCGAGAACCGTTCACTGTTCTTGAACTGCTGCCCGGTCCTTGAAGCGATGTGCTGGAAGAGCTGGATCGCGTATTTCGACCGCAGGGCGAAGACGGTCTGGCGATCCATGATCGCCCAGTGGGTCGAGTCGGCGGCAGTGTCCCGGAAAGAGCGAGAGAACCACCAGCGCACCTTGATCTCGCCGTGGTCGTCATAGCGGTAATCGACCTTGGCCGTATCGAGGAAGCCGCCAATCGTGACCTGCTTGGTGAGCGTGTCGTCGTAGATGACCGTCACGGCGCGGATTTCGGCGAAGAGCGGCACGAGGCTTTCCTTGCTGTGCTTCCGAATGCCCTTGATCTGCCGAATGTCCGATCCCTTGATCTCGTGCATGACATCCTCGGCCATGCGACCGCCTGCGACTGCGATCATCAGGTGCATGAGCTTCAGGGCCTGTGCCGAGGGCGCATGCTGGATGTAGACCCCCCGCGCGAACTCCGCTGGCAGGACCGTCTTGGTGTCGTCATAGGCCCGGTCAGAGGCGACTTTCGTGGTCTTTGTCATGTTGACATTTGTCGATGACTTTTTGTCACCAGTCAATGTCTACACGTTGCCCCCATTTGTCACTTCACGGCCCCCATTTGTCACTTCGGCGCCCCCATTTGTCACCTGAAACGCAAAACACCTTTGTTTTCATTGATGAATTCGGCCTAGAACATATAGAACATATAGAACAAGAAGGGCTACGCCCCTTTTTCAGAATGATTTTTGGTGCAAAAATCAGCTCTGCGGGCGATCCCCAGCCTGCCCAAGCCACCCCAAGAGGCGGCTTGCCCTGCGGGTAGCTAGGCAGACTGGACCGGGCCGAAACCCCGGCCTTCGCCGGGGCCCCTCGGCCCTACGCTGACAGGGCAGCACCTGTGGCTAGCCTTCTTTGCTGAGAATGGAAGATCAGCTCGGACCGGCCCTCTGCTTCGACATGGCTTTCCGGACCAACTCTTGGGCAGACGGCGGCATATCGAGAAGCGGCTTGGCGGCTGGTGGCGGTGATGCCTCTGGCCTTCGCGGGTCCAGCCGAGGCGGATCACATGGCCTGACCTGCGTGGCCCGGACAGTTCCTTGCGGTTCTCGCCAAGTATCGCCCACCAGATGCACGAAGGCCCCGGCAACCAGATCGCGAAGCATCTGCATCCGCTTGACGATAACCGCAGTCACCCGCCTAGGCATGTCGCTAGCGGGTGGTGGGTTGGTCTTGAGGAAATCGGCATCAAGCAGCTCGCGCTTGATCTCCGCAGCCTCCAAGGGAACGCGAACCGTGAATGCCTTCTTGCTGGCACCTTCGCATGCGATCAGCCCCGCTTCGA
>JAAURK010000035.1 GCA_012032275.1 Tabrizicola sp.
TGCCGATCGCGGCGGGCAGGTTGGCCAGCGGCACCCAGTCAAGCTGCCCGCCGCGCGATGCGGTGGGGGCACGGGAATATCTGCGCGCGGCGGCAGCGAATTCCGCCTCGCTGCCGATCTCGTCCGACAGCCGCTCGGCCAGCGCAATCGCATCCTGCTCCTGCCCGGGCTGCAGCGGGATCACGATTTCCGACGCCAGAACCTTCAGCGCGCGCGGACGTGCCGATGCCTCGAGCGCGCGATCCACATCGGCCTCGCTGATCGGCACCTGGCCCAGAAACCGCGCCCGCACCGCCTCGCGCCACAAAAGCCCGGCGGACACAAAGTCACGGAAGGTTTCGGCCGCGATGCCGACCTTCTCCAGTTCGGCAACCAGTTGTTCGGTCGACAGATTGGCGCGCGCGGCAAATTCCGTCATCCCTGCCTTGACCTGCTCCTCCGTGAGCTTCAGCCCCAGACGGTCCGCTTCGGTCAGGCGAAGCCGGTCCTCGATCAGCGCCTTCAGCGCCTCTTCCTCCGGATTTCCGGGCGCGCGCAGCACCTGCAGGAACAGCATGCGCTGCTGCACCTCGAACTCGCTGATCGCGCGGTCATTCACGTAAAGTCGCGGGGCATAGAGATCCTGGGCCGCCGCGGGGATCACAAGCCCCAGGCCAAGGATCAGAGCCGCAAACTGCCGTTTCAGAAAGGATCGTGCCATTGCCTCAGCCGTTCATTCTGCGCGGGTCTCTGCCCGCTCTTGCTCAGATCACGCCGCTAACCGCGGCAGGTGCGTGACGGACCGGGTTTTACCCCGCTGCCAAAGCCGATCAGGTCGACCGACAGCTCGAAATCCGTTGTCGGCGTCACACTAGTCGAGGACGTGAACCGACGCGAGAGGGAAACATCAAGCCGGATGCATTCATTCCGGAACTCCAGACCCAGGGCCCCGAGGGTACCCCGGTCGGCGACGAAATCATAGCGGCCAGACATCTTTGCCGTCCAGGCGGGATCGACCTTGTAGCGGGCGTTGAAGGTGAACTCCTCCGTCGGATCGTCGCGGTTCTCCAACGGATCGGCAACCGCCCAGATCACCGATGTGGCGATGGCGGTTCTCGGCCGGTTGAGCGTGACCCGCGCCTCGCCCTTGGTCACCTTCAAATCGTCGTCCATGATCAACCGCCCGGTCATGGCGAAACCGTCGGCGAGATCGAAGTTGACGGCGGCCAGCCAGTCCGACCGGTTGCCGTCAAGGCCGGAGGCGGGGCCGAACTGGTCGAGATCCTCGTCGCGGAAGATGCGGCCGACCGTCGCGCCAAGCGACCAGCCGTTCGGATCATGGCGCGTCCAGCTGATCCCGACATTGGCGCGCGGGCCGCGCTCCACCGCGTCCGAACCCGGAAAGCGGTTCAGCGAAAAGAGGTTGCCCTCGTCGAATTCCAGAAGCGTCGAATCCTCGTTCGGCAACTCTTCGGTATCTGACGAGGCCCAGAGCATCTGCACCACCGGTTCGATCACATGGGTGCCGCCACCTGACCCCGCTTTCACCCAGGGCCAGCGGAATTCCGTACCCACATTGCCATGCGCGCGAGCGTGTTGCCCCCGAATGCGGCATCTTCGGAGATGCGGTAGGCATCGGCCGTCAGGTCGCCGAGCACCGTGGCTTCGATCCCGCCGGGCAGCAAAAAGCTGCGCCGCCAGTCGATCCGCGCCGAAATCCGCCCCAGATCCCGGCCATCGGCGATATCGTCGCTGTCCGAGCCATCGAATGGATTGGTGGAACTGCGATAGTGGTTGTGGGTCTGGAACCGCAGCCCGCCTTCGCCTCCGAGCGGGCCAAGCGAGAAGCGCCGGTGAAAGGTCAGATCGGCGAAGACGGTCGGGATGGTCGTGTCATCCTCATCCTCTCGCAGGGTCTGAAAGCTGATGATCCGGCCCGAGATATGCTCGTTGCGCCGCGTCCGCTTCACCTCAAGACGGCTGTCCAGCCGGTCGGCGTTCAGGATGCCGTAGTCCAGCAGATAGCCGGGGTCGGTGACCGTCCGGCCCCGGAACGTCAGATCGAAATTGTCGGGCAGATCGAACCGGCCCGACGCAAAGAGGTAGCCCCGCGTCTCACCGGGCCGAAGATCGTCGCGCGACAGCGCGCCGGTCAACTCGATCTCGCCGGTGCGGAACTTGCGGCGATAGCGAAGTTCCACCGTCCGGCTGCTGTTGGTGGAAAGATAGGGGGTGAGGGTCAGGTCGCTGTAGTCGTTCAGGGCGATGAAATAGGGAAGCTTCAGGCCCGTTCCCAGTTCGGAAGTGGTCCGGAGCGTGGGTTTGAGAAAGCCGGTCGCGCGCGCGAGCGAGGGGTCCGGCATCCGCAGACGGGGAATGTAGAAAACCGGCACTCCGCCCACGCGAAACTGCGCATTCTCGAAATAGATCTGGTGTTCCTGGTGATCATGGATCACCCGCTTGGCGCGAATTTCCCACAGCGGCACCGGATCGTTGGCGCAGACCTTGCAGGACGAGGCGACGACCGTATCAAGCGCGGTATAGCGCCCGCCGACCCGCATCATCCGGTCTGCGGCAAGCTGCAGTTGGCGGTTCAGCACCAGCCGCGCGCTGGTCAGGATGCCTTCGGTCAGATCGGCGGCCAGATCGGCTTGCGAGGCAAGGATCACGATATCGCCGGAAGCGTCGGTCAGCACGATCGGGCCGATGATCTCCAGCCTGTCGGTGGACTGATCATAGGTGATCCGCTGCGCCTTGAGGCGGCGCCCCTGGTAGAACACCTCGACATTGCCATTCGCGATCAGCAGGCTGTCTCCGGTAATCTCGAGGCTGTCGGAAATCAGCGAGGCCTGGTCCTGCGCCATGGCCGGCACCGCCCCGAGACCGAGGATCACGAAGAGGGCCATCCGCAGAAGACGAAGCATCAGCCGTCCTCCAGATGCAGAAGAAGGCCAAGCGACATCAGTATGGCCGCCAGAGGCGGGCTCCACGCGGCGATGGAAATCGGGATTTGACCACTATTGCCAAGGGCTTGCGCAAAGTTTCTGAGAAAGAAGATGCCAAAGCCCGCAAGAAGCGCAAGAAGCACCATCTTTCCCGTGCCGCCAAAGCGCACATGACGCATGGTAAAGCCTGCCGCCACCAGCACCATCGCAGCCATGAGGAGCGGCTGTGCAAGCTCCATCTGGAACCAGAGCTTGTAGGCCCTGGCCGAAAAGCCCGCGTTCTCCAGCCCGGTGATATAGGTCGGCAGATCCCAGAACGGAATGGCGGAGGGCGTGCCGAAACTGTCGCGGATGCGTTCCGGTGTCAGATCCGAGGCAAGCCGTGTCTCGTCCTTCTGCTCGACGCGCGGAGTTCGGGGTTGTCAGCCGTCAGATCCCAGCTTTTGCTGCCGGTCAGCACCCAGGCGCCGATCTCCAGCCGGGCCGAGGCAGCCTCGATCCGCAGGCGCGGCAGACCGTCCCGGCCGAAAGTAAGGAAGGTGACCCCGGTAAGCTCGGTCCCGTCAAGATTGGCGCGTGCGGCCTGGATGACGGTCTGGCCATCTTCCGTCCCCTGCCGGAGCCAGAGGCCCGTATCGGCGACCGAAAGCACCGATCCGTCACCCCGGGCATAACTTGCGCGGAGCGTCTCATACTGCTTCGACGTCCCGGCGACGATCGGATTGAAGACCGCGACGATCAGCATCCCCAGTGCGATGGACACCAGAAGCGGTGTCAGCAGAAAGCGAAGGCCGGAGCGGCCGGAGGCGCGGACCACGACAAGCTCTGACGACCGGGCAAGGCCCAGGAACATGGCGATGGATCCCATGATCATGATCAGCGGCAGCACGCGGTACAGCGTTTCCGGCACGTTCAGCAGCGAAAGCTCGATCGCCTCGGCCAGCCCGACGCCCCGGTTGGAAAACCGGCGCAGCTGTTCGATCATGTCGATCAGCATGAGGATGCCGAAAAACACCAGAAAGACCTTGGTCACCGTCCAGAGAAACCGTCGCGCGATGTAAAGGCTGAGGGTCATGCAGGCACCCCCCGCCGCCGCCGGGGCCGCTGTGCGAACCAGAGAAGGGCCACCGCGATGCCGATCCCCCCGACAGGCGCGAGATAGGTCAGCGCCAGCAGGCTTTCATCTTTCATCGCCCGCGCATTGGCGGCGGTATTGATCATCTGCGTGGCGATCAGCAGCCCGACGGCGATCCCCATCTGGCGCCAGAGGCCGAAGCGCGAGAATGAGCCAAGCATCAGCGCGGCAAAGCCGATCAGCGGCGCCGCAACCGCCAGAAGCGGGGTCGCAAAGCGGGAATGCCCCTCGTTCAAGAGCTCGGCTCGGCTGGACCGCGTCGCCTCGATCATCTCGTCAGTGGGGCGGAGGAGTTCCAGCGTCGAAAGCTCATCCGTGGAAATCCGGCCGCGCCGCCCCTTCGAGACGAGATCGCCAAGATCAAGGGTGAAGTCGGAAAACGCGTCACCGACATGCGCCGGCCGGACCGGGTCAGGCTTTGTGCCGCACCGTCGAACATCAGAAGCTTCGGCGCGTCTTCCCCCCGTACCAGCAGGGCGCGCCGCGCGGTATAGACGACCCTCGATGTCACCGACCGTTCGTCGGCAAGGAAAAGATCGCGCAATTCTCCCGTCTGGCTGATGTCGCGGATGTAAAGCGTCATCCCCTTGGCCGGATGCATGAACTGCCCGGCATTGAGAAAGCGCGCGGTCACATTCTCGGATATCTCGGCGCTGCGGCTGGTCAGCATCCGCTGGCTTGCCGGAACCAGAACATGCACCAGCACAAGCTGCATCGCCATCACCGCGAGCCCGAAATAGAGCACCGGTCGCGCGATGCGAAAGGCGGAAAAGCCGGTGGCCTGCATCACCACCAGCTCGCTTTCCTGCATCAGACGGTTGATGACATAGACGGTTGCCGCGAAGGCGGACACCGGCAGCACCAGACGGATGACGTTCGGCAGGGTCAGGAGCGTGAACTCCAGAAACACCAGCGACGACTGGCCATCGCCGATCAGCTGGTCAAACAGCCCCACCGCGCGGTTCACCCAGTAGACGGCCACCAGAACGAGCGAGAAAAAGCCAAACAGCTGAAGCAGTTGCGACAGGAGATATCTGTCGAATCTGGACACGTGCCGCAATGCCTCCACAAGATGTTGCGGCGACCCTAGCGGAATTCACCGGCAGCGAAAACTCCTATCTGGCCAATCGGGGCGGCTGAATGTAGCGTTCCGGCAGAGCTTTGCCGCCCCCTTCATTTGCGAGAGATGACATGTCCCACCCGCTCCCCATCCGGTTCCGCGACACCGATCTGGAGGCCCTTGCCCGCCAGACCGGACGCATGGCCCTTCTGGCCGAACCGGGCTCCACGCTCAGCCCCGCGGCCCGCAGGATTGACCGGGCGATGAAGGGCGCGCTGAGCCGGGCTGTGGCGTCAGACGCCTTCGACAAGCTGAAACCGGGCGAGGCGCTGGAGATGTCGTTTCCTTCGGGGCTGGCGGTCGATGTGCTGCTGCTGGTGCGGCTTTCGAAACGCGCCGATATCGCAGAGGCCCGCAAGGCCGGTGGCGCGATCGGCAAGGGCCATGGCACAACGCCTTGCCTGATCCTTGGCGAAAGCCATCCGCGCGCGGCCGATATCGCCTTTGGCTTCGCGCTGCGGGCCTATGAATTCAACGCCCACAAGACCGGCGAGAAGAAAGATCCGGGCGCCGTCGCGATGATGGTGGCGGATGCCGAAAAGGTGGCCAAGGCGGCCGCGCCGATGGCGGCGGTGGCCGAAGGTGTCTTCTTCACCCGGGATCTGGTGAACGAACCCGCCAATGTGCTGACGACCTACGATTTTGCCGCCCGGCTTGCGGCGATGCAGGAGCTTGGCCTTGACGTGGAGATCCTGGAGGAGCCGGAACTCCTGAAGCTTGGCATGGGCGCGCTTCTGGGCGTCGGGCAGGGCTCGGAAAGTCCCTCGAAGGTCGTGGTCATGCACTGGAACGGCGGCAAGAAGGGCGAAGCGCCGTTCGCACTGGTGGGCAAGGGCGTGGTTTTCGACAGCGGCGGCATCTCGATCAAACCGGCCGCCGGCATGGAAGAGATGACCATGGACATGGGCGGTGCCGGCGTGGTGGCGGGCGTGATGCGTACGCTTGCCCTGCGCAAGGCGAAGGCCAATGTCGTGGGGCTAGTGGGGCTGGTGGAGAACATGCCCGACGGCCGGGCACAAAGACCGGGCGATGTTGTGCGCTCGATGAAAGGCGACACGATCGAGGTGATCAACACCGATGCCGAAGGGCGGCTGGTGCTTGCGGACGTGCTTTGGTACGCGCAGGAAAGGTTCCGTCCGACCGGGATCATCAACCTTGCCACCCTGACCGGCGCGATCATCATCGCGCTCGGGCATGAAAACGCGGGCGTCTTTTCCAATGACGTCCCGCTCGCCTCCGCCTTCCTCAAAGCGGCGGCTGCGGAAGGCGAGGGCGCCTGGATGATGCCGATGGGTGATTCCTATGACGCGAAGCTGAAATCCCGCATCGCCGACATGATGAATGTCGGCGGGCGCGAGGGCGGGGCGATCACCGCGGCGCAGTTCCTGAAACGGTTCATCAAGCCGGACATGCCCTGGTGTCATCTTGATATCGCGGGAACAGCGCTGTTGAAGAACGATACCTCGCTGGCGCCCAAGGGGGCGACGGGATGGGGCGTGATGGCGCTTGACCGGATGATCCGGGACCGGTTCGAAAAGGGGTAGGGCCGCCGTGGGCGTGGTGATGTTCTATCATCTGACCCGCTCCAGCCTCGCCGAGACGGTGGCGGCGCTTGCAACGCGTGCGCTGGCGCAGGAATGGCGGGTGCTGGTCCGCGGCACCAACCCGGCCGCGCTCGACCGTCTGGATGGGCAGCTCTGGCTTGGCCCCGAGGATGGCTTTCTGCCGCACGGGCGTGAAGGCGGGCCGCATGACGCGGACCAGCCGGTGCTGATCGGGCAGGGCGGCCCGGTCAACGGGGCGCAGGCGCTGGCCCTGATCGACGGGGCAGAGCCGACGGCGGAGGAGATCGCCGGGGCAGAGCGGGTCTGGATCCTGTTCGACGGCGCGGATGAGGCGCGGCTTGCCACGGCACGGGCGCAGTGGAAGGCGCTGACCGGCGCGGGTGTTTCGGCGCAGTACTGGTCGGAAGAGGGCGGCCGCTGGGAGAAGAAGGCCGAAAGCGGCTGAGAGGCTAGACCCGCAGCGGATCGGCCTTGGCGAGCCGGTCGAACGCCATCAGGCTTTCGATCAGTGCGGGCATCTGATCGAGCGGGATCATGTTCGGACCGTCCGACGGCGCGGTATCGGGTGCCTCATGGGTTTCGATGAACACGCCCGCGATGCCGATCGAAACCGCTGCACGCGCCATCACCGGCGCGAATTCGCGCTGGCCGCCGGAACTTGACCCCTGACCGCCGGGTTGCTGCACCGAATGGGTCGCGTCCATGATCACGGGATAGCCGGTCTGCGCCATGATCGGCAGGCTGCGCATGTCAGCGACCAGCGTGTTATAGCCGAAGCTCACCCCGCGTTCGGTCAGCAAGATCCTGCTGTTGCCGGTCGAGGCGACCTTTTCGGCGACATTGGCCATATCCCAGGGGGCAAGGAACTGGCCCTTCTTGATGTTGACCACGGCGCCCGTTTCGCCTGCCGCCAGAAGAAGATCGGTCTGGCGGCAGAGGAAGGCGGGGATCTGGATCACGTCGACCACCGTCGCCGCCTCTTTCGCCTGAGCGATGTCATGGACATCGGTCAGCACCGGAAACCCCATGGACCGGACGGCAGCAAGCACCGTGAGCCCTTCTTTCATGCCAAGGCCGCGCCTGCCTTTCAGCGAGGTCCGGTTTGCCTTGTCGTAGCTTGCCTTGAAGACAAAGTGCGCGCCCGCCGCGGCGCATGCCTCTGCCATCCGGCCGGCGATCATCTGGGCGTGGTCGAGGCTTTCCAGCTGGCAGGGCCCCGCGATCACCAGAAGCGGGCGGTCGTTGCCGACCGTGAGCCCGCCGATTGTCACATCCATCATCCGAACCTCAGGCAGAGACCTGTTCCCGCAGGATCGCGGCGGTCATCGAGACCATGAGGTATATCCCCATGAGGATCAACATCGCCACAAGCGTATTCTCGAAGGCCTGCGGATAGGTCGGCTCGTCCGGCGGCGTCGGGCTGACGGAAAGCGACAGGTAGCGCACCTGGCGGTTCGCCTCGCTGCGGGAGTTTTCCATCGCCTGCAACGTCTGGGCAAGGATAAGTTGCCGTGTCTGCACATCGGCCTGCGCGACCAGCAGTTCGCCCTGCACCCGGGCCAGCGATTCCTCGCCGCCCGTGCTTTCCGTCAGTTTGGAGCGCAGGTCGGCGATCTGCGTCTCGAGCGTGGCGATGCGGCGCTTCACCGGCTCCATCCGGGCCTGGTTCGGCTCGGCATTCGCCTCCATCTGCGCCAGCGACAGCCGTTCTTGCGACAGCTGGCCTTCAAGCGCACCGATCTGCGCGGTCAGAAGCCCGACCTCCACTTCCGAGGAGATGACCTTGAACTTCTCCTGCAGGTCGATCACGCGGCGCTGCGCATCCTGCACCGCGGCTTCCGCCTCGACATAGGCCTCGCGGGCGCCTTTCATCTGATCTTCGCGCAAGCGTTGCGTCAGATGATCGACCTGTTCCTCGGCATAGGCGATCAGCTGGTTCGCCCAGGCCGCCGCCGTTTTCGGATCGGCGGCAATCACCTCCAGCTTCACGATGCCTTCGGTCGGATCGTAGGAAATCTTGACGAATTTCTTGTAGACGCGATAGGCCTTTTCCAGCGTCGCATCGGGGGCGAGCCGTTGCAGCATGTCGATATTGTCGCCCTGAAAATGCGCGCGAAAGCCCGAGTCCGCGTCAAGGCGCAGCATCGCATCGCGTGACTGCAGATAGCCCTGGACAGCGATCGAATCCTGCGAGGTGGCGAGTGCGGTTCCCGAAAAGAGCCCGCCGAGACCCGAGGCCGCGGCCGGTTCGGCCTGCTGAATGACGAATTCGGACCGGGTCGCGTACAGCGGTGTTGCCACCGTATAGTAATACCAGCCCGCAAGGAATGTGGGCAGGAAGACAAAGACGAACAGGCGGGCCGAAAGAAGTGCGAGCTTGCGGCGGCGGCGGCGCGCGATCTCGCGCTGCATCTTCAGAATCTCGCTGGCCTGACTTGCCCTGGCGCGATCCTCCGGCGAGGGCAGGTTGATCGGCTTTGGCGCATCGGGCAGGCGCACCGCATCGCCCGGCAGACGCGTGAGGGCACGGCTGCCTTCCTTCGCGGCAGGCGGCGCGACCTCGGGGGTCTTCTCGGGAGCTGGCGCTACGGCCGGATCCTCCGGCGAGACCAGTTCCAGCATCGACGACCGCTTGAACGGATCTATTCCAGCCTCCCGCAGCATCAGGACCGCCTCGAAATCCGAGGCGAAGGCAAGGTTGTTGCGCTGTGCGATCCTGCGTGCGGTGCGCAGCTGACGGCCCGTCAGCCCCTCCGCCGCAATGGCATCGAGGGCGGCGCTGCGTTCAGTCGCGGGCGTGGCAGGCTCGCGCGGCATTTTCACCACGCGGACCGATGGTTCGGGTCCGGCAGCGGTCGGGAACTCCCGCTCGCCAAAACCGTCATCGTGATTGTCGAAAAGCAATTCTCCGGATACCGGTTGCCGTGCCGGTGCGGCCGCGCCGGATGGGCCGGTGTGATACCGGATCGCCTTAGGCTTCGTAGTCATAGAGCCGCTTCGCCTCTTCCAACGTGTCGAATTGATAGAACCTGCCGTTTTTCAGCACGGCGGCGCTGCGGCAGAACTTCTGCAATGTCTGCGCGGAATGGGAGACAATGACAACCGTCGCGTTTTCCAGCCGTTCGCGCAGGATGTTGCCGGCCTTGCGGTTGAATTCCACATCGGCCGTTCCGGGCATCCCCTCATCGATGAGATAGATGTCGAATTCCAGCGCCAGAAGCAGCGCGAAGCTGAAGCGTGACCGCATGCCGGAGGAATAGGTGGACAGCGGCATTTCGAAATACTCGCCAAGTCCGCAGACCCAGCGGCAGAAACTCTCCACATAATCGGGGTCGAGGCCGTAGAGGCGGGCGATGTAGCGGGAGTTTTCCAGCGCCGAATGCTTGCCGATGACGCCCCCCATGAAGCCAAGCGGGAACGAGACCCGCGAGGTCTTGACGATCGTCCCCTCGTCGGGTTTTTCAAGCCCGGCCATCATGTTGATGATCGTGGTCTTGCCGGTGCCATTGGCGGCCAGAATGCCGAGCGAATTGCCAAGCTCGATCCGGAAGGAAGCGCGGTCAAGGATCACCTTGCGCTGCATTCCCGTCCAGTACGACTTGGACACACCCTGAAACTCGATCATTCCCGCCCTCACGGCCCAGCCGCAGCATGGTCTTCAAGACCCGTATAGCCGCCCAAGGTTAACACGCCGTATCATCCTTGCCGCGGCTTTCCCATGCCAGGCGGATACGGTCCACTTTCGGCGGCATTATGGCCAGCCCGCCTTGCCATTGACAAGCCACCCGGGCCGGATGCCCGGTTTTCCGCCGCCTTCTGGCCGCCGTATTCCGGGGCTTGAGCCTTGCCGCACCGGCGGCGTAAACCTGGGGGGTGAGCCTCGTCGACGATATCCGCGCCTGCCGCATCTGTGCCCCGCGCTTTGCCGCGACCGCAACGGCGCATGCGCCGCGGCCTGTCGTCTGGTTCCGGCCCGACGCGCGGCTCTTGATCGCCGGGCAGGCGCCGGGGGCACGGGTTCATGCCTCGGGCCAGCCTTTCGCCGACCGGTCGGGGGACAGGCTGCGCGACTGGACCGGCCTTCAGCCAGCGGAATTCTATGATCTGTCGCGCGTTGCGGTGGTGCCGATGGCCTTCTGCTTTCCCGGCTATGATGCCCGGGGCGCGGATCTGCCGCCGCCGCCCGTCTGCGCGGCAACCTGGCGAGCGCGGGTGATCTCTGCGCTGCCGCGATTGCGCTTGACGTTGCTTGTCGGCGGCACCGCGCTCCGCTGGCATCTTGGCACGCGGGAGGTCACGGCTGCGGTGGCGGGATGGCGTGGCCTTGCAGAGCGCGGCATCTTCCCCTTGCCGCATCCGTCGTGGCGCAATACGGGATGGCTGAAACGCAATCCCTGGTTCGAGGCCGAACTGGTGGCGGAACTGCGCGCTCGGGTGCGGGAGGTGATGGATGACTGAACCGGTGACACTGCTCGACGCCGCGCATGCCGCCATCTCGGCCAACCCGGAGAGCGAGGTGCTCCGCCTCAGGTTCTACGAGCGGTTGGCGGATGGCGAGATGTTCCTGTTGCTGGAGCGCGAGGCAGAGGGCGACCGGATCGATCCGAAGATCTTCGCCCTGGAAAGCGGGCCGGTCGTCCTTGCCTTTGACCGGGAGGAGCGTCTGGCCGCGTTTTCCGCGGGGGTCGCGCCCTATGTGGCGCTGCCCGGTCGGGTGATCGCGGGAATGCTGAAGGGGCAGGGGATCGGCTTTGGCGTGAACCTTGGCGTCGCACCCTCCTCAATGCTGCTTCCGGCCGAGGCGATGGACTGGCTGGCCGAGGCGCTGGAGACAGGCCCGGTCGAGGCGGAGGGGCGGCCAGAGAGCTTTCATCCGCCCAAGGGTCTGCCAGAAGCGGTGCTCACCGGGCTTGACGCCAAGCTTGCCAGGGCCGGTGGCCTGGCCACCGCGGCCCTTCTGGCAGGGGTGCGCTACATCGGTGGGCGGCAGGGCCATATGCTGGCCTTTCTGGATGCATTGCCCGGCACGGAAACCGTTCTGGCGCGGGCGGCTTCCGAAGCGCTGATCTTCTCTGGCGTCGATGCGGGAGAGATCGATGTTGCCTTCCTGCGGACAGGCGATCCGGCGGCGGTGACGATGGCGCGGGTGGCCCTGCGGCTGGACCTGCCGGAGCCCGAGAGGCAGACAGGACCGGCCGCACCCGGCACCGATCCCGCGACCCCGCCGCGGCTTCGGTAGCGGGCGGGCAAGGCTGTTCATTTGGGGTAATATAATACCTACATTCCAACCCATTGTTTTATAGCAACTTTATATGCCGTCTTGCGCTTGACGGCCTCACCTCATTCGGCGATAAGCCCGCATCCGAATTGGGGCCACGGCCCCCCATTCTCCTCATGGGACACGAGAGATGAAAACCTTTACCGCAACTCCTGCGGACATCGAGAAGAAGTGGATCCTGATCGACGCCGAAGGCATCGTTCTGGGCCGCCTTGCCACGATCGTCGCAAATATCCTGCGCGGCAAGAACAAGCCGACCTTCACCCCGCATATGGACATGGGTGACAATGTCATCGTCATCAACGCGGACAAAGTCCAGATGACGGGCAACAAGCGCAACGACAAGGTCTATTACTGGCACACCGGCCACCCGGGCGGCATCAAGAGCCGCACCGCGAAGCAGGTGCTGGACGGCGCGCATCCCGAGCGTGTGGTCGAAAAGGCCGTGGAGCGCATGATCACCCGCAATCGCCTTGGCCGCCAGCAGATGACCAATCTGCGCGTCTATGCCGGCGCCGCCCATCCGCATGAAGCTCAGCAACCGACCGTTCTCATGTCGGCGCGCTGAACCCGAAGAACACCCGGAGCGCATGACCATGGCCGACATCAAATCCCTGGACGATCTGAAATCGGCCGTCGGCACGCCCGCGGCGGCGACCGAAGCCGCAGCGCCCCGTGTCGCGGTGCGTGACAAGCTTGGCCGGTCCTATGCGACGGGCAAGCGGAAGGACGCGGTCGCCCGCGTCTGGATCAAGCCCGGATCGGGCAAGGTCACCGTGAATGGCAAGGAAATGGCGGCCTATTTCGCCCGGCCGGTGCTGCAGATGATCCTCCGCCAGCCGTTCCAGATTGCCAATGTCGAGGGTCAGTTCGACGTGATGGCCACTGTCGCCGGTGGCGGGCTGTCGGGGCAGGCGGGGGCCGTGAAGCACGGCATTTCGAAGGCGCTGCAGCTTTACGAACCGAGCCTGCGTGGCGCCCTGAAGGCCGCGGGCTTCCTGACCCGCGACAGCCGCGTCGTGGAACGCAAGAAATACGGCAAGGCCAAGGCGCGCAAGAGCTTCCAGTTCTCCAAGCGCTGATCCTTCCCGACCCGGAACGAAAGAAAGCCCGCCTCAGGCGGGCTTTCTTTTTGGTGGATGGGCGCGGATCAGCGGCGCCAGAAGGGTTTGGCGCATTCCACCGCCACGGTTCCTTCATCAAGGCCGATATCGCGCAAGAGATGCGGGTCAAGCCGCGAAAGGCTGGTGCGATCCTTGCGCCGTGCGCGCCAGGCCATGACAGTCAGCGCGACAAGGGCAAGACCTTTGCCGATCGGGCGGTGCTGGGCGGTCGTCAGATGCGCGGCGCGAAACACGGGGCTCTCCTTTTTTGTATTGATACAATGTAGCGTTCACCGTAGGATAAATCTAACAATACCCCCAATTGAGTCGCCAGAGAAACATTGTGACTGATACAAGTTGGACGCCTGACCTGGCGCTGTTCCCCGGGCCGAAATACCTCTCGCTGTCGCGCGCCCTGCGCGATGCGATCCGGGCGGGCGACCTGCCCGCGAATTCCCAACTTCCGACGGTGCGCGATCTTGCGTGGCGGCTGCAACTTACGCCGGGAACCGTGGCGCGGGCCTACCAGTTGGCGACCCAGGAGGGGCTGCTGGATGCGACCGTCGGACGGGGTACGTTTGTGGCGGCACAATCGCCCCGCCTTGGGCCGACACAATCTCTTACATGGACCGTCGGGCGGGCGCACGGGGCGGCACCGTCGATCTGCGCCCGCCACAACTGCCCGAGGTGGGGCAGGCGGAGGCCTTCCGGGCGGCCCTTCTCGACATGGCCGCGCGGACGGATGCGGGCTGGCTCGACTATGCCAGCCAGGGCAGCGAAACGGCGTTGCGGCAAGAGATCTGCGGCTGGCTTGAGGGCCGGATCCTCGGGCCGGTGACGGCGGACGATCTGGCGCTGACCCATGGCGGGCAGAACGCGATCAACCTGATCCTTGATTGTTGCCTGCGGGGCGAGCGGCCCGCGGTTCTGATCGAGGAACTGGCCTATCCCGGCTTTCGCTATGCCGCGCGGGCGGCGCGGGCCGATGTCGTGACGGTGGAGCTGGACGAGGACGGCATCGTCCCCGAGGCGCTGGAGGCGGCCTGCCGCAAGCACAGCGCCCAGGTGCTTTGCCTGACGCCCGAAGCGCAGAACCCGACGACACGGCGCATGTCCCTCGGCCGCCGCCAGATCATTGCCGAGATCGCGCGGCGCTTCGATCTGCAGGTGATGGAGGATGACTGCTATTGCGGTGCTGCATCCTCTGTCCCTTCGCTGCGCGCGCTGGCGCCAGAGAGGGTCTGGCATGTCGGTGGCGTGTCGAAGACGATCTCGGCCGCGCTGCGGTTCGGCTACATCGTCTGTCCGGGTGGCATGGGCGAAGCCGGGCGGCTGACGGCGCAGCACAGCTTCTTTTCCTTGTCGCGCCCGGTGGCGGAGCTTTGCCTGCATCTCTTCCAGTCCGGTGCCGCGGCACGGATCCGCGCGCGCGTGCAGGCGGAATTCGCGGAGCGGCTGGAAGTGTTGGTCAACCGGCTGGGGGCGTTCGATCTGGCCTGGCAACCGGGGCTGCCCTTTGCCCTTCTGCACCTGCCGCAGGGCTGGCGCGCCTCGACATTCACCCGCACGGCAGAGGCGGCGGGGGTGCTGGTCAGGTCCGCCGACGAATATGCGCTGGCGCATGGCCGGGCGCCCAATGCGGTGCGGCTTGCCATTGCGGCGAACATACCACGGGCCGATTTTGACGCGGCCCTGCGTCGGCTGGCCGACATTCTGGCGCGGCCTGCCTCCGGCCTTGCGGTCTAACCTACTGTTGCCAAACGGACTCTATCACGAGAATTTGCACGACAAGGGAATTGACCGAAACTTGCCATCCGCTCAATGTCGCGCCAGAGCAGACAAAAAGAAGAGACCCAAAAATGGGACAGCAGGCATCTTTCCACGCGCCGCACGGCGGCGCGGACTTTCTTGGCTGGCGCAAGACCCGCGCCGGCGCCACCGAAATCGTCTATGATGATGGCGTTACGCGGCGCATGGTGTGGCGGGTGGCTTCGGCCGAACCGTCGGATGCGCGCATTTCCGAAGCGCTTCGCGTGGCGGTGGGCAGCCTGCGGGTGGTGCCGACGCTGTATGACGAGCTGAAAAAGCGCGCCATCGCGATCGAGCGCATCGCCGGATAACGCCGAATTTTCTGGCAGAGCCGTGACACCGGGCGGGCGGTTCCGCGCCGGTGCCGCTTGTTTTTGCTGAAATTCATCCACCCTATTGCGCGATCGCCCCGAAACTGGCTAGGTTTGATCAAAGATCAAGCGTCAAGCCGCGCAGCCAGCAGGGGGCAGAATGGCGAAAACTCCGTCTCAGGAGGCCAAGACAGGCTGGCTTCTGATCTCGCCTCCCGCGATCTATGCTGTGCTGCTGCTGGCAGCACCTCTGGCGACAGTGCTGATCTATTCGGTCATGACCGGGGGGCGCGGCGTCGTGGGCCTGCCCTTCACGCTGCAGAACTTCACCGATCTGGTGCAGAAGCCGGTCTATCTGTCGGTGATGCAGCGGTCGCTTCTCGTCTCGCTTCTGGTCACGCTGACGACGGTGGTGCTTGCCTATCCGATTGCCTATTTCGTCAGCTTTCATGTCTCCCCGTCAAAGAAGGCGCTCTGGCTCTTCCTGATCACCATCCCGTTCTGGACAAGCTATGTGATCCGCGTCTCGCTCTGGCGCACGATCCTCGGGTATAACGGTATTGTCGACAGCAGCCTGATCGGCCTCGGCCTGACGGACGAGCCGGTGAACATCCTGTCGAACGGCATCACTTCGATGATCATCACGCTTGCCCATGCCTATGCGCCCTTCGCGGTGCTGCCGATCTTCGTTTCGCTGGAAAAGGTGGACCGGTCGCTGCTGGAGGCAGGCCAGGATCTGGGCGAAAGCCGGTTGATGACCTTCATCCGGGTGACCTTGCCGCTCTCCATGCCCGGGGTGATCGCGGCGGTGCTGATCGTCTTCATCCCCACAGTGGGCGATTATGTGACGCCCGAACTGATCGGCGGGGGCAAGGTGCCGCTGATCGCCAACATGATCGAGACGCAGATGCTGAAGCTGCAGAACCGGCCGGTCGGATCGGCGATTGCCGTCGCCGCGATGCTGGTCGTCGGCATCGTGAGCGTGGTCTTCGTGCTGCTCAACCGGCGATTCATCGGGGGCAGCAAATGAAGCGGTCCCCGATCCTTGGCGCCTATGCGGTCGCCTATCTGCTGTTCCTTTACGGCCCGATCCTGATCCTGCCGCTCTTCGCCTTCAACGACAGCCGGATCGTCGCCTTCCCGCTTTCGGGCTTCACGACGCAATGGTTCGGCGAGATGTGGGCCGATGCCAATCTGCGCAAGGCCCTTGGCAACAGCCTGATCATCGCCCTGTCGACGGCAACGATCTCGACCGCCCTTGGCATCTTTGCTGCGCGATCCTCGGTGCGCTACCGCTGGCCGGGAAAAGCGGTGGTGATGGGCATGATCATGGTGCCGCTGGTGCTGCCGGAGATGATCGTCGCGATGGCGCTGCTGGTCGTGCTCCTGACGATCGGGGTGCCGCTGTCGATCTTCACCATCATCCTCGGCCATGTGCTGATCTGCATGCCCTTCGCGGTGGCGATCCTGACCTCGGCCTTTCAAAGCCTGGACAAATCGCTTGAAGAGGCGGCGCTTGATCTAGGTGAAACCCAGATAAGCACGTTCCAGCTGATCGTCCTGCCGCTGGTGATGCCGGGGATCCTGTCGGCCTTCCTGATCACCTTCACCATCTCGATCGACGAATTCATCATCGCCAACTTCCTCGGCAAGGGTGATCCGATCCTGTCGGTCTATATCTTCGGCCAGTTCCGCTTTCCCGCGAAGGTGCCGTCGATGCTGGCCCTGGGCACGCTGCTCGTCCTGTTTTCGATCTGCATGCTGGCCATTGCAGAATATTTCCGTCGCCGTGGCATCGCCAAGACCGGTGGCAAGGATAGCGGAGGCTTCCTGTGACGTCTGAGAAACCCACCATGATCGAGATGCGGGATGTCCATAAGTATTATGGCGATTATCACGCCCTGCGGGGGATCAACGGGACAATCCGCGCGGGCGAGTTCTTTTCGCTGCTTGGCCCTTCCGGTTGCGGCAAGACCACGCTGCTGCGTACCATCGCGGGCTTCGAGGATATCTCCGGCGGCATGATCATGATCGACGGCAAGAACATGGCCGGCGTACCCGCGAACGTGCGGCCGACGAATATGGTGTTCCAAAGCTACGCGATCTTCCCGCATCTGACCGTTGCCCAGAACGTGGGCTTCGGGCTGCGCCGCGATCCGCGCCCCAAGGCCGAAAAACAGCGGGAGGTTGACGAAGCGCTGGAGATGGTCGGCTTGAAAGGCTACGGCAATCGGGCCGCGCATGCGCTGTCGGGCGGGCAGCGGCAACGGGTGGCGCTGGCCCGGGCGCTGATCCTGAAACCGAAGGTGCTTCTCCTCGACGAGCCGCTCTCGGCGCTTGACAAGAAGATGCGCGAACAGATGCAGATGGAGCTGATAAAGCTGCAGCGCCAGGTCGGCATCACCTTCATTCTGGTCACCCATGATCAGGAAGAGGCGCTCGTCATGTCGGACCGGATCGCCGTGATGTTCGAAGGCGGAATCGCGCAATTGGCCGATCCCGAAACGCTCTACCGGCGGCCGAACAGCCGTCAGGTCGCGGATTTCATCGGAACGATGAACTTCATGCCCGCAAAGATCGTGGCAGAGACCGGCGATCTTGTGGAGGTGGACAGTCAGGGCTTCGGGCATGTGACGCTGCAAGGCTCGCAATGCATGGGCACGCCCGGCAGCAACGGCTCGTCCATCGGCTTCCGGCCCGAAACGCTGACGATCCTCTTCGAAAACCAGCAGGCGGTCGACAGGGAAAGCATGGCGACGGTGGAGGAGGTCGTCTATTACGGCGACATGACCTATTATGACGTCCGGATCGATGGCATGACCAGCCCAGTCCGCATTTCGATGCGCAACGTCTTCGGCCGACCCGTCCTCGATATCGGCAACCGCGCAAGGGTGGCCTGGTCACCCGGCGCGCTGGTGCTGTTTCGCTAGATGTCGGCGGCCTTGCGGCTTCTTCGCAAGCTTGCGCAGAACAACCGGCTGGCGAACCAGCGGCTGCATCTGGCCTGTGCCGCACTTCCCCCCGGCGCATGGCAGGCACCGCGGTCAGGCTTCTTCCCCTCGCTGCGGTCCACGCTGAACCACATCCTGATCGTCGACCGGTTCTACCTCGATGCGCTGGAAGGCGGCAGCCTCGGCCCGGCGGCCTTTGCCGAGCGGGAGCCCTGCAAGGAACTGGTCAATCTCGCGGATGCGCAGGCGGCCGAGGATGACCGGCTGCTCGCGCTGGTCCTTGGCCTTGGCGAGAGCGATCTCGACAGAACCGTCCACATTCACCGCGGCGCGCGGGTGCAGACCGACCGCGTGGATGATGTGCTCAGCCACCTCTTCCAGCATCAGACCCACCACCGTGGCCAGGCGCATGCGATGCTGTCCTCCACCGGGGTCGCCCCGCCGCAACTCGACGAATTCATCACCGGTGACGACGCCCGGTTTCGCAGGGAAGACCTCGCCCTCCTTGGCTGGACGGAAGACGCATTGATGCGCTGACCGGCGATGCAGCCTGTGCCGCAGCCTGTGCCCTGCCTTTCACATTGGCCGAAATATCCCGGGGGCGAGGGGGCTGGCCTCATCCGTCGGCGGGCAAAAGGCCAAGCCCGCGCAGATAGATCCCGATCCCCGCTTCCAGAAGTTCCTCGGGCGGGAAGGGCGTGTTGCGGCCATTTCCGCGCATGAAGAGTTCCACCACACCATGGCTGAGCGCCCAGATATGAGAGGAGAACATGCTGGCGGGCGGGCGCTTGCCAGCAGGCAGATGTTCCGAGAGCCGCTCTGCCGCGCGCTCCAGCACCCCGCGCGCCTTTGCCGCCACCTGCGCCAGTTCCGCGTGATTGGCCGCTGAGAGCCCGCTCTCGAACATCGCCTGATAATGCCCCGGATACTTCGCGCGAAGGCAAGATAGGCCCGCCCCGTCGCCTCGAACGCGCCAAGCGCCGATGGTTTTCCGTCGTTATAGGCATATTCCATCAGCGCGCCGAAGATGTCGTAGCCCTGCCGCGCCACTTCGGCCATCAGATCGTCGCGGCCGGCAAAATGGCGATAGACGGCAGCGGGCGTCACATCCGCGGCCTTGGCGGCTTCGGACAGGGTAAAGCCCTGCGGGCCTTTCTCGGCGATCAGCGCAAGCGCGGTGTCGACCAGCGCCTGACGCAGATTGCCATGATGATAGCCGCGTTTCACATCAATCCTTTGGCCGAAGTCCGGGGCCGCCGCAGATCCTGCTGTCCACCGCGCCGATCAGCGCGGCGTCCTTGCCCGCATAATCCACCGAATGCAGGACCGTCTGGATCGCGGCGATCCGGGCGCGCTTCTTGTCATCGCTGAGAACCACCGTCCAGGGCGCATGTTTGAAATGGCTCTTCTTCATCGTCTCGCCGATGGCCAGGCTGTAGTCATGCCATTTCGACAGCCCGTCAATGTCGATCGAGGACAGTTTCCACTGCTTCAGCGGATCGCTTTCGCGGGCAAGAAAGCGGCGGAGCTGTTCGGCACGGCCAACCTCCAGCCAGAACTTTATCAGGATCACCCCGTCATCGACCAGCATCCGTTCGAAATCGGGCAATTGCCGGAAGAAACGCGCGCGTTCTTCGGGCGTGCAAAAGCCGAAGACATGCTCGATCATTGCGCGGTTGTACCAGCTGCGGTCAAAAAGCGCCATTTCCCCCTTGGCGGGAAGCCAGTCGACATAGCGCTGGAAATACCATTGCGCGGCCTCGCGGTCGGAGGGTTTCGACAAGGCCACGACATTGGCCACCCGCGGGTTCAGGTTTTCGCGCATCGCCCCGATGGTGCCGCCCTTGCCAGCCGCATCGCGCCCCTCGAAGACCACCACGATCCGCTTTCCGCTGGCCTTCACATCGGCCTGCAGCCGGACAAGCTGGCGTTGCAACTGCTCCATATGGCTGTCGTAGGTCTTGCCCTTGATCTCTTCCTGATAGGGATAGGACTTCGACAGGATGTCGTCACTCCCCGCCTTGTCGATGGCGCGACGGATGTCTTTCGGGGCCGCCTCGCGATAGAAGCGGCTGATGGCACCTTCAAAGGGCAGATCCATGGTCTCCTCCGTTTTTCCGCAGTATGGCGATTGGCAGCGTCAGCGCAATGCGGCGCGGGCGATGGCGGCGATGACCGCGTCGGAGTGGGTCTGATGCGGCATGTGGCCGGCCCCCGGGATCACCGTCAGCGTGACATCGGGCAGGATCCGCGACAGGGGGCGCGAATGGATGTCAAGCGGAACGATCGTATCTGCATCGCCGTGGATCAGCTCCACCGGAAGTGTTACCTCGGGATAGTCGGCCTTCATCGCAACCAGTTGATCGCGAAGCGCATTCACCTGCACGACATTGCTGGAAAGCGCGCCCCGGCGCAGGGCCATCATCGGGCCGAAATGGTCGATGTAACCCGGTGGCACAGGGTCGGGGGCAAAGACCGACTCGGTCGCCGACCGCACGTAACCCTCCGGCACGAAGGCCGCGGCGAGCGGCACCAGCAGCGCCCGGCCCGGAGGGGTCGAGGTCAGCCGGTACCAGGTGTCAAGCTCTCCCGGCCAGGGCA
>JAAURK010000305.1 GCA_012032275.1 Tabrizicola sp.
GGGCGCCTCCGTCCCTTCCGGGCGGATCAGCGCGTCAAGGGCCTGCGCCAGCTCATCGGCATCAAGATCGCCATGCAGCGCGGCCTGCGCCACCGGCAGGGCGCTGTCGCACCATCGGTCGATCTCGTCCCGGGGCGGCTCATGCAGCAGGATCTGCAGGACTGTCAGCGGGAAACGGCGGTTCTGGCTGTCTGACCCCGGCAGGATCATCCCGGCCACGCAGCGCCCGCCCGAACTCAGCATGAAGCGAAGGCCGCTGCCGGGAAGGCGCTCCGGTGGAATGGGTGCCACATGCCGGGTGATCCAGCGATCCCATTTGCCGACAAAGGCGGCCGGCAACCCGCGAGAGACGAAATCGCCGGTGGTGGGCAGTTTGCCGAAGAACCCCGCGTAGCCCTCGCTCAGATCTTCTGCGGGCATTGGAAATTGCCGAACATCGACAGATCGAACGGATTCTCGACACTGTTCGCGCGAAGCTCGAAATCAGCCGAAAAGCCCGAGAGGCCAAGCCGGAGCTGGAAAAGCTCGGGCAGCGAGGTCTTGGTCAGGTTTCCCTTGCGGATCAGGCGCAGCAGCGCCCAGGCGCCGGTCTCCGAGGCGATGGCGTCGCCTGATCCGTCAACGGGCGAGAAGGACAGGGAAATCAGGTTCGTGCCGTCAGGCCCCGGCCAGGTCATCGGCATCGGCCGGATGGCGGAATTGAAGTAGACAAGGCTTTGCCCATCCACGTTCAGCGTCACCTGCCGGGCGTTGGGCGAAAGGTCTTTCGGCTCCAGCGTGAAGGCCAGGACCGGTCCGGCGCCGCCCGGAAACAGCGCATCACGGATGGCGCGCGCCTTCTCGAACGGTTGCAGCGTCGCGGCGTCCAGCCCGAAATCGGCACGCCAGACCCAGGGCCGGGTGGTCGTGTCGACGTAAGGCAGCAGATTGTCGTTGGTGAAAGCGTCGATCAGTCCGCCAGGGCCGAACAGGCGCTGGAAATCGGCCACGTTCACGTCGATGACGCTGCCCGCCTCGAACGGGTAGCGACCGGCCGTCGCCGAGGTGCAGAAGGGCAATACATCGGCACGCCAGCGCGCATTCAACTGCCCGACGACGGCCTCGCGGGTGACGCCGATCGTATCCCCCGCGATGCCGCGCAACCAGTCGTCGATGGGTGGCGGAAGATTGCCAGCAACATTCGCGATGGCACCGGTCAGCTCGGGCAGGCCGCCGCGGGCAAGCAGCGCGGCTTCGGGATCGGGGCTCGCGGCGACGGTCTGCAGCTCGTTCGCCAGGGCAGACAGTGCCAGAACCGCATCGTCAAGAAGCGGCGGCTGGCCATCCGTTTCGGTGACCGTTGCCCGGATCGGGGCGAAATGGCGCGAGATGTCGGTCCCCGGCGGCTCTGCCTCTGGCTCATCGGCACCGCTTCCGGCCAGCTTCGAGCCTGTCTTGACCAGCTTGCCGAGTTTGCCCAGCTTTTTCGTTGCAGCTTTCACAAGGCCCGGAGGTGCGCCGCCTTCCTCTCCCTCCGCGGGCACTCGGGTGACATCGGTTTCGGCGGCAACAGCCAGCAAAAGCCGTTTCAGCGCGCTGTCGGCACTTGCCAGATCCTTGAGGTTTGCGGTGGCGATCCGAAGATCGGTGATCGGCGCAAGGCGGATATCGCGCAGGAAACCGTCCCATTCGGCGATGAAGTCCTTGCTGTAAAGCGCCAGGATATCGGCTTCGAGCGTTGTGACCGAGGCTTCCGAATTCTCGGTGCAGCCGCCCGCAAAGACGGCGCGGTCCAGTGCCGCCTCGGCCGCGACTTCGGGGATCAGGGGCAGGATCACGGTATTGAACCCGTCATAGGTGAAGGCACCGGGCAGTCCGACGCGCAGCGTTTTCTCGGACAGACGGGTCAGAACCTGTGGCCCGTTCGGCCCTGCCACCTCGGCGGGGATCCAGTCGGGCAAGGCGCTTGCCGCGGGATCGGAGCGCAGCGCGTTATAAGCACGCACGGCGAGGGGGATCTGGCACACGCTTTCCAGCGCCGCGGCCACAAGGGCCGCATCCGGTTCCATCCGGTCTTCCTCGCCCGCCATGCGTTGCAGCGCAGCAAGCTGATGGGTCAGAGCGGCCTCGGTCGGAAACGGGTCGATCGGGGCTGCGGTGGGCAGTGCCTCCTGCCACCAGCTTTCGGCGAAGTCGCCGTCATAGGGCGCAAGGCCGGTCATCATGTGATAGGTCTTCAACGCTCCCAGCAGAAATTCGGGATCGCGGATGTTGCGCCACATGGTCGCCTCCAGAAGCGCCAGCATCCGCGGTTCAAGAATGTTGCGCAGGCCGCGCTCATAGGCGATCCGCTGTGCCTCGGCCAGTTCGCGCTCGGCCGTCGGGCCGATAAATGTCAGGGCGTTGCCCGGCAATCTGGTGGCCGCAGCCTCGATCTCGGTCATCGCATCAAGGGCAAGCGGCAGGTCCAGCGGTTCGGTCGGGGCCTGCCGGGCGGCGACATTGGCCAGCCGCGCCTGCAACCCTTCGAGCTGACGTTCCTGATCGGCGAGACCGCCCGAATAGCGCATGTAGGAAAACAGAAACACCGCGCCAGCAAGCACGCTGACCAGCGTCGCGCCCGCCAGCGATCCGCGCCAGACCCATTTGCGCCGCTCTTCCGCGGCCCGGTCAAAGGTGCCAAGCCCCGCTTCGGGAAAGATCAGCGACGTCAGCATCTGGCGCAGGAAATACGACCGCCGCTCGCCATGTCGGCGCTGTTCCAGAGGCTGGGCGCGGATCCCGAAGGCACCGGCAAGTTCGCCGACCAGCCGGTCGATGGGAGAGCCCTCCTGCGTGGCCGAGGTGAAGTAGAATCCCCGCAGCCAGGGGGTTTCCTCATAGCGGCTTTCCCCGAAAACCGCTTCGACAAGCACCTTGAGCGGTGCTTCAAGCCGCGCCATCTGTGCCGGAAACCGGAAGATCGCCGCGCGCGTTTCCAGCGGCTGATCCTCTGACACGCGCTGCAGGAGCCGCCGTTCGGCCTCGGCCATCAGTGCCTGCATCTCGGCGGTGATGCTGGTGCCGCTGACCCGTGCATCCACCGGAAGCGTCGCGCCCCAGACCTGTTCCCGCTCTTCGGTCGAGAGATCGGCGAAATAGGCCTCGAAGCCCGGCACCAGATCGATCTTGGTGATCATCAGATAGACCGGCAGCCGGATCAGCAGCCTTTCACGCAATTCGGCCAGACGTTTGCGGATCTCGCGGGCATGGGCGCGCAGGGCGGCATCGTCTCCCAGAAGCTCCCGCGCCGACAGCGTCACGATGACACCGTTCAGCGCGCGC
The DNA here is from genome assembly GCA_012032275.1 of Tabrizicola sp. Lineage (GTDB taxonomy): Bacteria > Pseudomonadota > Alphaproteobacteria > Rhodobacterales > Rhodobacteraceae > JAAURK01. Next base: position 3,304 of record JAAURK010000305.1, read on the forward strand.
TTGCCGCGGTGTTTCTTCAGCAGGTCAAGAAAGCCGTGCCATTCGGCGGCATCGACATCTGGCGCGCTTTGCTGTTCGACATATCGCCCGGCGGTATCGACCAGAACCGCATCCTCGGTAAAGAACCAGTCACAGTTGCGCGTCCCCCCCACGCCCTTCAGATCGTCCGACAGATCGATCGGAAAGTGCAGGCCGGACTGCCGCAGGGCGGTGGTCTTTCCGGTGCCCGGCGGACCGATGATCACATACCAGGGCATGTCGCGCAGGAATTTGCGGTTCCCGAGCTTCGATCGTTTCATCTCGGTCAGCACCGATTGGAACTTGGTGTTGATCTCGGCCACATTGGCCTCGCCCGGCGCGGCCACCCGTTCCGGCGCGGGCTTTGCCAGTTCGGCGACGAAGACCTGGTTCTTGCGCGCCTCGCGCAACTGGCCAAGAAGCAGCGAGAACAGCCACAGGATCGCGATGGCCCCGATCACGATGGCGCGGGTCATGTCCTCGGCGAGGGGCACCATGTCTCCCACGCTGACCAACGGACCAAAGAGCCAGATCGCGGCGCAAAGCAGGGCGAGCCCGATGAACACCCAGAGGCGGCGGGAAATGAGAAAGCGCAGGATGGACTTGATCACCCGCATCAGAGTTTCTTTCCGATCTTGATCTCGACCCGGCGGTTCTTGGCTCGGCCATCCTTGGTTGCATTGTCAGCAACCGGGTCCGAGGCCGCGCGCCCTTCATGTCTGACAAGCTCCGCCGGCACGCCGCTGGCGACCAGAAGCTCGGCGATGGTCTTGGCGCGTGCCTCCGACAGGCCCTGGTTCGAGGCGAAGGGGTTCGAGGATTGCACCGGAACGGAATCGGTGTGGCCGATCACCGTGACGCTGCCGATCAGCTCCACATTCTCCACGATGGTGGCGGCGACCGAGGCGATCAGCGGGCCATAGACGTCGTTCAGATCGGCCCTCGCAGACCGGAAGACCTCCGGGTTCGCCCCCTGGATGTTCAGGATGGCCAGCGAAACGTCCTCCCTCCCGGTGAGGGCGGTTGCGGTTTCGGCAGGCGCATTCTTCTGAAATTCCGGCAGAAGCTCGAAGCTCACCGGCTCCAGCAGAAGTTCGGGCACCTGGACATCGGTCGCGCGCACCGGCCGGAAGATCTCGGCCCGTTCCGGCGGCGGGATCAGCCGGGCCAGAGTATAGGTCTGCTCTGCGCGGCCGGAGAGTTGCATCCCGAGACCGACATAGATCGCCGTGACAAGACCGGCCGTCCCAAGCGCAATCGTCCAGAGCGGGATCATGAACGGCGCGGCTCGTCCGGCGCCTTGACGCCGCTCCAGTTCGGGGGAAAGCCCGGCGCGGCCGGGATCGGCGGGGCGCAGCAGC
>JAAURK010000036.1 GCA_012032275.1 Tabrizicola sp.
AGGGCGCGGCGCTGAACGCCGTGCAGATCGCCGAACTGCTGGGCAGCCGGGTTCTGAAAAGGGCTGAGGTCAGGTTTTCCCTCTTCGGGCCGGGCAGAATTCTGCCCCGGCCGCCAAGACTTTGCGCTAGGGATCCGTCTGAACCCTTGTCGGGCGATGCTGACGGCCCGTTCGATCCTGTCGCAATGTTGGAGTATCCCATGCGCGCGCTTTATGCCTTTGCCCTGCTGTTGCCCTGCCCGGCGCTTGCCGATGTCATCACCGCCGAAAGCGCGGTTACCGCCGTCACCGTCTATCCAAGCGGCGCCAAGATCACCCGGGAAATCACGTTCGCCGCCCCCTCTGCGGGCCAGCACGAGCTTTTGGTGGTCGACATGCCGGCGGCCATCGATCCGGGCCTGTTGCGCCTTGCCCCTGCCGAAGGTGTGCAGTTCGGCGCCTTCTCGCTCCGCTCTGACCGGCTGCCGCCCCGTGAAGACCCGCTGACCCCGGCACAGGAAGCCGCCAAGGCCGAGGTGGAGCGGCTGGAAGAGGCCGCGCGCCTGGCCCTGCTGGCGGTTGACGAAGTGCAGGCCCGGATCGAGGCCGCCGAGGCGCAGGTGGCCTTCCTGCGGTCCTTCACCGGGGCCTTGCCCGATGCCGCAACACCGGAAAGCCTGAAAGCCATGGGCAGCATGATCGGGGCCGAGACGCTGGCAGCGCGGCAGGCCGCACTGGCCGCCCGCGCCGATCTTCACCCGCTTCAGAAGGCCCTGTCCGATGCGCAGGAGGAGCTTGAGGAGGCCCGCGCCGCTTTCGATGCCCTTCCCGCCCGCGACACCGATTATACCGCGCTATCGGTTGCGATCAGCGCCGAGGCGGCCGCCGAGACGACGGTTGTCATGACCTATTACGTCAATGAGGCAAGCTGGCGTCCGACCTATGATCTGATGCTGACGCGCGACGGCGGCAACAGCCTGACCATCGAGCGTTCGGTCCTTGTGACCCAGTATTCGGGCGAGGACTGGACGGATGTCGCCCTGACGCTTTCCTCCTCGCGCCCGTCCGAACAGGCCGCGCCGTCGCAGCTCTGGCCCGAATTGCGCAGCATCGGTCCCGAACCGACCTACGGCGATCCGGAAAGGTCATCCAAAGCGGCCGCGGAGGATTCGCAGGTGATGTATGAGCCGGAGATCCCCGAGGCTGCCGCAGCACCCATCACGGCAGAGGCCATGATGGAGGGCGATACCGTCGTCTACAGATACCCCGGTGCCGTCAACATCGCCACGGGCGTCGAAGACCTGCGCCTTGCACTGGACACGCTGACCGTCGTGCCCGAAGTGGAGGCCCGCGCAGTGCCGCGGCTTGATGCCACGGCCTTCGTGATGGCGACCTTCACCAACACCACGGGCGAGCCGCTTTTGCCGGGCGTGGCGCTTCTCTTCAGGGAAGGTGTGCTTGTCGGCGGAACGAACCTTGGCCTTGTCACCGCCGGGGCCAAGGCCGAGATCGCCTTCGGCGCGCTGGAGGACATCCGCCTGACCCGCGACATGCCGACCCGGTCGGAAGGCGAGACGGGGATCATCACCACCACCAACGAGCGCGAAGAGCTTGCCGTGCTGGAGGTGGAGAACCTTGGCGATGAAACCTGGCCTGTCCGGATGATCGACCAGGTGCCCTATTCGGAACAGGACGATCTTCAGATCACCGTCACCGCCACACCGAAGCCCAGCGAAACCGATGTCGACGGCCAGCGCGGTATCCTTGCCTGGGAGTTCGATCTTGCGGGCGGCGAGAAGAAAGAGGTCAAGCTGAAGCATGTGATCAGCTGGCCCGACGGGATGATCCTGCAATAGGGCCGACCGGCGAGAGACGAGGCGGCGCAACAGCCGCCTCGGTTTCAACCAGGCCAGACGATGGCCGGGAAACCGTGGCGGCGGTCAGAAGACCTCGCCGCGCCGGGCTTTGCGCAAGACCTCTGCGATCTCGTCCTCGGGCAGCTTGTACTGGCTGCGGGCGAAATCCGGGGTGATGTAGCCCAGGGCCAGGTCACGATGCACCTCTGCGGTCGTGCGGTCTGACGGGGCTCCGTATCCGCCGCCACCGGGAAAGGCCATCAGCACCTTGCGGCCATGTGGAACAAACTGTTTTCCCTTGCCTTTCATCGCAGACCCGTCGTCCTGACCGATGGTCGTCGGCGCGCCTTGCATGCCGCCGCGCCGCCCCCGGGCAGGATGGTCGACCCGGTCGAACATCGCCTGAATGTCGAACTCGTGCCCTTCGCGCGCGCCAACCTCCATGAACTGGCCAAGCCCGCCCCGATGCTTTCCTGCCCCGCCGGAATCGGGACGAAGCTCCTTGCGCCAGATGATCACCGGCCCGACCTGTTCGGTCGCCTCCACCGGCATGGTCATGACCCCGGAAGGAAAGGCGGTGGCATTCAGTCCGTCAAGCCCCGGTCGCGCGCCCGCGCCACCCGAATTGAACGTCAGCACTTCGGAACGCACCGCCTCGCGCGGCGCGGGTGCATCGGTGCGGGGACGAAGCGAGACCTGGAAGTTGCACAGGCACCCCGCGCCTTCGGCAGGCACGAGATCGGGCAGAAGCTTGTCCAGCGCATCATAAACCGTGTCGGGGACCATGTGGCCGATGACATGGCGCAGCGCAACCGGTGCCGGATGCAACGCGTTGACGATGGAGTTTTCGGGCGCCACCACCTCGAACGGGGCAAGCGAGGCCGCGTTGTTCGGAATGTCAGGTGCGATGGCGCATTTGAGCGCATAGCAGGTATAGGCCTTGGTATAGACAAGGGGCACGTTGATACCCTTCTTGTCCAGCCCCGACGTACCCTCCCAATCACAGATCACGCGGTCCTTCTCGATCGAAAGCTGCACGCGAAGATCGATGGGGCGGGCATAGCCGTCAATGCGCATGGCACCCGTCGCGCGGCCCGGCGGCAGCGCGTTGATCCGTTCCTGCGTGGCCAGCCGCGAATTGGTCAGCACGAAGTCGGAGACACCGCCAAGATCGTCAAGGCCGAACTCTTCCATCATATCGATGAGGCGGCGGTGACCGACGCCATTGCTGGTGACAAGCGCGTAGATATCGCCGATCAGCTGGTCCGGTTCGCGGACATTGCCACGGATGATGCTGATCAGCGTCCGGTCGACCGTGCCCTGATCGGCGAATTTCATGATCGGGATATAGAGCCCCTCTTCATAGACCGAGTTCGCATCCGCGCCGAACCCGCGCCCGCCGATATCGACGACATGGGCGGTGCAGGCGAAGAACCCGACGAAAAGCCCCTTGTGGAACGACGGGGTGACAACGGTGATGTCATGAAGATGCCCCGTCCCCTCCCAGGGATCGTTGGTGATGTAGACATCGCCCTCGAACATGTTCTGCCGCCCGATGCGGCGGATGAAATGGCCCACTGCATCGGCCATCGCATTCACATGGCCGGGGGTGCCGGTCACCGCTTGCGCCAGCATCTCGCCCTTGTGGTTATAGACCCCTGCCGACAGATCGCCCGCCTCGCGCACCGATGTTGAAAAGGCGGTGCGGACAAGGGCCTGGGCCTGCTCCTCGACCACCGAGATCAGGCGGTTCCACATCACCTGATAGGCAACCCTGGAAATGTCAGACATGGGCCTTCTCCTCGACCATACGGCCTTCCGTTTGCATCCCGTCGACATGGAGGTCGAGCGTCCCGTCAGCCTGGGCGAGGATCGTCCGCCGGCGGGCAGCACGACCGTCGTCTCATCCTCGGTCACCACGGCGGGGCCTGTGGTGAAGCTGCCGGGCGCATAATCCTCGCGTCGCGTCACCGCGGAATCGGCGATCCTGCCGCGCCCCGGATCGAAGAGCGCGCGCCGCCCCGTCACCGGCACAGCCGCGCCGCGCCTGACCGGCGCGCATCGCTGGACGGCGTCGCCCGGGGTGAAGGCGTTCACCGACCAGACCGTGATCTCCGCCTCCATCCCGTCGACCCGGCGACCGAAGAGCTTTGCATATTCCGCCTCGAACAATGCGAGATACACGGCCGCATCCGGATTGGCGGCCTGATCGGCGGTGAGCGAGATGGGGATCTCCCATCCCTGCCCGGCATAGCGCATGTAGATCTTGTGCTCGGCCCGAATTTCCGCCTCCGGATCACAGGACCGCACGAAGGCGCGGGCCTCCTTCTCCAGCTCGTCGAAAAGCGATCCGATGCGACCTGCGTCGAATTGGCTGATCCGGGTGAAGACCGACCGGTTCGCCTCGAAGCTGAACGGGGCGCGCAGAAAGCCGATGGCCGACCCGACGCCGCCCCGACCGGGATGAGACAGCGGTCGATCCCCAGCTTCTCGCACAGCCGGGCGGCATGCAGCGGGGCTGCCCCGCCAAAGGCGATCATCGTATAGCCCGAAAGATCCTCGCCGTTTTCCACGGCATGGACCCGCGCGGCATTGGCCATGTTCTCGTCCACCACTTCGGCCACGCCCCAGGCCGCCTCCAGCGCGTCCATATCAAGCCGGTCACCGATCTCGGCGGCCAGCGCGTCCTTTGCCGCCTCGGGATGAAGGGTGATCGATCCGCCGGCGAAACTCTCCGGGTCGATCTTGCCCAGGACGAGATCGGCGTCGGTCACGGCGGGCAGCCTCCCTCCCCGGCCATAGCAGGCTGGCCCCGGTTCGGAACCGGCACTGGTCGGGCCGACGCGGATCTGGTTCATCAGATCCACCCGGGCAATCGAGCCGCCCCCGGCGCCGATCTCGACCATGTCGATCACCGGGATCGAAATGGGCATGCCGGAGCCCTTCTTGAAACGATAGGTCCGGGCGACCTCGAACACCCGCGCGGTCTTTGGCGTATAGCCCTTGATCAGGCAGATCTTCGCGGTGGTGCCGCCCATATCGAAGGACAGAACCTTGTCGAGCCCGTGCCGTGCGGCGATGTGGGCGGCAAAGATCGCGCCACCCGCCGGGCCGGATTCGACCAGCCGCACCGGGAATTCGGCGGCACTTTCGATCGACATGATGCCGCCGCCCGAATGCATCATGAAAACCGGGCATTTCGCCCCTTCCGCCGCAAGCCGCTCTCGCAGGCGCAGCAGATAGGTTTTCATCACCGGCTTGATGTAGGCATTGGCAATGGTCGTGTTGAACCTCTCGTATTCCCGCATCTGCGGCGAGACCTCGGAGCTCAGCGAGACCATCACCCCCGGCAGCCGCGCGGCCAGGATCTCTCCGATCATCCGCTCATGGCTGTCATTGACGTAGGAATGCAGCAGGCCCACAGCCACGCTGCCATATCCGGCCGCGCCGATCTCGTCGGCCAGCGCTTCGACTTCGGCCCGATCAAGCGGATGGAGCACACGGCCCGTGGCTTCCATCCGTTCGCTGACCACATAGCGCCGGTTGCGCGGCAAGAGCGGGTCGGGCAGCACGAGGTTCAGATCATATTGTTCGAACCGGCTTTCCGTCCGCATCTCGATGACGTCGCGAAAGCCCTTCGTGGTGATCAGCGCCGTCTTGGCGCCCCGCCGCTCGATCAGCGCATTCGTGGCGAGGGTGGTGCCATGGATGATCTGATCGATCCGCCCCGCGGCAACATCGGCTTTCGCGCACACCTGATGGAGCCCCGCGATGATCGCATCCTCGGGCGCCGCATGGGTCGTGAGCACCTTGGTCGAGACAAGGCTTTGCGGCGTTTGCAGCACGATATCGGTGAAGGTTCCCCCGATATCGACACCGAGGCGAAACTGCGATCTGGACATTCTTCCGTGCTCCTTCCCGGACCGGCACCAGAGGTATGGTTGGGGCTGCGATCCGTCTCTGACCCGCCATTGCCACTGACCATATTCAGACGCGCTGCACCAGCCGGTGCAAGAGGATCGCGCCTGGATCCGTTGATGCCCGGGTGCTTCATCGACCGGCGGGCATGCGGAGTACCTTGCCGATTGCCTACCTTTGCGGATCGTGTCGCCGGGCTGCAACGTGGGAAAGAGCTCGATGCGTTCTGCCGCTGTGGCCTGGCCTGCGATGATTTCGGCCGATCTGCGGCCAATTTCCAGGCGGCAGGCGTCCATCGTTGCCAGCTTGCGCGGCAGACCGTCCAAGAGTTCCACGCCGTTGAAGCCTGCAAGCCCGATCTTGCCAGGCACGTCCAGGCCGATAGAGAGGCAGTGCAGCAGCCCGCCAGCGCCGATCATATCGTTGGAATAATAGAGAAAATCGATGTCGCGGGTGCGGCCGAGCACGGCCTCCGTCATCTCCCGCCCCTTCAGGAGCGCCGAGCCGCCGGAGTAAAACTCCCGGTCGACAAGCGAGAGGCCCGCCTTGGCCAACGCTTCTTCAAAGCCTTCAAGCCGCTTGCGGGCGCGGTGGTCGTTCGGCATCTGCGTTCCCATGAACGCGATGCGGCGGTATCCCGCGGCGATGATCGCCTCGGCCATCTGGCGCCCGGCGCGGCGGTGGGAGATTCCCACGGCATGATCCACGGGGGTGCCATCGATATCCATGATCTCGACGATGGGGATGCCCGCGCGGGCCAGCATGGCCCCGGCAGCGGGCGTGTGTTCAAGGCCCGCGACGATCATGCCCGATGGCCGCCAGGACAGCATTTCGTAGATCACGCTTTCCTCGCTGTCGGGCAGGTAGTTGGTGACGCCGACAACGGGTTGCAGCCCGGTCCCTTCCAGAACCTCGGAAATTCCGGTCATCACTTCCGGGAATACCATGTTCGACAGCGACGGGATCACCACGCCGACCAGATTGACGCGCTGGCTGGCAAGCGCGCCCGCGATCTTGTTTGGCACATATCCCAGCATGCGGGCCGCTTCGAGCACCCGCTCGCGCGTCGAGGCGGAGACATCGCCGCGATTGCGCAGCACGCGGCTGACGGTCATTTCGCTGACACCCGAAGCCTCGGAGACATCGCGAAGGGTCAGTGTATGGCGGGGATCGGGGTTGGTTCTGGTCAATGGAACGTCCGGCAAAGGATTTCCCTTTGTTAGCGCCAAAGGAGTCACTTGTCCAAGTGACTTTCCTCTGCTACCGATAGCGCTAACGGCCCTCAGGCCGACGTGATCCCGCGCATCCTGCACGCTCTCAACCCGGATGCGATGGACCAGAGGGGGAGTGGTGGGCCAAATTCGCTCCCCCTTTTCTTTCCAGTGGTTGCCTTGAGACCGATTTTTGCGCATGAAGGCCCCGTGGCCTCGTAGCTCAACGGATAGAGCGTCCCCCTCCTAAGGGGAAGGTTGCAGGTTCAAGTCCTGCCGGGGTCACCACCTGCATGACGATGTGGCCGCCCGGCGGCTTTCGATCCGCCGGTACGCGCCATGAGCGCGGATCAGAAATCCAGATGCTCGACGCTGAGCGCGTTTTGCTGGATGAACTCCCGCCGGGGTTCGACCACATCGCCCATCAGCTTGGTGAAGATGTCGTCGGCCTCCGCCAGATCTTCGACCTTGACCTGAAGCAGCGTCCGCGCATTGGGGTCAAGCGTGGTTTCCCAAAGCTGTTCGGGATTCATCTCGCCCAGCCCCTTGTAGCGTTGCAGCGACAGACCTTTCTCCCCCTCGGCAAGGACGGATTTCAACAGCTCGGTCGGGCCGTGGATCATCTGCTCGCGCTCCTTGCGCATCAGCCGACCAGGCTCGCGGTAGATGTCACGGTGCTGTCCGGCGGCGGAAGACAGGCGCCGCGCCTCGCCCGACCGCAGGACCGCACCGTCAAGCGTGCGAAGCTCCTCCACCCCGCGCAGGATCCGCGACAGGCGGATGCCGTGATCTTGCGTGATGCGGCCCGACCAGCCCCGTTCATATTCCTGCGCCACGAGATTGAGCCTGTGCGCGACGGTATCGGCGACGGCCTGCAGATCGCCATCGGCGCGGCCGGGATCAAAGGCCCCGGCAATCGCCGCCTGCTCCAGGATCGCGCGGGGGTAATGCGTGGGGAAGGCGTCCAGCACGCGGCGGAACTGGCGCGCGCCGTCGATGACCCGCGCAAGATCGTTGCCCGCGATCTCTTGCCCGTCGGTGAGGCGGAGCACCGCGCCCTCAAGGCCCATCTCGACCAGATAATCCTCGAGCGCCGGCTGGTCCTTCAGGTAGACCTCCGACTTTCCGCGCGCGACCTTGTAGAGCGGCGGCTGCGCGATATAGAGATAACCGCCCTCGATCAGCGCGAGCATCTGGCGGAAGAAGAAGGTCAGCAGCAGCGTGCGGATATGCGCGCCGTCCACATCGGCATCGGTCATGATGACGACCTTGTGGTAGCGCAGTTTGCCGATATCGAACTCATCCCGTCCGATCCCGGTGCCAAGTGCTGTGATCAGCGTCCCGATCTCCTGACTGCCGAGCATCCGGTCAAACCGCGCGCGTTCGACGTTGAGGATCTTGCCGCGCAGGGGAAGAACCGCCTGATTGGCGCGGCTGCGGCCCTGTTTGGCCGACCCTCCGGCGCTGTCGCCCTCGACCAGAAAAAGCTCGGATTTCGCCGGATCGCGTTCCTGGCAATCGGCAAGCTTGCCGGGAAGCGAGGCGATATCCAGCGCGGTCTTGCGGCGGGTCAGCTCTCGGGCCTTGCGCGCCGCCTCTCGGGCAAGCGCGGCCTCGATGATCTTGCCCACGATGATCCGGGCCGGGGCGGGATTCTCCTCGAACCATTCAGAAAGCTTTTCATTGACGAGGTTCTCGACGCGGCCGCACTTCCGATGAGACGAGCTTGTCCTTCGTCTGCGACGAAAACTTGGGATCGGGCACCTTGACAGACAACACGCAGGTCAGCCCCTCGCGCGCATCGTCGCCGGTGAAATCCACCTTCTCGCGCTTGGCGATGCCAGAGGATTGGGCGTAGGCGTTGATCGTCCGGGTCAGCGCGCCCCTGAACCCGGCAAGATGGGTGCCGCCGTCGCGCTGTGGAATGTTGTTTGTGAACGGCAGTACGGTTTCGTGGTAACTGTCGTTCCACCACATCGCCACTTCTACGCCGATCCCGTTCTTCTCACCGTTCATATAGATCGGATCGGCCATCACCGGTTGCTTCGAGCGATCGAGATACCTGACGAATTCCTTGACGCCGCCCTCGTAGAAAAGTTCGATCTTCTGCGGTTCGGCATGGCGTTCATCCTCGATCACGATCCGCACGCCGGAATTCAGGAACGCCAGTTCACGAAGCCGCGTCTCCAGAATCTTGAAACTGTAATCGAGGTTGGAGAAGGTACCGTCGGCCCGATTCACCTTGGCGGAAGCAAGAAAGCGTACCTCGGTGCCACGCTGGCCCGGGGCCGGCCCAACCTCGTGAACATGAACGGTGCAGATGCCATCCTCGAACCGCGCGCGATATTCGGTATCATTCCGCCAGACCCGCAGCTCCAGCCAATCCGACAGCGCGTTGACCACCGACACGCCCACGCCATGCAGGCCACCAGAGACTTTGTAGGCGTTGCCGCTTTCATCGGTGTTGTTGAATTTGCCGCCCGCGTGCAGTTGCGTCATGATCACTTCGGCGGCCGACACGCCCTCTTCGGCATGGATGCCGACCGGAATTCCGCGGCCATTGTCGCGCACCGAAACGCTGTCATCGGCATGGATGATCACCACCACCTCGGTTGCGTGACCGGCCAGCGCCTCGTCGATTCCGTTATCGACGACCTCATACACCATGTGGTGCAGACCTGAGCCATCATCGGTGTCTCCGATGTACATTCCGGGCCGTTTGCGAACGGCCTCTAACCCTCTGAGAACTTTGATAGAATCAGCGCCATATTCGGCTGTTTTCTGGGCAGGCTCGGCCATGCGTCGGGAACCCCTGAAGTTGCCGACGACTTATAGCGGCACCACGCGGGATTGTCACCCCATGGGCACAATATTTGGTGGTCAGGTGAAGGGGATGACACAGGCCACGCCGATCAGCATCAGCCCCGACGCAAGGTTGAGACCCCGCAGGCTTTCCGGGCTGGACAGAAGTCTCCGCGCGCGGTCAAGAAAGAGCGCGAGGCCAAGGTTGCCAAGCATCGGAACAAGCGCGGAGACGATGAGGATCGCGCCGATATCCGCGCCGGTGACCTTGCTCAGATCGAAGAAGCCGGGAAGCACGCCCATGTAGAAGAGGATGGCCTTGGGGTTGCCCAGCACGGCCGCGACTCCGACGAGAAAACCCGGCCAGATGCCCGGCCGCGTCATCCGCCCGTCGGCAGAGGGGGCGGTGGCGGGCTTGCGCAACAGCAGCACTCCCATCCCGAGAAAGGTCGCCGCCGCAACCCAGCGCAGCACGTCAAGAAAACCGCCGTAGAGCGAGAGGATCCAGCTCAGTCCGAAGATGGCTGCCAGCGGCCAGAAAAGATCGCCCAGGGCCACGCCAACCGCGAGCGGCCAAGCGCCGCTGAGACCGCCTGACAGCGTGCGCGCCGTCAATGCCACCCAGACGGGCCCGGGCACTGCCCAAAGCGCGGCCATTCCTCCGGCGTAAAGCAGCAGTTCATAAACCGAAACCGTCATTCATAAATCACTTTCGAAAGTCCATTGTCATCGCTCACAGTCAGCATTTGTCCACGATTTCCAAGCGTCTCGAAGAGGCTGGCATCCGTGCCCGTCATGATGGCCTGGGCACCCAGCGCCGAGATCTGATCATAAAGCGCCGCACGGCGGTGGTGGTCAAGATGGGCGGCCACTTCGTCAAGTAGCAGGATCGGCGCCTGCCCGATGTCAGCCGCAAGCGCGCGGGCATTGGCCAGGATGACGCTGAGCAGAAGGGCCTTCTGCTCGCCCGTCGAGCACTGGTCCGCCGGTGTGTTCTTCGCCGCATAGATGCCTTTGAGATCAGCACGATGCGGCCCCGTCAAGGTGCGCCCGGCGGCAAGATCGCTGCGACGTCCGGCGGCCAATGCCGTTTGCAGATCGACCTCGTCATCCGCCCCTTCCAGCGTCAGGCTCACCTGCGGAAAGACCTCGGTCGCGTCCTGCGCTGCGGCAATACGCAGGAGCGCCGCCTGACGGTTCAACGTGATCTGATGACCGGCTTCGGCCATCTGCGCCTCAAGTGCCGCATACCAATGCGCGTCCGCCACCTGATCCTTCAGCAACCGGTTGCGATCACGCATCGCCTTTTCGTATGTGAGCGATAGTTCGGCATGATCCGGCGCAAAACTCAGGGTCATGCGATCCAGAAATCGCCGCCGCCCGTCGGCGCCCTCAAGCCATAGCCGATCCATCGCGGGGACGAGCCAAAGGATGCGCAGAATCCGGCCAAGCCCGACCTGGGTTGCGGCCTTTCCGTCGATGCGAACCTGACGCGTCTCGCCGGGTTCCGCCCAGGTTTCCACCTCATGCCTGCCGCCGATCCCATGCACTTCGGCCGTGACCTTCCAGCCGAGCCGTTCCGGCTTGCGCGCCAGATCCTCGGCCGCCGCCCGGCGCAGTCCACGGCCGGGCGACAAAAGCGATATCGCCTCCAGAATATTCGTCTTGCCCGCGCCATTCGGGCCGACGATGGCGACGAGCCGTCCGTCAAACAGCAACCGCGCAGACAGATGGCTGCGGAAATGAGACAGGCCAAGCGCGCCGACCGACAGACCGCCCACGATCAATTCCTTGATTTATGGAGGTTTCCCGGCGTTATCACACGCGCATCGGCATGACGACATAGACGGCGGAGGTGTCGTTGCCTTCCCGCATCAAGGTGGGGTCGCCGGAGGAGTTGAACAGGAATACCGCGTTCTCCCGATCAACCTGGCTTGCGATTTCCAGCAGATATTTGGCGTTGAAGCCGATCTCCAGCCGTTCGTCGCCATAAGCGACCGCCAATTCTTCTTCCGCAGCGCCGCTGTCCGGCGCGTTGACCGACAGGATGAGCCGATCCTCATCGAGGCTGAGTTTCACCGCGCGCGATCGTTCGGAGGACACGGTTGCCACACGGTCGACTGCCTTTGCGAATTCCGACGCATCCACTTCCAGCCGCCGCGTGTTGCCGGTGGGAATGACGCGGGTGTAGTCCGGGAAGGTTCCGTCGATCACCTTCGAGGTCAGCGTGATCGCCGGCGTTGCAAAGCGAACTTTCGTTTCGGAAACAGATACGGCGATGGCCGCCTCATCATCGTCCAGCAGCTTTCTGAGCTCCCCCACCGTCTTGCGGGGCACGATCACGCCCGCCATTCCACTTGCACCATCCGGAAGCGGCGCATCGATCCGGGCCAGACGATGGCCATCGGTCGCAACACAGCGCAGCACCGGGCCATCCTCGCCCGTGGCCACATGCATATAGACGCCGTTCAGGTAATAACGCGTCTCTTCGGTAGAGATGGCGAACTTGGCCTTGTCGAAAAGACGGCGCAGTACCGCGGCGGGGGCAGAAAAATTCGTGGAATATTCGGATGATGCCATCACCGGGAAATCTTCGCGCGGCAGCGTGGCAAGGCTGAAGGTCGACCGGCCCGCGGTGATGGTCAGTCGACCGGAGGCCGCATCCTCGGTCAGGTTGACCAGCGCCCCGTCGGGAAGTTTGCGCACGATTTCGTGCAGCATGACGGCAGAGACCGTGGTCGCGCCGGGGCGTTCCACCATGGCGGGCGCACGATCCACGACTTCGATATCAAGATCGGTCGCGCGAAAGCTGACGTGACCGCCCTCTGCCTCGATCAGCACATTTGCAAGGATGGGGATCGTGTTGCGCCGCTCCACCACCGATTGCGCTTGCGCGAGGGCCTTGAGCAGTGTCGCGCGTTCAATGCTGAGTTTCATCCCGTCATCCCCCTGCCGGATCCCTTTTGAAGGGATGCCGAATTTAGCCGGTTCTCACCGGTTCACAAGCTTTTGCGTGACTTTGGGTGCGTTTGGCAAGGCCGTCAAGGCTACCCCTGCAAGAGCCGTCGCAAGAGTTGCAGATCGTCGGCAAGCTGGCTGTCGATGGCCATCAGTTCCTCGATCTTGCGAACGCCATGCATGATCGTGGTATGGTCGCGGCCCCCGAACCGCCGGCCGATTTCCGGTAGCGATCGCAGCGTCAGCTGCTTTGCCAGATACATCGCAACCTGACGCGGCCGCGCGATGTTGCGCAGCCGCTTTGGCCCAATCATGTCGGACAGGCGGATGTTGTAATGCTCGGCCACCTTGCGCTGAATTTCCTCGATCGAAAGCTTGCGGTCCGAGGAGCGGAGGATATCGGCCAGGCAATCCTGCGCCAGATCAAGCGTGATCTCGCGTCCGACGAGCGAGGCAAAGGCGAAAAGCCGCGTCAGGGCGCCTTCCAGAATCCGGACGTTCGAGGTGATCCGATGGGCCAGAAACTCCAGCACGCCGTCCGCCAGCACCAGGCCGCGATACTGGTTGCGATAGTATTCGACCTTCTGCTGCAGGATGCCGAGGCGAAGCTCGTAATCCGTCGGATGAAGATCGACGACGAGCCCGCATTGCAGACGCGACTTGATCCGTTCCTCAAGATCCTTGATCTCGCCGGGCGCACGGTCGGCAGAGATCACGATCTGCTTGTTCTGATCGACCAACGCATTGAAAGTGTGAAAGAATTCTTCCTGCGTGCTGTCTTTTCCGGCGATGAACTGAACATCGTCGACCATCAGCACATCGACGGAGCGGAACAATTCCTTGAAATCCATGATCTGGCGTTCGCGGAGCGCCTGAACGAAGCGATACATGAATTGTTCGGCCGAGAGATACAGAACCCTAAGATCCGGCCTGCGGGACTGCAGTTCATGCGCAATGGCATGCATCAGATGCGTCTTGCCCAGCCCGACGCCGCCATAAAGAAAGAGCGGGTTGAACGTGACCGGACCGCCTTCAGCCACCCGGCGCGCGGCGGCATGGGCCAGCTCGTTCGGTTTGCCGACAACGAAGCTTTCAAAGGTGAACCGGGAATCAAGCGGCGCGCCAGGCAGATCGTCATCGGCATGGGCGACCGCCCGGGCAGGTTTTGCCGGAACTGCCGCGGGCCGCGCGCGGCCGTTGACGCCCCCGCCCTTGACCAGAAACTCCAGCCTTTCGACATCGGCACCGGTCGAGACGAGTTGCGTGCGAATGTGATCAGCATAGTTGCGCTGAACCCAGTCGCCGAAGAACGTGGTGGGAACCTCGAACCGCGCGACACCATTGGCAAGCTGCGAGAGTTTCAGTGGTTCGATCCAGGTGACGTAATTGTTCCTGCCGACGCGCTTGATCAATTCCTCGCGCACCTCGCCCCACGTCTCGTTCGTCATCTTGTTTTACCTGCCCAAACATACCCACCCCGGAGCCAGAACGGCCGGGTGGCCAAAGCTATAATCCTCACCTGCGAAACGCTTCGTCCCGAATACCCGTCCGGTGCAGCAGAGTGGGGCCGCACGACACAGGCTCGCATCAAGGGCAAGACATAGAAAAACGGCAGCGCCGTGTAACCGGCACCTCTATCTCATAAAGTCTGGTGCAGCGGCAGCTACATCGCAAACCATTGGTCTAAAACAGAAAGCTCAGAACTCTTGGCGTGGCCGACGGATCTGTGCAGCAGCTTTCAGTTTGCAACCAATCCATGTCCCCCAAGACGAAGTGAATCGCAGGATGACCGTATCAAGTCGTGAGCGGCGTCTGCAACTGAACAACGCGCTTGACACAGATTCACTTCACGCGAATCCCGCGGGCCTTGCAAATCGGCAACGCAGCGCCGACAGGGCGACGTTTCCGGGCGAAAAAATGCCTCAGGGCGCTGCCCGTTCGGGCGCGCCCTGTCAGCCGGTCATCCTGTGAAACGGTCTACTTTGCGGCGAGCGCCTTCACCCGCGACGTCAGGCGCGACATCTTGCGGGCGACAGTGTTCTTGTGCAGCACACCCTTGGTCACGCCGCGGGCGAGTTCGGGCTGGGCAAGCTTCAGCGCCGCCGCCGCCGCATCCTCATTGCCGGAGGCGAGCGCCTCTTCCACCTTGCGCAGGAAGGTCCGGATCCGCGAGCGGCGGGCCTTGTTCACGGCATAGCGCGCCTCGGATTGACGGGCGCGTTTCTTGGACTGGGCGGTATTTGCCATGGGCGTTTCCTAAGGTCTTGTCAGTGTTTCATCAATTGCACGAAAGACCAAAGGCCCCGCCGGTTCCGACGGGAATGATTCTTGCCTAAGCGGGCCCACGCGCATGTGACGCGGGGCTATAGAGCAAGGCTGCGTCAAAGGAAAGCGTTACTTGTCGCGGAATTGTGGCTGCCGCTTTTCCAGGAAAGCGGCCATGCCTTCCTTCTGGTCTTCGGTCGCGAACAGCGCATAGAACATGCGCCGCTCGAAAAGAAGCCCCTCCTGAAGGGTGGTTTCCGGCGCGCGGTTGACGGCCTCCTTCACCACCATCGCGGTGATCGCCGACTTCTCGGCGATCTTTGTCGCGGCTTTCGTCGCTTCCTCGATCAGCGATTTCGCGGGCACCACGCGCGAGACGAGGCAGGCGCGTTCCGCTTCGGCGGCATCCATGAACCGTCCGGTCAGATGCATGTCCATCGATTTCGATTTGCCGACAGCGCGGGTCAGCCGCTGGGTTCCGCCAAGCCCCGCGACGACGCCGAGGTTGATCTCCGGCTGGCCGAACTTGGCCGTATCGGCAGCGATGATGAAATCGCACAGCATTGCCAGCTCGCACCCCCCGCCAAGACAATAGCCTGCAACGGCGGCGATGAGGGGCTTTCTGGTGCGCGTGATCGCCTCGACCTCGGCGCCGAAGAGATTGTCGAAGAAAACCTCGGTGAAGGATTTCTGGGCCATCTCGTTGACATCGGCACCGGCGGCGAAGGCCTTTTCCGTTCCGGTGATGACAATGCAGCGGACCCGGTCATTGGCCTCGGCCGCAGAAACGGCATTGGCCAGTTCCTGCATCATTTGTGCGTTGAGGGCGTTCAGGGCATCCGGGCGGTTGAGCCGGATCAGGGCGACATAATCCTCGATTTCGACGATCACTGTCTCATAGGCCATGGATGGCTCCGCGGTTGCGTACAGGCGCAGAGTCCTAGCAGCAATGCGTCCGATGGCAAGTCACCTCTGACAGTTTGGACACCAGAAGGACGAACGGCCCGACTGCACGGTGCGGCGGATCGTGCCCGTGCAGCCGGGCGCCGTACAGGGCCCATTCTCCCGGCCGTAGACCTGGAAGCTGTGCTGGAAATAGCCAAGTTCACCATCCGCCTGCCGATAGTCGCGAAGTGACGATCCCCCCGCCTCGATCGCCTCGGCAAGAACGTCGCGGATGATCGGCACCAGTGCCGCGACATCGGTCTTCCGCAGCTTTCCCGCCAGCCGAAGCGGGCTGATCCGGGCACGATGCAGCGCTTCGGCGACATAGATGTTGCCAAGCCCCGCAACGACCCGCTGATCCAGCAGCGCCGCCTTGATCGGCGTCTTGCGGCCTTTCAGACGGTCGGCCAGATAACGCTCGTCGAACGCATTGCCCAGCGGTTCGGGGCCAAGCCCGGCCAGCAGCGGATGGGTTTCCGCGCGATCCGTGGGCAGCAGATCCATCGCCCCGAAGCGGCGCGCGTCGTTGAAGGTGACACGAGCACCGCCCGACATGTGCAGGACGACATGGTCATGTTTCTGCGGCGCGGGGTGATCGTGGTGAAAGGTGCCGATGATCCCGCCCGAGATCAGCATCCGCCCCGACATCCCCAGATGGATCAGAAGCGATTCGCCCGACGCAAGATCCGCGAGGATGTATTTCGACCGTCGGCGCAGGCCAAGCACTTGCTGGCCGGTCAGTCGTTCCGCCATCCGGTCGGGCAGGGGCCAGCGCAGATCGGGGCGGTTCACCTCGGCCCGAGCGATCAGTTGACCCTCCATCACCGGCACAAGACCGCGGCGGACGGTCTCGACCTCTGGCAGTTCCGGCATGGCCGGGCCCCGTCGGCTTGCGTCCTGCGTTGCGCGCAACTTCCCTGAAAGCGGCAGGAGCCACAATCTGCTTCTGCGATCCGCGAATGCCGCCAGCGCCTTTCCATGCGGCCAGACCCCGGGCGCGGCAGCGGTCGCCGAAGTCTCATAATGCGGGAGCGATGCGGCAATGAGGAGCCGCGCCCAAGGCACCGCCCGGGTTTCGCCAGCATCGCCGCGCCCTGCCTGCGGCAGTTTGCGGTTTCCATTGTGCGCTTCGGGGCGCTATATCCGGCGCGGAAGGCGGATCTCGGGCAAAGGCACGGCATGACTGGCGAGGATGAGAAAACCACGCATTTCGGTTTTCAGGAAGTGCCCGAGGCCGAAAAGGCCGGCAAGGTGCATGGCGTCTTCAGCAGCGTCGCCTCGAAATACGATGTGATGAACGATCTGATGTCGGGCGGGGTTCACCGGCTTTGGAAAGACGCGATGATGGATTGGCTGGCGCCGCGGTCCGGTCAGCGGCTTCTGGATGTGGCCGGGGGAACGGGGGACGTCGCGCTGCGGTTCCTGCGCCGCGCGCCGGGGGCAACGGCCGTGATCTGCGACATGACCGAACCAATGCTGATCGAAGGCCGCAAGCGCGCCGAGGCGGTACACCTTGCCGACAGGCTGGACTGGGTGGTCGGCGATGCCATGGCGCTGCCCTTCGCCGATGCAAGCTTTGATGCCTACACCATTTCCTTCGGGATCCGGAACGTGACCCGGATCGGCGATGCGCTGGCCGAGGCCTTTCGGGTGCTGAAGCCCGGCGGCCGCCTCATGGTTCTTGAATTTTCCCGCATTCCCAACGAGTTGATGCAGAAAGCCTATGATCTTTACTCGTTCAACGTGATCCCGGCGATGGGTCAGGTGGTGACCGGGGATCGCGCCAGCTACCAGTATCTGGTCGAATCGATCCGCAAGTTCCCCGATCAGGAGGCTTTTGCCGCACTGATCCGCGCCGCCGGGTTCGGTCAGGTCAGATATCGCAATCTGACAATGGGCGTCGCGGCGCTTCATTCGGGCTGGAAACTCTAGGTGAGAGGTCCGCACAACATCTGGCGGCTGGTCCGGACGGGTGCCACGCTAGAACGCACCGGTGCGATGGATGTGGTGCTGGAGGCGTTCCGCGCGCCGCCACGGCTGCGCTTTGCGGCCTGGATGCTCGGCTGGCCCTTCAAGTGGCTGGGGTTGAAGGGCGACCCTTCCCTGCCACCCGCGACCCGGGCGCTGACGGCCCTTGGCCCGGCCTACATCAAGTTCGGCCAGGTGCTGTCGACCCGGCCCGATATCGTCGGCGATGAGCTGGCACAGCAGTTGAAATATCTGCAGGACAAGCTGCCCCCGTTTTCAACCGACGTGGCCAAGCAGATGATCGAGGACGAACTGGGCGAGCCGGTTGCGACGCTGTTTTCCGAGTTTTCAGAACCCGTTGCCGCCGCCTCGATCGCGCAGGTCCACAAGGCCCGCCTTGCCGACACCGGCGAGGCGGTGGCTGTCAAGGTGCTTCGCCCCGGCATCGCCCGGGCCTTTCGCAAGGACATCGACGCCTTCTATCTGGCCGCCCGCGGGATCGAGCTTCTGGCCCCCGGCACGCGGCGGTTGCGGCCGATGGATGTGATCGCGCATTTCGAAGGCGTGGTGATGGGCGAGCTTGACCTGCGGCTGGAATCTTCGGCCGCGTCGGAATTCGCGGCGAATACCGAAAAGGACGCGGGCTTTCAGGTGCCGAGGCCAGAGTG
This sequence comes from Tabrizicola sp., assembly GCA_012032275.1. Taxonomy (GTDB): domain Bacteria; phylum Pseudomonadota; class Alphaproteobacteria; order Rhodobacterales; family Rhodobacteraceae; genus JAAURK01. The sequence continues at coordinate 18,571 of JAAURK010000036.1, forward strand.
GTTCCTCTCGGGCCGCAATGTGATGACGCTGGGCTGGGCCGAAGGGATCGGCCTGAACGAAACCGCGGCCATCGATGCGGCAGGCCATGATCGGCCCGCCCTTGCCGCCCGGGTGCTGCAGCTTTTCCTGAGCCATGCGCTCCGCGACGGCTATTTTCATGCCGACATGCACCAGGGCAATCTGAAGATCGCCGCCAATGGCGATATCATAGCCTATGATTTCGGGATCATGGGGCGGATCGACGAATACACCCGGCGGGTCTATGCAGAGATCCTTTTCGGCTTCATCCGCAAGGATTACCGTCGTGTCGCCGAGGTGCATTTCGAGGCCGGCTATGTTCCGGCGCACTACGACATCGACGAATTTGCCCGCGCCCTGCGCGCCGTTGGAGAGCCGATCTTCGGCATGGATGCCAGCCGCATCTCGATGGCGCGGCTTCTGACCTATCTCTTTGAAGTGACAGAGCGTTTCGGGATGGAAACCCGGACCGAGCTGATCCTTCTGCAACGCACGATGGTGGTGGTGGAGGGCGTTGCCCGCTCGCTTGATCCGCATATCAACATCTGGCAGGTCGCGCGGCCGATCGTCGAGGGCTACATCAAGCAGAACGTCGGCCCCCGCGCTGTCCTGCGCGACCTGACGCAGACGGCACGTGTCCTGGCGCGGTTCGGGCCGAAACTTCCCGGCCTTGTCGAAGCGCAACTGATCCGCGCGGGCAACCCGGCCTCCAGTCATCCCGCGAAGACCAAGGGCCTGCCGACCTCTCTCTGGATCGTCCTGATCGCAACGGCCTTCCTGGCAGGCCTCGTCCTGTCCGAAATGCTCTGACAACCAGCGGAAGGTGTCGACAGGATCACGCGGCCTCGCCCCGGCCCAAACCAGAGCGCCGGGCCTGAACGACCTGACCGCAAGGAACTTCCGGCATATTTCGCAGAGCAAGAGTGGTGCCCAGAGCCGGAATCGAACCAGCGACACGCGGATTTTCAAGCCGTCCACCGGCGCGGGAAATCAACCGGTTGCGCGGCGTTTTCCTGTCAAACCCCCTACGGGAAATCAAGCACTTAAGGGGCGATTGTCAAACCGGTTTTCGGGCGATCCGGGGCAAAGAAAAACCGTCGAGGGGGCGGCCACCCACCTCGACGGCGCATTCGAAGTCACTGTCCTGACAGGATACCGAAGCGCGGACTCCGGCGCAATCTCCGGGGGCCTGCATGTCTGACATTCTACCCTTCTGCCAGGTCAAGCTGCAGTATCTTCTCGATCTCGTCCTCGACCAGTCGCTGGACGACAATGCCTTCCGCGTCGCCGCCTATCTGGCGCTGACCCACGCCGACCATGACACCGGCGAATGCCATCCCTCCTTCGAGACGATCGGCACGGCGCTCGGGCGGCATGCGAAGTCGGTGAAGCGCGCGCTGAACAAGCCCGAGATGGCGCGCCACCTGACCGTCGTGCGCGGCACCAATCGCGGCAACGCCTCGCGCTACTGCCCCACCGAAGATGCCCTGCGGCGCGCCACGCAGCGGCGGCGGGAGGGGGACAAGATCGTCCCCCTTTCCAGGGCGAAGGGGGACGATCTTGTCCACCCGAGGGGACACATCTGTCCGATAAAGGGGGACAGGAACGCCCCCCGAACAGAGAAAAGGAACTTAAACCAAGAACGGCCGCTGCCGCGCCGGATTTGCCCGAGAAGGGGCAATCCGGCACAGCCCCGGCCCACAGCGCCCCGCCATCACTCTTGGTCTTCGTTCCGCAGGGCATCTGCTTTGCCCGCGACTGGAACGACCGACTAACGCAGGAAGGGCTGGCGACACTCGACCGAAGCCTGCCCTTGGCAGTGAACGGCCACCATCGCGGGTTCTGGGTTCCAGCCCGAAGCCCCGCGCCAAGGGGAAGCCTGGAATGGCGGGAGCAGGTGCGACAGCTGCGCTGTCTTGCCGGAAAGGACGCCGGACAGATGGAGCAGCGTCATGCGGGATGAGCAGGGAGCAAGGCGACCCGTGTCATACGCTGGCGCTGCTGACACGGGCCTTGCGAGGGGCGGCAAGCCTCCCCTTCGAACCCCACCGGCGCGAGCGCTGCCCGCGAAAAGCCCGCGCTGACGGACACTTTCGTGTTCCGCTGCACGGGCGGCCGAGAAGGCCGAGCTTCGGCAAAAGGCCGAAGCTGCCGGCGTCCCGGTGGCGACGCTTCTGCGCGAAGCCCTTGGCCGCACAGACGCCCG
>JAAURK010000306.1 GCA_012032275.1 Tabrizicola sp.
GCTGGCCGACAATCTTCGCCCGGTCCGGGCGGGCATGCCCGGGGGGCGCTATCTGCCGTTGACCGAGGCGGGGATGGCAAGGATCAACGAGAGCGCGCTCGAGGCGCTGGAGGTGATCGGGCTGTCGCAGGCGCCGCCTCAGGGGGTGACGCTTCTGACCGGGGCGGGAGCGATTCAGGGCGATGACGGACGGCTGCGGTTTCCGCGTGCCCTCGTAGAGGACATGCTGGCGATTGCCGCGCGCAACATCACGCTCTGCGGTCGCGATCCGAGACATGATCTGCATCTGACCGGGACGAATGTGCATTTCGGCACGGCGGGCGCGGCGGTGCATATCGTCGACCTGGAGACCAACACTTACCGCGATTCGACCGCGCAGGATCTTTACGATGCGGCGCGGATCACCCATCACCTTGACAACGTGCATTTCTTTCAGCGCGCGATGGTCTGCCGGGATGTGGTCGACAATTACGAGATGGATCTGAACACGCTTTACGCCTGTCTGTCGGGGACGACCAAGCACGTCGGCACCTCGTTCAGCCACCCCGCGCATGTGGCGGGGTGTTTCGAGCTTCTGCACCAGGTCGCGGGGGGCGAGGCTGCCTGGCGCGAACGGCCTTTCGTCAGCAATTCCAATTGTTTCGTGGTCCCGCCGATGAAGTTCGCCGAGGAGAGCTGCATCACCATGGAGGCCTGCATCCGCGCGGGGATGCCGATGCTGCTGCTGAGTGCCGGGCAGGCCGGGGCCACGGCACCTGCGCCCATCGCGCTGGCCATCGTGCAGGCCATGGCGGAATGCCTTGCGGGGGTCGTCTATGCCAATGCGATCCAGCCCGGAGCGCCCTGCATCTTTGGCACCTGGCCCTTTGTCAGCGATCTGCGCACGGGTGCGATGAGCGGTGGCAGCGCCGAGCAGGCACTGCTTACCGCCGGTTGCGCGCAGATGCACCGGTTCTACGATCTGCCGGGCGGGGCGGCGGCAGGGATTTCGGACAGCAAGCTGCCGGACATGCAGGCAGGGTGGGAGCAGGCGATCACCAACACGCTCGCCGGGCTTTCGGGACTGAACATGGTCTATGAGGCGGTGGGGATGCATGCCTCGCTGCTGGGCTTCTGCCTTGAAAGCCTGGTGCTTGGCGATGACATCCTCGGTCAGGTCATGCGCACCGTGCGCGGGATCGAGGTCACCGAGGACAGCACCTCGATCGAGGCGATGAAAGCGGTCTGTCTTGGCGGGCCGGGGCATTATCTCGGGTCGGAGCAGACGCTGGCGCTGATGCAGACGGAATATGTCTATCCCGTCGTCGGCAACCGGATGAGCCCCAAGGAATGGGTCGAGGCCGGGAGACCGGAGCTGCTTGACCGCGCCATCGCCCGGAAGAATAGTATCCTTGCGAAGGCCGCCTGCCAGATCGATCCCGAGATCGATGCCGCCATCCGGGCAACCCATAACATCTACTTCAAGTGAGGTCAGAATGATCCCCGCCAACATGCTGAAATTCTACATCAATGGCCGCTGGGTCGACCCGATGTCGAAAAACCGGACGGGCGTCGAGAATCCCGCGACCGAAGAGATCGTCTGCGAGGTGGCACTTGGAAGCGATGCCGATGCGGACGCTGCCGTCACGGCCGCCCGCGCCGCCTTTGACGCCTGGACGGTGCGCCCGGTGGCGGAGCGCATCGCGCTCGTGCGGCGCATCCTCGAGATCTACAACGAGCGCTACGAGGATTTCGCGCAGGTCATGTCCACCGAAATGGGCGCGCCGATCGGCTGGGCGCGCGCTGCGCAGGCCTGGGCGGGGCAGGTCCATATCGAAGCCACGATCAAGGCTGCCGAGGAGATGACCTGGGAGTATGACCGCGGCTCGACCCGGATCATCTATGAAGGGATCGGGGTTTGTGCCCTGATCACGCCCTGGAACTGGCCGATGAACCAGATCGCCTGCAAGGTCGCGCCCGCGCTGATCGCGGGATGCACGATGGTCTTGAAACCATCGGAGATTGCACCGCTTTCCGGGATTCTCTTCGCGCAGGTCTGCCATGATGCCGGAGTGCCGCCCGGAGTTTTCAATCTGGTGAATGGAACGGGGCCCGAGGTCGGCGCCCGGCTGTCGGCGCATCCCGAGGTCGACATGGTGTCGTTCACCGGCTCCACCCGGGCGGGTACGGCCGTGGCGGCAGCAGCGGCACCGAGCGTGAAGCGCGTGGCGCAGGAGCTGGGGGGCAAGTCGCCGAACATCCTTCTGCCGACGGCCGATCTTGCCGCTGCGGTGACGGGCGGGGTGGAGGGGTGCTTCGGCAATACCGGGCAAAGCTGCGACGCGCCGACCCGCATGTTCGTGCCGCGCGCATCGCATGACGAGGCGCTTGCCGTTGCGAAGGCGGCGGCCGAGGCTTTCGTCGTGGGCGATCCGCGCGACGAGGCCACGACGATGGGTCCGCTCGTCTCGAAGATCCAGTTCGACAAGGTTCAGGGCCTGATCGCCAAGGGGATCGAAGAGGGGGCGGTACTGGTGACCGGTGGCCTTGGGCGTCCTTCCGGGGTGAACCGGGGCTGGTTCGTGCGGCCGACGATCTTTGGCGGCGTGACCAATGACATGACGATCGCCCGGGAAGAGATCTTCGGCCCGGTGCTGTCGATCATCCCCTATGACACGATCGACGAAGCCGTGGCGGCTGCGAACGATACGCCCTACGGGCTTGCGGCCTTCGTCAGCGGCCCGCTTGACGACGCGCGGCCGGTGGCGCGTAGGCTGCGTGCGGGGACGGTGAACCTCAACTACCCCGATTGGGATACGTCGGCGCCGTTCGGGGGGTACAAGCAATCCGGCAACGGCCGCGAATATGCCGACTGGGGCATCCACGACTTCTGCGAGGTGAAGGGAATTGTCGGGTGGGGAGCATGACGGATGTCGAACGCCAGTCGCGCGTGAGGTCCGCCGCAAGCCCGGTGCCGCGCGGGAAGGAGGCCTGATGCGCTATGGGTATGTGGGGCTTGGCAATCTTGGCGGTCATCTTGCCGCCAGTCTGATCCGGAGCGGGTTCGACCTTGTCGTGTTCGACCGCGATCCGGCGGTGTCGGCCCGGCATCATCAGCTGGGTGCGACAGTGGCCGCATCGCTGGCCGAGCTTGCGGGGACGGTGGATCACGTCATCACCTGTCTGCCATCGCCTGCGGCTTCGGAGGCGGTGCTGGCCAAACTTCTGGCGGGGCTGAAACCCGGCGCGACCTGGATCGAGAACTCGACGCTTGGACGCGACGATATCCTGCGCCTTGGCGGGCTTGCCGAAACGGCGGGGGTGCGTCTGCTGGAAGCTCCGGTCACGGGCGGCGTGCATCTTGCGGCCCGGGGCGAGATCACGGTGCTGGTGGGCGGGCCACTCGATCTCTTTGCCGCGCATGAGCCGGCGCTGAAGGCCATGGGCAACCGGATCTTCCATATGGGCCCTCTCGGGTCGGCGGCGGTGATCAAGGTGATCACCAACATGCTTGCCTTCATCCATCTTGTCGCCGATGGCGAGGCGCTGATGCTGGCCCGGCGCGGCGGGCTGGACATGAAGACCGCCTGGGATGCGATTGCGGCCTCTTCCGGCAGCAGTTTCGTGCATGAGACGGAGGGGCAGCTGATCCTGAACGGATCCTATGACATCGGCTTCACGATGGATCTGGCCCTGAAGGATCTGGGTTTCGCGATGGGTTTCGGGCGGGAATACGGGGTGCCGCTCGACCTTGCCTCGGTGACGCTGCAGACCTTCCTGAAAGGGCGGGCCGCCTATGGCGGGGGCGCGCAATCGACGCAGATCGTGAAACTTCTGGAAGATCTGCTGGGCGCCGACCTGCGGGCCGAGGGATTTCCGGCGCGGCTTGAATGAGCGGGAACCGACCCGGGATGACAGAGATGTGTCCGCGGATGGCCATCAGGTGATGGGCGGCGGCGAAGGGGATCGAGAGACGATGCGAGACGACGAAGGAGAGCGGGTGGCGCGGCTCCTGCACCACCGCAAGGCGCGGCTGCATCAGGGCGATCCCATTGCCCCGCCGCTGATTTCGGCGGCAACCTATCATGTGCCGGATCACACCAGGGGCGGCTACAGCTACGGGCGCGCGGCAAACCCGACCTGGGACGAGCTTGAGGCGCAGCTTGGGCTTCTGGAAGATGCGCCCGTCGTGGCCTTTCCCTCTGGCATGGCGGCGATCTCGGCGGCGCTGATGGCCACGCTTGGGGCCGGACGGCGGGTGATCCTGCCGCAGGATGGCTATTACAATACCCGGCTTTTCGCCGACGCATTTCTGGCGCCGTTCGGGGTGACCATCGATTACGTGCCAACGACCGCGATGGCGGAGGCCGATTTCACCGGCGCGGGCGCGGTGCTGATCGAAACGCCGTCCAACCCCGGGCTGGATGTCTGCGACATTGCCCTGGTGTCGGCGCGTGCGCATGCGGCAGGGGCTCTGGTCATTGCCGACAACACCACGATGACGCCGCTTTTGCAGCGGCCCCTGGCGCTTGGTGCCGATCTGGTCGTGGCGGCCGATACCAAGGCGCCTTCCGGGCATTCGGACCTTCTGGCAGGGCATGTGGCGGGGCGCGACCCCGACCTGATCGAACGGGTGCGCAACTGGCGCAGGCTTTCGGGTGCGGTGCCGGGGGCCT
>JAAURK010000307.1 GCA_012032275.1 Tabrizicola sp.
TGCCCCTGCGCCGGGAACGCCGGCTGACGGAAAAACTAAGTCCGGAGCCTTGATCCGCCCATGACCGGACCGATCGCGCCAGGTGGTCTTTTTCGCTCAACTGGCCGGATCGCGGTTCGCTTCGGCCGCCATCTCGCGGAACTTCGGCAGGAGTGTCTGCACGTCGGCGTACTGGGTGCGTGCGCGGTGGGGCATCCAGCCGTTGCCGTAGCGCAAGGCCCGCCGCGCGCGCAGCACAGCCGCATCGGTTCCGGCAAAGCGCGCGCCAAGCCCGGTGCCGATCACGATCTGGGTCACGGCAATCAGCCAACCGGGGGGCACGCCCTCGACCCAGGCCAGACCATGCGCCAGCGAGGAAAGAAGGATCGGCCCGGTGATGGCATAGCCGGGAAGCCGCAGCACCCGCCCGAGGAGAACGCCCATCACCCCGGCGGCGATCAGCACCATCACCTCGACCGGGCCAAGACGCGCCTCCGCCCCGACCATCTGCACACCTGAGGCCGACCCCACGGTTTGCCCGGTCAGCCCCCAGAAAAGAAGGGGTACCGCGATGATCGTGCCGATCAACCGCAGGAATTGCAGCACGGTCAGCAGCCGTGGATCGGCCCCGGCCTCTTCCCCAAGCTGCACCGATTCGATCAGACCACCGGGCACCGCCCCGAAGAATGCGTCCTTTGGCGCGAGCCCGCCGCGCCGGTAGATCCGGAAGGCCATCGCATGAGCCAGCGGCAGGTAAAGGCAAAGCGCCAGCAGCGAGGGCAGCCAGCCGGGCGCCTGACCGGCCACTTCGGGGGTGAAGGCGCCACCGATGGCCACGCCGATCACCGGCACGAAGCACATCCGGAGCCGGGGCGGCAGCGTGATCGGCGCCCGAACGGCCGCCATCCCCGCGCCGCGATCGCCCCGGTGGTCACAAGCGACCCCAGAAGATAGCCAAGCGGCAGATGTGCCAGATGTGCCAGCGTCCCCGCCAGCGCCCCGATGGCCAGTGTCAGCGCGAGGGCGGGAAGGTCAACGCCGCGCATAAGCCCGCCCCGTGGCGCTCCGGCCCTGCAAAAGCCATCCCGGGACGCAGGTGATGGGGCGGGGGCGCATGCCTACCAATGCGGGGGTTTCTGGCTGGCCGAGGGTGCGGCGGCGTCAGCCTCGCGTTCCGCCTCGCGTTCGGCCAGGAGTTGCGTCAGCCGCAGCAGGCGGTCGATCTCGCGTCCCTGCCGTGCGACCACATCCGACAGATCCTCGACCGAACGGGTCAGATGCGCGATCCGTTCTTCCATCTCTTCAGTGCGATCCATGGCGATCCTCGCAGGCGCTTGCCGCCTTCTGCCCCTTCCGATACACGGGCCGCGACCAAAAGCGAAGGGTCTGCGCCATGGCCAACGACAAATCCACCCGCCGCCCGAAGGCCGAGGCGCCGAAGGGCTTTCGCGACTATTTCGGCGCCGAGGTGCTGGAGCGCAAGGCCATGCTGGACCGGATCGCCGAGGTTTATCACCGCTATGGTTTCGACCCTCTGGAGACGAGCGCGGTGGAAACGGTCGAGGCGCTGGGCAAGTTCCTTCCCGATGTCGACCGCCCGAACGAGGGCGTCTTTGCCTGGCAGGATGAGGATCAGGACTGGCTCGCGCTCCGCTATGACCTGACGGCCCCGCTGGCCCGGGTCGCGGCGCAGTACCGGAACGATCTGCCTTCGCCCTACCGCCGCTATGCGATGGGGCCGGTCTGGCGGAACGAGAAACCAGGGCCGGGGCGGTTCCGGCAGTTCTATCAATGCGATGCCGATACGGTGGGGTCAGGGTCCGTTGCCGCCGATGCCGAGATCTGCGCCATGCTCGCCGATGCGCTGGAAGCCGTCGGGATCGACCGCAGCGACTATGTGGTGAAGGTGAACAACCGGAAGGTGCTGAACGGGGTGATGGAGGTCGCGAGCCTTGCTGGCGACGACAAGGAGGCCGAACGCGGCATCGTCCTGCGCGCCATCGACAAGATCGACCGGCTGGGTGCTCTAGGTGTCCGGGCGTTGCTCGGTGAAGGACGCAGGGACGAGAGCGGCGACTTCACGAAGGGCGCAGGACTGACTGACGATCAAGCCTACCGAGTGATCCAGTATTTTGACTTTGAAGCGCAAAGGGATCGGCGACTTCGTGCCATCAGCAAGTTTGAGGCGCCCTACGGAAAGCTTCCCCCTAAGGCGCAGCAGGCAATCCTTGCCGGTGATTTCACCAACCAAGATGTACCACTGACATGGCGCCAGAATAGGAACGATTTTACGCTTCACATGTTGCGGGGTATAGTTGAAGGGTCACCGCAAGGTGAGGAAGGCGTCGATGAGCTTGCCCAGATCGCCTCACTCCTCGCCGCCCAAGGCTACGGTCCCGACCGTATCGTCATCGACCCCGGCGTTGTCCGTGGCCTCGGCTACTACACCGGCCCGGTCTACGAGGCCGAGCTGACCTTCCAGATCACCGACGAAAAGGGCCGTCCGCGGAACTTTGGCTCCGTGGCAGGGGGCGGGCGCTATGACGGGCTGGTGAAGCGCTTTACCGGGCAGGATGTGCCGGCGACGGGCGTCTCCATCGGGGTGGACCGGCTCCTCGCCGCGCTCCGCGCCAAGGGGGCGCGGTGGCGCCGATGCGGCGGGGCCGGTGGTGGTGACGGTGATGGACCGTGACCGGATGGCCGATTACATGGCCATGGTCGGCGAGTTGCGCAGCGCCGGGATCCGCGCCGAGGTCTATCTCGGCAATCCGAAGAACTTCGGCAACCAGCTCAAATACGCCGACAGACGGAAATCTCCCATCGCGGTCATCCAGGGCGGGAACGAAGCCGAAAAGGGCATGGTGATCCTGAAAGACCTGATCCTTGGCGCTAAGATCGCCGAAAGTGCCACGCTGGAGGAATGGAAGGACCGCCCCGCGCAGCTCGAAATCCCCCGCGCCGATCTGGTGGCGGCAGTGCGCCGGATGCTGGCGGAATGACCTCCAAGGCCGCGATCCGGGCCGAGGCAGAGCGGCTGCACGCGGCCTTTGTCGCGGCCGGTGCGCTGCCGGTGGAGGCGGATGTACTGCTGCCGGCCGAAACGCTTCTCGATCTTTATGGCGAGGATATCCGGGCGCGGGCCTATACCACTCATGACCCCCTTCGCGGCGAGATGATGCTCCGGCCGGATTTCACCGTGCCGGTGGTGCAGGCGCATATGGCGCATGGGGCCGATCCGGCGCGCTATTCCTATCTGGGCGAGGTGTTCCGCAAGCAGGACCGCCGGTCGGAGCGTGCGTCGGAATATCTGCAGGTCGGGTTCGAGCTTTTCGACGGCGCGGCACCCGAGGCGGCGGACGCCGAGGTGTTCGCGCTGTTTCAGGGCATGCTCGCGGACCTCTCGCTGCGCCCGGCAACCGGGGATATCGGCATTCTGATGGCGGCGGTACGCGGGCTGAACACGACCGACCGGCGCAAAGCGGCGCTCTTGCGCCACATCTGGCGGCCGATCCGGTTTCGCGCGCTTCTCGACCGCTTCTGCGGCAGGGCGGCGCCCCCTGCCGCACGGCTCCGGCTTCTGGAGAAACTCGCGGCGGGCAGCTTCGAGGAGTTGATCGCCGAAGCGGGCAGTTTCGTCGGCCTGCGGTCGGGCGCCGAGATCGCGGCCCGGTCGGCGGCCCTGCTGGAGGATGCGGCAAGCACCCCGATTGCCGCCCCCGAAGCGGCGCTGCTTTACGATCTTCTGTCGCTTGAGGCCCCGGCGGCGGCGGCGCTGGCGCAGACGGGCGAATTCCAGTCGCCGTTGTTCGCGCACGGCGGCGGGCTGATCCTGGTGATCGACGACGAGGTGTCGATCCAGATCGCGATGAAGAGCCTGCTGGAGACGTGGGGCTACGAAGCGATCACGGCGGGATCGTGCGAGGAAATGCTCGAGCTGATCGTCGCGCATCGCACGGCGCCGCGACTGATCATCAGCGACTATCGATTGCGCGACAACGCGAGCGGCATCGATGCCATCGAGCGGTTGCGCTCGGAATACAACGATGAAATTCCGGGAATGCTGATCACCGGCGACACCGCTGCGGACCGGCTGAAGGAAGCGCAGGACAGCGGTTTCCTGCTGCTGCACAAGCCCGTGCCGAATCATCGTCTGCGAGCATCCATTGCTCACCTCATCGAATCGGGCGGCGACAAAGCAGTCGCCTGAAGGCGACAGCAATGTGCCGACGGTGGTGCTTTTGCCGATGTCGCGGCCGGACCCGCGCCGCTAGGATGCGCGCACTGGGGCAGGTTCGATAGTTCACAGATGAAGAAAGTAAGAGTTCTCTCTTGCGCCGTCGTCATTGGCGCAGTGCTCGCTTGCGCTCTCGCACTCGCGACAGCGACGGGCGGGTTGGCGGCGCCGTCCGATGCGCTCGCGACTTACGTTGCTCGAGGCGACAAGAGCTTCGCGTGGAAGCAAGTCGACACCGGCACGGTCGGGAATGTCGAGTACGTCGAGTATCTGTTGACGTCGCAAACCTGGCGCGGGATCGAGTGGAAGCATCAGCTGTTTGTTCTCAAGCCATCGAACATGGTTCGCGACGAGCGTCACGCGCTGCTATTCGTGCATGGCGGAAGATGGAAGCCCGAGTACGAAGGCGAGCGTGGCAG
>JAAURK010000308.1 GCA_012032275.1 Tabrizicola sp.
TCGAGCCATTCCACGGTCGAGCTGTCGATGAGTTGCAGAGTCTCGCCGACGGGCACGAGCAGGCGATCGTGGGACTGGGTCTGGGCGCGCGCAGTGGCGACGGCGGCGCGGGTTGAGCCGTCAGCGGGGCGGGAACGGATACGCGACAGGGTCTTGAGCAGGCGGTCCTTGTCGTAGGGCTTGAGCAGGTAGTCGATGGCATTCAGCTCGAATGCCTTGATCGCGTGCTCGTCGAAAGCCGTGACGAAGACGATCAGCGGCGCCGTCTCCTGTTCGAGCTGCGCCGCCACTTCCAGGCCGCTGAGCCCCGGCATCTGGATGTCGAGGAAGACGACCGTCCGGCTTCAGCCGCTCGATTGCTTCGGCCGCACTCAGGCCGTCCTCGGATTCCGCGACGACCTCTATGTCGCCTTGTTCGCTGAGCCAGCGCTGCAGCTTGCCGCGGGCGGGTGCTTCGTCGTCGGCGACCAGTACGCGCATCATGTGCCGTGCTCCCGCCAGGGCAGGGTGACCGAGGCCTCGACTGCGTCCGGCAGCTGCGTCAGTTGCAGCTTCGCGTCGTCGCCATACAGCACGCTCAGCCGTTCGCGACAATTACGCAGGCCGACGCCTTCGCCGCGTTCCGCGCCCAGCACAGAGCCGGTGTTGCGAACGGCGATGTGGAGTCGGTCGCCCTCGCGACGGCCTTCGATCTCGATCCGCACGGTGCCGCGGGCGCGTTCGACGCCATGTTTGAAGGCGTTTCAAGCAGCGGCTGCAGAAGTAAGGCAGGGATGGACGCGGTCAGGTAGCGCTTCGCTCGCCGCATCGCGAGACGATCGCGGCGATGTGGCCGGGCGAGCCGGCGCTCTTCGAGTGCTGCGTCGATCTCGGCCACGAGGCGCGCACGACAGAAGGAAACGCCCGGGAGGTGCGCGACTGGGCGCGCGCGCACGGCTTCGCGAGCCTCGTCCTTGTCACCTCCGACTATCATATGCGCCGCGCGCTCCTCGAAACGCGCACCCAGCTTCCCGAAGCGACGATCATCGCCTATCCGGTCGAGTCCGGCTATCTCGACGCCGATGGCGGCCCCGCAAGCCCGTTCCGCCGGGCTTTCCCCACGCGGCGCATCCGGGTCGATCTCCAGGTCGACGGTCAGAAAACCCTCGTTCCTGCCGCGCATCATCGCCAGAACCCGGTGGCTTGGCGCACCGGCCCAGGGTTCGGAATGGGCGAAGTAATCGGCGAATTTCGCACCGTCGGCCTCTTTCCCCTCGACGACCTTCGCGCAGAGCCGCGCCACCCGTTTCATGTGATCCCGGAGCCGGCCGACAAGCGCGGCATTCTCGGCCAACCCCTCGGCCAGGATATCCCGCGCGCCCTCAAGCGCCGCCTTCGCATCGGGCACCGCTTCCGAGAGGTAGCCCGCCGCAAGGGCCGCAGGGTCGGCGGAGTGGTCGGCGAGGATCGCATCGGCCAGCGGCTGGAGCCCGTTCTCCCGCGCGATCATAGCCTTGGTGCGGCGTTTCGGTTTGTAGAGCAGATAGATGTCCTCAAGCTCCGCCTTGGTAACGGCCTTTGCGATCGCGGCACCCAGCGCCTCGGTCATCTTGCCCTGTTCGGTGATCGAGGACAGGATCGCGGACCGCCGCGCCTCCATCTCGCGCAGATAGCCCAGCCGTTCGTGAAGCGTCCGCAGCTGCGTATCGTCAAGCCCGCCGGTCACCTCCTTGCGGTAGCGCGCGATGAAGGGCACCGTCGCCCCCTCATTCAGAAGGGCGATGGCGGCCCGCACCTGCGTGGCCGTCGCGCCGATGTCGGTGGCGATCGTCTGGGGGATCAAGGCAAGCGTCATGCGAATCCTCTCGCTGTCGGAACCGGGACTTTATCCGCCCTGCCCGCCACCTTGAAGAGGCACCTAGCGCCAGATCCGCCGTGCCAGATCCCTGATCCGAAGGGCGAGGACATCGTTGACCCGGTAGATCGCCACGATCAGCGCCAGAAGCGGCAGCGTGAGATACCACCGCGCCACCAGCCCCTCGGCCCAGGTCACGGCCCAGCCCGGCAGAAGCCCGCCAACCAGGCCCGCGATCCAGCGCAGCGTATCGCTTTGCGGCGGGGCGCTGCCTTTCCAGAAATCCCAGAGCGGGATCACGATCAGCGCCATGACGGCAAGGATCGTTGTCCAGTTGGTGCCCTTGCGCCGGTGGATCAGCGCCTCGATCCGGCGAACCACCGTCTCGTCGCGCCCGACCGCCGTGCAGACCGTCGCAGTGCCCTGCGGGTCGGGCGCGGCGATGCAGAACCCGGCGGGCAGGCGCAGCGGCGCGTAGCCATCGGCGCCGTTGCGCATCTTGGCCAGCACTGACGGATGAACCACCGGGGCGCCGCCGTGGCTTTCACCGCTTTCGATCAGGCGCGGGGAATAGCGGTAGATCGACGCAAGACCGCGGCGGGAATCGTGGATCAGCGCCTGCGGATAAAGCCGGCGGCGAAACCTTTCCAACGCGCCGCGGTCGAAGATCAGCCCGGCGAAAGAGGCCTCGTCCGCGATCCACAGAAGCGGCGCGAAGGCCGTCTCGTCATTGGGATAACCGCCCCCCACATCAGAGTGAACGCCCGCAAACCAGACCTCCTTCGTATCGGGCACGGGCCTTCCGTCGGGGCGCGGGCTTTGGTCGAAACGGATGGGATGAAAGCTCAGCCGCTCGTCGTCCAGCGACAATCCATGCCGCACATGCTGCACCACCGGGCTGCACCGGCGGTTGCGAAACCGGATCGGCCAGATCAGCCAGTTCCAGAGACCGCGCATCTCCTCGACCGGGAGGCCATAGGCTTCGACCGTGTCGAAGAGGCCCATGAAGCGGATCGGGACCGCCCCGGCCCGGCGGTCCTGCGGCAGTGCCTCCAGCACCTCCCGGTGCCCGCGCTGGCCGAGAAGACCGCGCTTTACGGCGACGAGCCCGTTGCGCAGCACCCGCACAAGGCCGATCAGCGGGTTCATCTGCATCACGCCGTCCTTGATCAGCGGCGCCGTCTCCTCGCGATAGGCCCGCCATGCCCCCCGCGCATTACGTGCCATCTCGGCCTGCGAGACTTCGGCGCCGCCGGGCATAAGCCCCTGCATGGCGATCATGCCCGCCAGCGTGCGCACGGTGAAGGCCCCGCGCGAAAAGCCGAAGAGATAGATCTGGTCCCCCGGCTCCCAGTTCCAGCAGACAAAGCGGTAAAGCTTGCGCACATTCGAGGGCACGCCGAAACCGATTGCCCCGTCAAGCATCCGGACGACCGCATTCGCAGAGGTGCCGACCCCCGGGATGTACCGGGCCAGTTGCAGCAGCGCGCCCTGCTTGTCGGTCTTGTCGAGCGTCTGGTAAAGCCGCCAGACATTCGACTCCTGTCTGCCGAACGCGCTTCCGGTGCCATCGGCGAAGATGACAATGCGCTTGCCGGTTTGCGGCGACGGGGTGATGGGATCAGATTCAGGAACATCATTGCTCAAAATCGCCTCCTCGCGGGAAAAGCCCGCCTGAAAAGAACTTGCGGATGCGGATCGGTCCGCATCACCAGGGGAAAAGGACTTGCCCGCAGAGACGGGCTGCAATGCAAGGATGATGCCAGCATCCCGCCGTGACGCAAGCGAAACCTTGCCCGCGGCGGCGGGCTATTCCAGACCTTCGGCCGGTGGCGAGGCCGGGAAATCCGCCATCGACACCGATTGCCCCGTCGCCGCCGCCTGCTGTGCGGCCATGCCCATGGCCACCGCCCACCAGCCGTCGGCAAGGCCAACCTCCGGCACCGCGCCTTCCGCGACCACGCGGGCAAAGCCACGGTGCTGGTAGAAGGTGGATCCGTTGTGATCGCCCGCCGCCAGGATTGCAGGATCGACCGGCACGTCCAGCACCCGCGGTCCGGCCGGGGCACGCGGGCTGACGATGACCTGCGGCACCGGTGCGGGCCCCAGATGCGCGGGCCAGAACCGCCCCGGCCCGGGCACCAAGCATTCGATCTTGCCTCTGGGCCCCACCGCCGAAATCTCTTCCTGATAGCGCGAGCCTTCGGCGAACATGCACAGTTCCAGCATCGCGCGAAGGCCGCCTTGGAACTCCACGATCACATAGGCATTGTCCCAGATGTCGGGCGTCTGGCCGCCATAGCTTTCGTCCAGATGGTTCACCGCCTGCCCGCCCGAGGCCATCACCCGCACCGGATCAGACCCGGCGATCAGCCGCATCAGATCGAAGAAATGGCAGCATTTTTCAACGAGAGTGCCGCCGGTGTTCCGGTTGAACCGGTTCCAGTCGCCGACCTTCTCCAGGAATGGAAAACGATGCTCGCGGATGGTCAGCATCCGGATGCCGCCCGTCACCTCGGCGGCCTCGCGGATCAGCCGGGCGACGGGGGGCATGTAGCGATATTCCATCGCCACCCAGACCGGTGCTGCGCTGGCGGCACGCAGCCGGGCGAGGCGGGGGGCGTCGGCCGGATCGGTGAACAGCGGCTTTTCCACCAGCATCGGCAGGGCGCGCAAGGCCAGGATCTCTTCCAGCTGGCCAAGATGCAGATGGTTCGGGCTGACGATCAGAAGACAGTTGACCTGCGGGTCGGTCACCACATCGGCCAGACTTCCGGCCAGCCGCGCTGCCGGGGCA
>JAAURK010000309.1 GCA_012032275.1 Tabrizicola sp.
GCGGGCGGTGTCCGGGGTGCCGGTTCCGGCTCTGCGTCGCCCAGACGGCTGTAGTTGATGCCGGCGGTGACCTTCATGTTGTCCTTGGTATAGACGGCGCCGAGCGTGGCACCGATCCGTCCATCCGTGGGCGCAAGCGGCGAGACGAGCGAGTCGCTGCCGCCGTCCTCGTAGGTCAGCGAGAAGGAACCGGACCAGTTTTCGTTGAAACGGCGGCCGACGCCGAGGGTGTAGGTGACGGAATCCTCAAGATTGACCAGACCGCCGCCCGCAAGGGGCGTGAAGAACGCGGGGTCAAGCTTGAAGTTCGACCAATCCGCCCATCTGATCTGCCCGAAGACGAGCGTATCCTTCGCAACGCCGGTCTGAAAGTCGAGGTTGACCGATTGCGGCGTCTTCACTTCGGTGACCGAGGGGGCCGCAACCTGCACGTCGCCAATGCGCTCGGTCGTGTCGAACTCATGCTTGACGGCCGAGTTGTAGGTGAGGGCGACGCGGAGCGCGATTTCGGGTTTTTCATACGCGACGCCAACCAGATAACCGGGGGCGACATCGCTGTCGAAGGTCACGTTGTAGCCGTTCAGGCCGCCATAGGCGAGACCAGCGAGGCGAACGAAGCCATCGGCACGCTGAGCGCGCAGGCCACCATGGGCAGAGAAGGCGTCGTTGAACTTGTAGCGCAGGATACCGGTCAGGGCCGTTGCCTGGGTCTGCGCCTCGGTCCCGCCAAGGGCAACCGATGTGGTCGCATAGCTGACATCCGCGCCGAACGGCTGATCGAGGTTCAGCGCGAAGGACAGATTGTCACTGATGTCGTATTTGTAGCTGAAGGCGATCTGCGAATAGGTATTGGCCACATCGCCCGTCGGCTGCCCGCCGAACACGGCAACGTCGTTGCCCTCCACCGTCGGCGAGACCAGACCATAGGAAAGTTCGAAATACCGTCCCGCTTCAAAAAGCGCGCCAAGGCCCTGGCCCGACGGTCGATCCCCCCTGCACCGGCAGTCCCTGCGGTGACCGCCATTGCGGCGGTTGTCATCAGTATTCTTTTCATTGTCCTCATCCCTTGATACGAGATATCCCCTGCACAAAACGCTACGCCCCCTTGAAAAACCGGTCAATCAATGACGCCACGTCACGGATTTGCGATCTTTTGCTGTTGCGTAAATGCGCGGGTCTGGGCGCGGATATTGATCAAGTTGCCAAGGAAGATCAGCGCGGCCCCGAGAAACAGAAGTGCCTCGACCGGTTCGTCGTAGAAAAGCGCGCCAATCACCGCGATCAGTGGAAGCCGGGCGAAGTCGATGGGCATCACGAAGGTGGCCGGCGCAAGGCGGAGCGCGCTTGTCAGGCAAAGATGCGCAAAGACGCCCGCGCAGCCGATCAGCCCAAGCCAGGGCAGGGTTGCCGTCGTGGGCCAGGTGATCTTGCCATCCCAGGCAGCCAGAACGCAGCCGAACACGAACTGCATCAGCGTCAGCCAGAACAGGATCGACACGATGCTTTCCGCCCGGGTCAGCCTTTTGGTCAGGATATTGGTCAGTGCAAAGCAGACAGCACTTCCCGCCGCGGCAGAACGCCGAAGTCGAGCGCGCCGAAATCCGGCCGTGCGACCAGCAGGATCCCGCCAAAGCCGAACAGCCCCGCCAGCACCCTCTCACGCGTGATAGGCTCGCCGAGAAGCAGGGGCGAGAGGATGATCACCCAGATCGGCGCGGTGAATTCAAGCGCGAAGACCTGTGCCATCGGGATCATCGTCAGCGCCCAGAACCAGAGGTTCTGCCCGGTGAAATGCACGACGTTGCGCAGAAGATGCCCGCCAAGCCGCAACCGGCTGATCTCGGCCAGTCGCCCCAGCGCCGCAGCAGCTGCGACGACGAGACAGAGCCCGACGAGCGAGCGGGCCGCCATGATCTCGAATGTGTCATGGATGCCGTTGATCTGCCGGGCAGCGACGGCCATGGCGGTGAAGGAGGCGATGGATCCCGTCATCCACACGGCGGCGACGAGGGGCCGGGCACCGGTATCCGCGCTCACGCAGGGATGTCCTCGATATGGAAATCGCGGGCGAGGTCGCGCGTTCTGTCGAACCACAGGCTGGCGCGTGTCCGCTGCTGATGGGCCTCGAATGCGGCACCGTCCTGGAACGTCTCCGACAGCCTCCAGATCAGGGGGTCATCGGTCGGCACCACGTCGAAGGTGAGACAACCCGGCTCGGCCCGGCTGAGACGGATGTGATCGGGCAGGTAGGTGCGGACCATTTCGGCCTCGGCCATGGTCCGGCAGATAAGCTGGCCGGTCACGCGGATCATGATGCTTTCCGATGTGGCGGAGGCCCGGCAGATGCGGGGCTGGAAAGCTGCAAATAGCTGCAGACGCCCGGACGGGCAAGGGCGATGGGCGGCTCAGCCCTGAGCAACGCCGATCAGGCGGCAAAGTTCGCGCCGCACGATCCGTTCGCTGGCTAGCTGGCCTTGCTGAATGACGAAGACCGCGTCGATGCGGAGCAGATTTCCCGCAGGTGCCGCATCGAAGCGGATGCCTTGCGGGCGCCCCGAACCCGACGTTTCCTGACTGGCGGTGACCGAGCGTTTCGTGACCTTGATGTTGTAGTAGCCGCCATCCGCCCTCAAGGCACTGGCGATCCGCTTCATCGCGGTTGCGCTGTCAACGCCCTTCACGCCGCCAGCGGTCCGGTATTCGATCTGCGAAAGCAGCGGCAGGCCCGCCACAGTGAAATTCTGCTGGCAGGTGCCCGCGCTGGCTGCGGCGGCAAGCGTCAGCGTCAGCGCGGCGGCGGTAAGGAAAAGGCGCATTGGGTTCTCCCGATCTTTATCATGCGGCAGGACCAATCTGCCGCGGCGCATACATAGCCGCGGCTTAGGAAAAAGGGCAGTAAGCTATTCCAGCTCTATCGTCCCGGGCGGTTTTGAGGTGCAGTCGTAGAAGACGCGGTTGATGCCTTTCACCTCGTTGATGATCCTTGTGGCGGTTTCGCCAAGGAAATCATGGGTGAAGGGGTAGTAATCCGCCGTCATACCATCCACCGAGGTGACTGCGCGCAGGGCCAGCGCGTAGTCGTAGGTGCGCCCGTCGCCCATCACGCCGACCGTGCGCATCGGCAGGATCGCGGCGAAGGCCTGCCAGATCTCGTCGTAAAGCCCGTGCTTGCGGATCTGGTCGATATAGACGGCATCGGCGCGGCGCAGGATATCCAGCTTTTCCGTCGTGATCTCGCCCGGGCAGCGGATGGCAAGGCCGGGGCCGGGGAAGGGGTGGCGGCCGATGAAGCCTTGCGGCAGGCCAAGCTCGCGTCCGAGCGCACGGACCTCGTCCTTGAAAAGCTCGCGCAGAGGTTCGACGAGCTTCAGCCCCATCTTTTCCGGCAGGCCGCCGACATTGTGGTGCGACTTGATCGTGACCGAGGGGCCGCCGGAGAAGCTGACCGATTCAATCACATCCGGGTAAAGCGTGCCCTGGGCAAGGAAGGTCGCGCCGCCAACGGCATGAGCATGTTTCTGGAACACGTCGATGAACAGCCGGCCAATGGTCTTGCGCTTGACCTCCGGGTCCGAGACGCCGTCCAGCGCGCCAAGGAAAAGCGCGCTTTCATCGGCATGGATCAGCGGGATGTTGTAGGTGTCGCGGAACATCGAGACAACCTGTTCGGCCTCGCCAAGGCGCAGGAGCCCGTGGTCGACGAAGACGCAGGTCAGCTGGTCGCCGATCGCCTGGTGGATCAGGACGGCGGCGACGGAGCTGTCCACGCCGCCAGAGAGGCCGCAGATCACCTTGGCATCGCCGACCTGCGCGCGGATCCGGGCGATCGCCTCTTCGCGGTACGCCCCCATGGTCCAGTCGCCGTGAAATCCGGCGAGCCGCACGAAATTTTCGTAAAGCCGGGCACCTTTCGGGGTGTGGTGCACCTCGGGGTGGAACTGGACGGCATAGAAATGCCGCGCGGGATCGGCGGTGATCGCGAAAGGGGCATTCGGCGAGGTGCCGTAAACCGCAAAACCAGGAGCTATTTCAGAGACATGGTCGCCGTGGCTCATCCACACCTGCTCACGCGACTGGGGGCCGTCTTCGGGCGGGAACCAGCCGTGGAGGATCGGATGGGTAAGCTCTGTCGGGGTGACGAAGGCGCGGCCGAATTCGGCAGTGCCGTGGCCACGCTCCACCTTGCCACCAAGGCAGTGCATCATCACCTGCTGGCCGTAACAGATGCCGAGGATCGGAACGCCAAGGCCGAAGACACTCGCGGGGGGCATCGGCGCACCATCGGCAAAGACCGAGGCCGGACCACCGGAGAAGATGATCGCTTTCGGGCCAAAGGACTTCAGGAACGCGTCGTCAACCCGGTTGAAGGGGTGAATCTCGCAGTAGACGTTCAACTCTCGCAGGCGCCGCGCGATCAGCTGCGTGACCTGTGAGCCGAAGTCGATGATCAGGAGCTTGTCATGCTGGGTCATGGCTTCGCCTAGCTTCTGGACAAGGGAATCGCAAGAGGGTGGAGCGGCTGGAAGCGGGGGTTTCACACCCCCGCACCCCCGTGGGATATTTGCGCCAGGTGAAGGCTGCTGGCCGCTTGGCT
>JAAURK010000310.1 GCA_012032275.1 Tabrizicola sp.
GGCCTCGGCCATCGCCTTCTTGGCGGAGGGCGCGTCTTCGGTGGCCTTGGTCGAAGCAGGGGCCGAGGGCGCCTTGGCCTCGGCTTTCGGCAGGGGCGGGGCTCGGCGCATCGGCGACCGCACCTTCGGTGATGATGGCCAGCCGCGCATTCGCCGCGACCGTCGTGCCTTCGCCGGCGAGGATTTCGGCCAGAACACCCGAGGCGGGGGCGGGCACCTCGACCGAGACCTTGTCCGTCTCCAGTTCGCACAGCATTTCGTCCTGTTTCACGGTATCGCCGGGTTTCTTGAACCAGGTCGAAACGGTGGCTTCGGACACCGATTCCCCTAGGGCGGGCACCATCACGTCAGTCATTTCAGTCTCCTTGCGCCGCGGGGGCGTCATTGCAAAGGTCAGGCAAGCCCGAGGGCGGCGGCTACCAGTTGGGTCTGTTCATGTTTGTGGCGGCTGGCCAGGCCCGTGGCGGGCGAGGCAGAGGCTGTGCGGCCGGCATAGCTGGCGCGCGTCGTGGTGCCGCGGACCTTGGTCAGGATCTGCTCCAGCTCGGGTTCCAGATGGAACCAGGCGCCCTGGTTCTTCGGCTCTTCCTGGCACCAGATGACCGCTGCCTTGGGAAAGCGGCCAAGCTCCTGGGTCAGGGAAAGCACCGGGGTCGGGTACAGCTGTTCGACCCGGAGAAGATAGACGTCGTCAAGCTTCTGCGCATCGCGTTCGGCGAGAAGGTCGTAGTAGACCTTGCCGGAACACAGGACCACGCGCTTGATCTTGGCATCGGCCTTCAGCTTCAGATCGGAATGGCCCTTTTGCGCATCGTCCCAGAGCACGCGGTGGAAGGTGGAGCCATCGGTGAAATCCGTGGCGTCCGAGATGCACATCGGATGGCGGAGCAGGGATTTCGGCGTCATCAGGATCAGTGGTTTGCGATAGTTGCGGTGCAACTGGCGCCGCAGGATGTGGAAGTAGTTCGCCGGAGTGGAGCAATTGGCGACGATCCAGTTATCCTCGGCCGAGTTCTGAAGGAAGCGTTCGAGGCGGGCAGAGGAATGTTCCGGGCCCTGACCTTCGTAGCCATGTGGCAGAAGGCAGACGAGGCCCGACATCCGCAGCCATTTCGACTCTCCCGAGTTGATGAACTGGTCGAACATGATCTGCGCGCCATTGGCGAAATCGCCGAACTGCGCTTCCCACATCACCAGGGCATTCGGCTCGGCAAGGCTGTAGCCGTATTCGAAGCCAAGCACCGCATATTCGCTGAGCATGGAATCGATCACGTCATAGCGGGCCTGCCCCGGGCGGATGTGGTTCAGCGGGTGATACCGTTCCTCGGTCGTCTGGTCGACGAAGGCGGAATGGCGCTGGCTGAAGGTGCCGCGGGTGCAATCCTGACCGGCAAGGCGCACCGGAAAACCCTCGACCGCAAGGGCACCGAAGGCCAGCGCCTCGGCCGTCGCCCAATCGAAACCTGTGCCGGTCTCGAACATCCGGGCCTTGGTTTCCAGAAGCCGGGCGACGGTCTTGTGCAGGTCGAAATTCTTCGGCGCGGTCGTCAGCGCCGCACCGATCTCGGCCAGCGTTTCGGGCTTGATCGAGGTTTCGCCGCGTTGGTAATTCGTCTTGTCGTTGTTCGAAATCGATTTCCAGCGGCCATCCAGCCAGTCGGCCTTGTTCGGCTTGAAGTTCTTTCCGGCCTCGAATTCCTCGTTCAGCCTGGCCTGGAAGGCGGCCTTCATGTCTTCGATCTCGCCTTCCGGGATCAGGCCATCCTTCACCAGCCGCTCGGTATAAAGCTGCAGCGTCGTCTTGTGGCGCTTGATGTTGGTATACATCGCCGGGTTGGTGAACATTGGCTCGTCGCCCTCGTTATGGCCGAAGCGGCGATAGCAGAAGATGTCGAGAACCACGTCCTTGTGGAATTTCTGGCGGAATTCCGTGGCAACCCTTGCGGCATGGACCACGGCCTCGGGGTCATCGCCGTTCACGTGGAAGATCGGAGCCTCGACCATCAGGGCGATATCGGTCGGGTAGGGAGATGACCGGCTGTAGGCGGGTGCGGTCGTGAAGCCGATCTGGTTGTTGACGATGATGTGGATCGTGCCACCGGTGCGGTGGCCCTTCAGCCCCGACAGCCCGAAGCATTCGGCCACCACGCCCTGACCCGCAAAGGCCGCGTCGCCATGCAGCAGGATCGGCAGGACCGATCCGCGCTCCGGGTCGTTGTTCTGATCCTGCTTGGCGCGCACCTTGCCAAGAACGACGGGATTGACCGCCTCTAGGTGGCTGGGGTTCGCGGTCAGGCTGAGGTGGACGGTGTTGCCATCGAAAGTGCGGTCGGAAGAGGCACCAAGATGGTATTTCACATCGCCGGAACCGTCGACATCCTCGGGCTTGTAGCTTCCGCCCTGAAATTCGTGGAAGATCGCCCGGTAGGGTTTCTGCATCACATTGGCGAGGATGTTCAGCCGCCCGCGATGGGGCATGCCGATGACCACCTCTTTCACCCCAAGCGCGCCCCCGCGCTTGATGATCTGCTCCATCGCCGGGATCAGCGCCTCGCCGCCGTCAAGGCCGAAACGCTTGGTGCCCATGTATTTGACATGGAGGAATTTTTCATACCCCTCCGCCTCGACCAGCTTGTTCAGGATGGCTTTGCGGCCTTCGCGCGTGAAGGCGATTTCCTTGCCGTAACCTTCGATCCGCTCCTTCAGCCAGGCGGCCTGTTCGGGATCCGAGATATGCATGTACTGCAGCGCAAAGGTGCCGCAGTAAGTGCGCTTCACGATCTCGATGATCTGGCGCATCGAGGCGGTTTCCAGCCCCAGCACGTTGTCGATGAAGATCGGGCGGTCCATGTCGGCCTCGGCAAAGCCGTAGGAGGCGGGGTGAGCTCGGGGTGATTTTTGGTCTCGGCAAGACCAAGCGGGTCGAGGTCGGCGGCCAGATGGCCCCGGATGCGGTAGGCGCGGATGATCATCAGCGCGCGGATGCTGTCGAGAACCGCGCGTTTCAGCTCTGCGTCGCTGAGCGATACGCCCGCCTCGGCGCCTTGGCGGTGATCTTGTCCCCCGCGGCCGGGCCTCCTTTCGCGCAGGCGGCGTGGCCCCATTCGCCGGTCAGCGCGGCGGTCAGGTCATCCAGTGGCTGCGGCGGCCAGTCGGTCCGCGCCCAGGACGGGCCATGCGCCGCGCGTTTGGTATCAAGCTCGCTGTCACCAAGGGCGCGAAAGAACTCCGCCCACTGCGGATCGACGCTTGACGGGTCGGCGGCATGGCGCGCGGCAAGCTGGTCGACGTAATCGGCATTGGCCCCGTCAAGGAAGGACGAGGCAGTGAAGGCGGCGGTGGGGGATTGTTCGGTCATGGGGTTACCTCTGGCGCTTTGAGCCGGGTTTATCGGATGAGTCTTTTGTGGGGGCGGCCATCTGGCCAAACAAGGCTATGCCGGTTACGAAGCCGACAAGGAAATTTTGCGCAAAGACGGGGATCAGAATCGCATTTCCCAGCAGCCATGCGATCCAGATCCCGAAACCAGCGGGGCCATCTGCACCTGCATCCCAGGCGGCAAAGGCCCAATTTGACAAGCTGACCAGCGCCCAGCCAGAGGCTAGACACCAAAGAAGGGCTGCGAGTGGTGCTTCAAACCAAACGGCAGCTCCCCCACTGTCAAGAAGCCGACGCCGCGTAACGGCCATGAGGGGAACAAGTGCGACCAGGAAAACAATACAAAGCGCTGGGTAGCCAAGATCGGATGCGAAAGCCCGCGCGATGAGAAGTGCGGTGATTGGCAAGGAAATGCCGACTGGCAGAAACCACCAATACTCGGAGCGGGAAGCCCGCCCCGAGAACCGGAAGAACCTTGCAAGGCCAGTCCTGATGGCTTGCGCCGGTCGCATGTTAACCCTTCGCGTGCAGCTGGTCGATATAATCGGAATAGGACCCGTCAAGGAGGGACGAGGCAGTGAAGGCGGCGGTGGGGGATTGGTCGGTCATGGGGTTACCTCGCTACCGGTGGGAGAGCGTGTGCGTCGTGCGCAGACTGGTGTCTGAGAAGTTCGTTAAGGTTGATACAATGCTTGCTCTTGGACCTGATCCACTGTGGCGCGACACTTGCGCAGCCGAACGCTTCCGAAGGCAGTCCCTCGCCATCCGTTGTTAGCTGCAACGGGAACGGTAAACGGGGCCACTCCGGACTGATCTGTACGGATGCGCGCTTGGCCAGTTGGGTCGAGCGAGAATTCGCCCACCGTCCATCGGCCGACCGCCCGTGTACTTGCCTGGAGAAACGCTGGGTCTCCAACTTCACAGTTCGGGCGATCGTTGTCGTCGGCAATGATGCCCAAAACGGCGAGGACCCCAATCCACCATAACCATCCGCGCTTCTTCGGCTTTCCATCAACGGTTCCATTGGACAACTCCGAACCTCATTCACATTGCCAATCAGCCATTGATCGCCTTCAACACGGCCTCACCCAACCCAGCCGGGCTGTCGGCCACCACGATCCCGGCGGACTTCATCGCCTCGATCTTCGAGCCTGCATCGCCCTTGCCACCGGCCACGATGGCCCCGGCATGGCCCCATGCGGCGGCCCCGGAGG
>JAAURK010000311.1 GCA_012032275.1 Tabrizicola sp.
CGCCTTCGCCTGGTCTTCGCTGCAATACACCGATCACAGCCTTCTCGCCGCTTGATGCAAGGAGGGGCGTGGAACCTGAAGGTCAGCCCGATCGTGCGGCTGGTCTTTCTGAACTACCATTTCCACCTGGCGCATCACCGCGATCCATCCCTGCCATGGACCGATCTGCCGGCCGCGGTGCGGGCCAATGACCCGAACCCGAGTTTCTGGGCGATATACCTTCAGATGTGGCGCGGGCCACGGCCATTGCCCGATACCGATGGACCGCAGTGAGCTGATCTTTCGGGCCAAGATCGGCTCGGTCGTGGCGCTGTGGTTCGCGGCACTTTATGGCGCGGCTGACCATGTCATGCGCGGAACGCCCGGCCTGCCATCGGTGCTGACGCGATGGGACGCGATGCTGCCGTTCTGGCCGTCCTTCGCGCTTTTCTACCTCAGCGTCACACCTTTCCTCTGTCTTCCCCTGCTGATCGTTCCGGGCCGTCCTGCCCTGAAAGTGCTGGCCCTCACGCTGATGGCCGAGATCGCGCTTGGCGCCGTCATCTTCGTCACCTTCCCGGTCGCCCCTCCTCCGCTGCCCGCCGGTCCGCATCCGGTGCTGCTGCGGTTGGCCGATCTGATCAATCTTGATCTGAACAACCTGCCCTCGCTGCATGTGGCGTTGACCGCGACAACCCTGCTGGGCCTGCGCGCCTATCTTGGCCGGATGCTGGTGCCCGTCACGCTCTGGGCGGCGCTGATCGGCCTGTCGACCCTGGTGACGCGCCAGCACGATCTGGCCAGTTGCGCCGCCGGACTGGTCCTTGCCGCCCTGGGACATTGGGGTATCGCACCGCGCATCAGGGGCTACGTTGCAGGATCCGGCTGAAGAAGGCGGCCATGTCGCGGCGCAGCTCGGGGATTTCGCCAGTGCAGCAATGGTCCGCCCCCTCGAACACCAGGGTGGTGATCTCTGCCGCCGCCTGCAAGCGCCGCAATTCCTCGGCCAGCCAGAGTTTGTCCGACAGCGCCACAACCCGGTCCCTGCTGCCATGCACGATGCGGATCGCGGCGCCGATGCGGTATAGCAATTCCGGCTCGTCGATCTTGATCTGCGCCAGCACCTCGCGGATTTCGCCATCGGTCTTCGCGCCGGTGATCTGGCAGACCTTGCTCTTGATGATGAAGGGTACCCGCTGGAAGGCGCTGCTGTTGATCGCCGCGCCAAGATCGTAAAGCGCGCCGATTCGGGCGTCGCGCGCCGCGGCGACATAGGCCCAGGTCGCACCGATGCTCATTCCCATGACGCCGACCGGACGGTCCGGCTGGCCCGTCAAGGCCGCGACGGCATCGATGGCGGCCGAGATCAGCTCTGGAAACCGCTCTGACCACATGATTCCGTTGACGAGAAAGGATTCCGCCTGACCCGGCCCATCGAAGCTCAGCACCGCCAGCCCGTTGGCAAGCAGGTGCAGTTCGGTGGCCAGATGCTCTTCCTTGCAGCCGTCAATGCCGTGGACAAGGATCGCCAGCGGCGCCCCCGGCGCCTCGGGCAGGTGCAGGTTGGCGGGAAACTTCTGCCCTCCCCATGCGAGGAACAGCCGCTGAAACCGCGGCCCGAAGGCCAGTCGCTCGGCCTCCAGGTAATAATCCCGCGCCTTCAGATAGGCCGTCCGCTTGATGTCGGTCAGGGGCATGATCCCCCAATGCGCGAGGTTGCACATATAGGACAGACGGCGCAGGCGCGCGATTTCGGCCTCGCGGCTCAGCGCGCGCGCTCGGCTGCGAAAGCGGCGGTTTCGCGCTCGATCATCCGCTCTGCCGCCTCTGGCCAGTCGTCAAGGTTCCGGATCGTGCCGAGAAACCCGAAAAGCACGTCGTCACCGGGGTTTCCCGCGCGCCACCGGTTCCAGAAGGGTCGGGTCAGCTGGGTCACACTGAACACCCGCGACACCGACCGGAGAGCTTTGAGAAACACATGGTCGTAGATCGTGTAAGCCTCGGTATGGCTTACGTTTGCGGATTTCACGTTGCGTTTCCCTGACAATCCGGCCTCCCGCCTGCCCGGAGTAGAACATGAAGCGGCTGAACATGAAACGCCGCGCGCAGATCACGCACCATGGTCGGTGCGGACCACCGATCCGCCGCCGGTGGACATCGTCGCAGGATGCGCAAGGCTGGCGCTGTCGCGGACGATGCGGCCGTCTTCCAGCGTCACGATGCGGTCCGCCAGATCGAGGATGCGGTTGTCATGCGTGACCATCACCGTGGTCGTGCCGCGTTCCTGGCCCAGCCGCTTCAGCATCTCGACCACAAGATGGCCCGAGTCATGGTCCAGCGCGGCGGTCGGTTCATCCGCAAAGACGATATCGGGGTTGGCCACCAGCGCACGGGCGATGGCGACACGCTGTTTCTGCCCGCCAGAGAGGTTGCCCGGCAGATAGTCAATCCTGTGCCCAAGCCCGAGAAGCGTCAGTATATGGTCGACAGCGTCCCGCTGCCGGGACGGGTCGCCGCGCCCATGTACCTGCAGGCCCATCAGCACATTCTGCCGCGCCGTCAGGCTTTCATGCAGGTTATGCGCCTGAAAGATGAAGCCGAGCCTGCGCCGCATCGTCTCTTGCATCGCGGTATCGGCCCCGTTCAGTTCGGCGCCCAGCAGACGGACGGAACCCTGCTGCACGTCACGAAGGCAGCCCATCAGCGTCAGGACCGTGGTCTTGCCCGACCCCGACGGCCCCATCAGGACTGTGAGGCTGCCGCGTTCAATGGTCAGCGACACATCGAAGATCGCCTGCTTGCGCGCCTCGCCCGTACCGAACCAGTGGTTCAGGCCATTGACTGCAATCGGGTCCATCAGAACAGATCCGCCGGATCGGCAGCGCGCAGGCGGCGTGTGGCCAGCGCGCCCGATGCGGCGCAGGCAAGGACCGTTCCGGCAAAGACCAGCACGGCACGCAGCGGCGTCATGACGACGGGCAGAGCCGTCGCCTCGGCCATCGCGGCATAGATCCCGAGCGAGAGGATCAGGCCCGGAACAAAACCGATCGCGCCCAGGATCGCGGCTTCCTCGAACACGATTCCAAGGAAAAAGCGGTGCGGATAGCCCATCGCCTTGAAGGTCGCGTATTCGCGGAGATGGTCGGCAACATCGGTCGACAGCACCTGATAGACGATCACCAGCCCGACGAGCACGCCCATCGCCACGCCAAAGCCGAAGATCACGCCGGTCGGCCGTTGTGTCGTCTGGTAGGACAGATCCGCCGCCTGTGCCGCCGCCATGGTGCGGACCTGCACCGCCTCGCCCGCCAGCCGGTCCGACAGCCGCGCGGCGACAAGGCCCGCATCGGCCCCCGGCGTGACATCGACCAGAACATGTGTCGGCGTCCCCGCGATGCGCGCAGGGAAGAGCCGCAGGAATGTCTGGTCCGACACCACCATCGCCCCATCCGCCGAAAATCCGCCGCCGAGCGAGAAATGCCCCGTCGCGGTGATGGTGCGCCCGTTGGCTTCGAAGCGCAGGGGCGCTTGCGGGGTGATCCCTGCCAGGGCCTCCGGGTCCGCGCCCCGTGTCCGTTCGTCGATCATGGCGCTTTCGGGCAAGGCGAGGGTCGCCAGTGAACCGGCGATATCCGGTCCGGCAAAGCGCGCGGCCTCCGCAGGCAGGGCGTAGACGTTGAGGCTGGCGGTCGATCCGTTCTCGCGCGACCAGTCCACCTTGGCCAGATAAAACGGTGCCGCGGCGGCAACTTCCGGATCGGAGAGGGCCTGAAACAGCACCCGCCGCGATAGCGGAGAGCCATCGGTCAGGGTGTTCGCATCCTCCGATGAAATCAGGATATCCGCCCGCACGGGCGCATAGGTCATCTCGACGGTCCCGTTCAGCGCGCCCATCATGCCAAGCTGGACGAAGACGAGCACATTGGCGAAGGCCACACCCGCCAGCGCGGCCGCCATCCGGGTGCGCGAATGGGTCAGTTGCAGCCAGCCGATGGGCAGCCGCCCCAGCAACCGCGCCAGCAACGCCGTCATGGGGCCGCTCCGGTCTCGACCCGCCCCGTCACCTCAAGCCCGGTCAGGGCAGCGGCGCGCAACGACGCCTTGGGATCAAGCTGCACCGTCACCCGGATGATGCGGGCATCGGTATTGGCGGCAGGATCGGCGGCGAGGGTGGTCTGCCGCTCGACCTCCAGCCCGATGCGGGTGACGGTGCCGGTCAGAGGATCGGTCAGGGCCGGGCTGGACACCTGCACCGGCTGACCGATGGCAACGCGGGCGATGTCGGTCTGGTAGACCTCAAGCTCCACCTCCATCCGGTCGGTCGCGCCAAGCGTGGCGATGCCTGCCGCACCCGGCTTTTCCCCCGCGCGCAGATGCAGCGCCAGGATCCGGCCCGCCATCGGGGCTGAAACCAGCCCTTTGGCCAGGTCTCCCTCGGCGCGCGCAAGCTCCGCCCGCGCAACATCAAGTTGACGGGCGGCAAGTGCGATATCGGGCTGATCCTCGCCACCGCCCTGCCGGTCGAGTTGCGCTGTGGCGCGATCGAGGTCTCGGGCGGCCTGCACGGCGGCCGCCTCTGCGCGGTCCAGTGCCGACCGGGTCGTCACG
>JAAURK010000312.1 GCA_012032275.1 Tabrizicola sp.
GGCGCTGACGCGGGCGCGGGCCGGCCCGTCCAGGGCGGCGTCGGCGATCAGGGTCTCGATCAGCGCCGCTTCGTCGGCGAGGCTGCCATGGGCGATGATCGACCAGGGTGCAGTTGCGGAATCATCTGGCATTTTTGGCCTCCTGTTTCGGCGACGATACATCGGAAATGACAGGCTGTTTTCCTGTTTGAACTATGTTATTCAGGCTATCTGTCGGCAAACCGGGGGATCGGATGCCAGTTGACCGTATGGATCTGGACCGTTTCGACCTGGCGATCCTGCGCGTTCTGTCCACTGAGGGACGGATCAGCGCCGTGGAACTCGCTCGCCGGATCGGACTGTCGAAATCCCCGGCGCAGGCGCGGATGAAACGGCTGGAAGAGGCAGAGATCATCACAGGCTACCGCGCCATCCTCGATCCGATCAAGATGGGACAGGCGCATGTGGCCTTCGTCGAGGTGAAGCTGTCGGACACGCGCGAGGCTGCGCTGCAGGCTTTCAACCGCGCCGTTCTGACGGTGCCGGAGGTGGAGCAGTGCCACATGATGGCCTCGTCGTTCGACTATCTGCTGAAGGTGCGCACCGCGGATATCCTCGCCTATCGCCGGGTACTGGGAGAACAGATCTCCTCGCTGCCCTATGTCGCCTCGACCTCGACCTATGTGGCGATGGAAGCGGTGAAGGAAGTATTCTGAACCTATCCGGCAATTGCTGGTGCCCGCGGCCGGTCTCGATGCGGCATGGCCCTGCGGCCTGGGGATCTTGGGTCGATCGATGTGGTTTATCCTGGGCCTGTCCGGCACTGCGCCACCCTGCTGTAAAGCTCTGACCAGTCTCGCATTTCCGACGTTTCGGCCAGTCTGCGGTGACTGAACCTGCGACACAGTGATCCGAGGCTTCCTGCTGAAGGATACGCCAATCGGCTGCCTTGGGAAGATACCGGAAAGCAGGCGAGGTCGCTCGCCCGTCACAGGTTGGCCAAAGTTCGAACGGGTAAGGATCCGAGCATCAAACCGGCGGCCGCCAGGCTTGCCCCGACACTGTGCCAGCGTTGCAATCGCATCATCGCGGACTAGCCCCGGCGCAAGAACAAGAGGAGCACCGTCGCAGGCAACAGGGGTGACATCAACCGTTTTATCTTGACAGCACCGCATCCCACGACGGCGCAAGATGTGGCCTGCGTCGAGGTTGCCGAGCTGATATCGCGCATGAAGCACATACCGACGCAAGCCAACAGAAGCCGCTGCCTCATCAAGCGGCGAAACTCGCGCGTTGCAGTGGTGTCCGTCTGATCCAATGCTTCACCAACGCTGACCGCTCGGACGCTTCGATCCGGATCACCAGCTGGCTGGGCGTCTTTTTCTTTCCGACAGACTTGCCCCCGGACCTCGTACACTCCTCACTGCATAAGCAATGCGTATACATATCCTGTGAAACAGCGTGCCGAAGGCAAGTGACATCGAAGACATGCCACTTTCCGACACAGAGCCTTAACCAGACTGTCGTCGCGCTGTGATGAATCGGTCGTAGTGCGTTGAGAAAGCTATTGACTGGTTTCGACCGATGCTTTCCAGCACACCGACAGTCCCGTTGTCGCCGTTGCCGCCCCGGCTGTCCGTGGTGGTTCCGCTGCACAATGAGGAGGGCGCAATCGATGACCTGGTCGCCGCTATCACGGCGGAGCTTGCGACCTGGTCTTACGAATTGGTGCTTGTCGATGATGGCTCGACCGACGCTACCCGGGCGCGATGCCTGGCGCTGGCAGAGCGGGATGCGCGGATCGTGGTCCTGGGGCATCCCCGGTCGGGCGGCCAGTCGGCAGCGCTGCATTCCGGTGTCCTCGCGGCCCGCGCAGCGATTGTGGCGACGCTTGATGGAGACGGGCAGAACCCGCCGGAAAACCTGCCTCGGCTGATTGCTCCGTTGTTCGGCCCGAACGCAAGCCCGACCTGCGGCCTTGTTGCAGGGCAGCGCGTCGGACGGAAGGACAGCCTGTCAAAGCGGCTCGCATCGCGCTTTGCCAATGCCCTGCGCTCGACGGTCCTGCGGGATGGGACGCGGGACACGGGCTGCGGTCTCAAGGCCTTCCGGCGCGAGGCCTTCTTGGCGCTTCCCTATTTCGACCACATGCATCGATATCTCCCGGCGCTGTTTGCCCGCGATGGCTGGCAGGTACAACTCGTCGACGTCACCCATGCCCCTCGCCGCACCGGCCGGTCGAAGTACGGCAACCTCGACCGTGCGCTTGCAGGGATCGTTGACCTCGCGGGCGTTGCCTGGCTGATCCATCGCCGGAAAAGGGCCCGGGCCGAGCGACTTTCGTCCTTGCCCCTCTCAAGCCCGGTGGAAGGCAAGGGACGGCTGGCACATATGACGAAAGGCAGGATCGATGCATGAAACCCTCTGGGCCTGGCTGCATGTCCACAGCTGGACCGAATTTACCTGGGTCCTGATCGGCCTGTCCGGCCAGCTTCTCTTTACCGCGCGGTTCCTGGTGCAATGGATCGCCTCGGAACGCGAGAAGCGGTCGGTGATCCCGCTCGCGTTCTGGTACTTCTCGTTGGCGGGGGGACTGGTGCTGTTCACCTATGCGCTCTGGCGGCGGGACCCGGTGTTCATTCTTGGCCAGTCGATGGGACTGGTGATCTACATCCGCAACCTCTGGCTCATCCATGCCGAGCACCAGCATCGCCCGGCCAGTGCCGGGAACTGACCGGATTTACGGTCCCGCAAGCGCAGCCCTTGCGGTGGCACTTGTGGTGATAGCCTACCGGCTGGCCCTGGGCTTTCTGGACCGGACCGAGCTTTCGACCGACGAGGCGCAGTATTGGTTCTGGGGACAGTCCCTGGAGTTCGGGGCCTATTCGAAGCCACCGCTGATCGGCTGGATCACGCGGGCATCGACCGATCTCTTCGGGCAGTCGGTCGCGGCGGTCCGACTTCCTGCCGTCCTTCTGCATGCGGCAACGGCGGCGGTGATCTTCGCCTGCGCGCGGCGCCTTGCCCCGCAACCCGCCGCGTGGCTCGCTGCGCTCCTCTACCTCGTTTCTCCCGCGGTGGCGCTTGGGTCGGCACTGATGACGACCGATACGCCGCTTCTCCTGGCCGCCGCGGTGGTGCTTCTGGCGCAGCTCCGTGCGGGCGAGGCAAATGCCGCCGGTCTGCGTTCCCCCGGCGCTGCGGTCGTGCTCGGACTGGCGCTGGGTCTGGGGCTGCTGGCCAAGCACGCCATGCTGTTCTGGCTTCTCGGAGCGACGATTGCGTCGCTCGTCTCCCCCGCATTCCGGCCCTCGCGTGCCGACCTTCTGCTTGCAGGTGGCATCCTGCTTGCCGTCGTCACACCGCACCTCGTCTGGCTTGCACAACACGGGTTCATCACATTTCGACACATCGAGGCCATTACCCAAGGCCCCGGCCTTTCCCTTCTGCGCCCGCTGCGCTTTCTTGCCGAGCAATTCGTAGTTGCGGGGCCCATCTGCTTTGCCG
Organism: Tabrizicola sp.; assembly: GCA_012032275.1. Classification (GTDB taxonomy): domain Bacteria; phylum Pseudomonadota; class Alphaproteobacteria; order Rhodobacterales; family Rhodobacteraceae; genus JAAURK01. The sequence goes on from JAAURK010000312.1 coordinate 3,487, forward strand.
CGATGGCCCTGGCTATCTTGCGCGACCGAACAGATCCTGCACTTGCGGCCCTTGCGCTGACCCCGGTGCTGATCATCATGGCGCAAGGCGTCAAGGGGCCGGTACTGGCAAACTGGGCCGTTCTCTACCTTGTTCCGGGAACCATCCTCGCGGGGCAGGTGCTGGTGATGCACCGCTGGCTTGCCCTGCTGTCGCTGCTGCTTGGGCTTTCCGTTTCGGCAGCCCTGCCGCTGGCGAAGGCAATGGGAACCGATCTGAAAATGCCGGGCGGTGAACCGCTCCTGTCGCGTTACCTCGGGCATTCCGACGTCGCGCACTGGGCGCTTGACGCAGCGTCGGCGCAGGGTGCGGACGTGCTGATTGCCAAAGACCGTGATCTCCTGGCCGATCTGTCGTGGTTCTCCAACGGGTCGGGGCTGGCGATCCGCGCCGTTCCACCCGGCGGCACACCCGCGCATCACTGGGAGATGATGGCCGCCTTCCAGCCGGGCGACGGGGCGCGTCCGCTGCTGCTTTTGCGGTCGGGCGCGCCGCTTCGCTGCAAGGATGCAGAGGTGATTGCCCAGATGACAGCGCCACCAGGTTTTGCGGGGGGCGACACACTTCTTCTCTACCGCCTCCCCTATCCGGGATGCCTCGGCGCAACAGCTTCAGAGGGTGAAACGGAATGACTCTGCAACGCGCGCTGATCGCCTACCTGCTGTTCGTCATCCTGGTGCAAGTGGTGTTTGCTGCCTTCCCGGGCATCGACCTTGCTTTCTCGGCGCTTTTCACCGACGAGAGCCAAGCGTTCGGCTGGACCGAAGGGTCCGCCCCGACGATCAATCTGGTGGTTCGACGGATAGGCGAGCTGGTCACCTTTCTGCTACTCTCAGGCATCCTCTACGGCGTGATGACGGGTAAGGTGCGGGGCGACGATCTGCGCCTTCTGGCCTATCCGCTCCTGTGTGTCGCCCTGGCCAGCGGCGGGCTGGTCAACCTTCTCCTGAAGTCTCATATCGGCCGGGCCCGCCAGCACGCTTGCTGACTTCGGCGGGACTGCGCAATTCTCCCCGCCGTGGCAAGTGGTCAACGAATGCACGCGCAACTGCT
>JAAURK010000313.1 GCA_012032275.1 Tabrizicola sp.
CGACCGGGTGATGGCACCTTCCGGCGCCGTTCCGCGGCAGGCTCCAGCGCCTCGGCGAGCGCGGCCTCGATCGGATCGGCGCTTTCGCCAACCTGCTGACCGGCAAGCGCTGGATCGGCGGTGCCAATGGTCGCTGCGGCAGGTGTCGGCTCGGGGATCGGTTGGCCGGCAAGACCGGAAGCATCCTCCAGCGACAGCTCCACCGGTTTCGGTGCGAGGATCAGCTTGTCGGGCGGCGGCGCCGCGGTCCCGGCCGCGGCCACCTCGTTCACCGCAAGGCCCTGATAGTCGGCCACCTCGCCCCCCGGATTGTCGGGGGCGATACGCATCGGCCCTTCCAGCGCCTGAACCACCGGCACGCCGCGCACATCGCGCACCGCAAGCTGGTAGCCCCAATAACCAAGGCCAATGACCAGCGCGACCGAACTGACCGCGCCCGCCAAATTGATGTATCGCTGCATACTGTGCGGCCCGGCTGTGGGAAAGCCGCCGCCGAAATCGTCGTAATCCGCGTCCGCCATGCTCTGCCTCTGCCCGCGGGGCGGTTCGCGCCACCCCTGCTGTTCGCCTCTGTTGCCGGGCGGGGCGCCTTAGGTCAGCGCATTTCCTCGACCGGAGTGACACCCAAGATACCAAGACCTGCGCAAATGACAACGCCTACGGACCGCGCCAGCGCAATTTTTGCCCGCGAGACGGCGGGATCGTCCTGAAGGAAGCGCAGGGAGGGGTCGTCATTGCCCCGGTTCCAAAGCGCGTGGAAGTCCGACGCCACCTCATAAAGGTAGAAAGCCACGCGATGCGGCTCGTTACCCCGGGCGGCGATTTCCACCAGACGCGGCCATTCGGCAAGTTTGCGCGCCATGCCGATCTCGGCCTCATGCGACAGGATCGACAGATCGGCAGCCGCAAGCTCGGCGTCCGATACGCTCAATCCCGCCTCCCGCGCCTTGCGCAGGATCGAGTTCACCCGCGCATTGGCATATTGCACGTAGAAGACCGGATTGTCCTTCGACTGTTCCAGCACCTTGTCGAAATCGAAATCCAGCGCCACGTCGTTCTTCCGTGTCAGCATGATGAAGCGGGTGACATCGGCCCCCGCCTGTTCCACCACGTCGCGCAGCGTCACGAAGGTTCCGGCGCGTTTGGACATCTTGAACGGCTCGCCGCCTTTCCAGAGCTTCACAAGCTGGATCAGCTTGATGTCGAGCGGCACCCGCCCCCCGGACAGGGCTGCCACCGTCGCCTTCATGCGCTTGACATAGCCGCCATGATCGGCGCCGAAGATATCGATCAGCTGATCGAAGCCACGCTGCACCTTGTCATAATGATAGGCGATGTCGGGCGCGAAATAGGTCCAGGATCCATCCGCCTTCTGCACCGGGCGATCCTCGTCATCCCCGAAGGCGGTGGAGCGAAAGAGCGTCTGCTCCCGCGGCTCCCAGTCTTCGGAAAGCTTGCCCTTCGGCGGGGGCAGCGTGCCTTCGTAGATCAGCCCCTGGTCCCGCAGCGTCTGGATCGCGGCTTCGATCTTGCCGGTACCGTAAAGCGCTTTTTCGCTGGAATAGACATCCATCGTGACGTCCAGCGCGGCCAGATCCTCGCGGATCATTTCCATCATCATTCCGGTGGCGAAATCGCGCACCTCCGACAGCCAGTATTTTTCTTCCTTGTCAAGAAGTTCGTCGCCATACTTCACCTTGAGCGCAGCACCGACAGCCACCAGATAGTCGCCCGGATAAAGCCCTTCGGCGATCTCGGGCGACAGGCCATGGGCCTCGCGGTAACGCTCATAGGCCGACCGCGCCAGCACATCGACCTGCGCACCGCCGTCGTTGATGTAGTATTCCCGCGTGACGTTCCAGCCTGCGTAGGCCAGAAGCCGGGCCAGCGCATCGCCGACGACCGCCCCCCGCACATGGCCCACATGCATCGGGCCGGTCGGATTGGCGCTGACGAATTCCACATTGACCCGCGCGCCCGCGCCGAGGATGGAACGACCGTAGTCGCCCCCCTCCGTGAGGATGGCGCGCACCACCCCGTGCCAGAGCGCATCGGCCAGCCGCAGGTTGATGAACCCCGGCCCCGCCACATCGACGCCGGCGATCCGCGGATCGACATCAGCCGGTTGGCCAGCATGTCGGCAACCGCGCGCGGCACGGCTCCCGCCGGTTTCGCCAGCACCATCGCGGCATTCGTCGCCATATGCCCATGCGCCGCATCGCGCGGCGGCTCTACCGAGAGGGCCGAAAGATCAAGGCCCGCGGGCAGCTGTCCTTCGGCTGCAAGCGCCTCGACGGCAGCGACGACCAGCTCACGGATATCAGCGAAGAGATTCATTTGATCACATCCTGTCTCACGCCCAAGGCCATGCCAGAGGGCGTGAAAGAGGTCAAGGATCGCGGGTCTATCCGCCGGTGCGCCAGTCGGCAAGGGCGGGGTTGTCTTCCTCGGGCGCGGCCGTTTCTGTGGCGCCAAGCCCTTGCGGCATCCGGACCGTGCGGTTGCGGAAGTAATGCGTTTCGCGCGCGCCGAAATAGAAGGCGACAACCGCACCAAGCAGCCACCATAGCGGGTCCGGCACTGCATTCAGGCCAACCATGCGTTGCGCGAAGGCCAGAGGATCCATCATCGCATAGACGAAAAGCCCGATCGTCCCGAAGGCCAGAAGCGGGCGCGGCAGGCGGTTCAACCCGTTGACGAGCCGGTCGAACCAGCCAACCGAGGGGTTCTCGTATTCTTCGCCGAGCTGACGCAGCGCCGCCATCTGCGCCTCGGCGGAAAGCTCCATCCGCTTGGTAGCCGAGGGCACGAAGACCTCTGCCACGCCACGCGTCGCCTCGCCCAGCGCGGAGACAGCGGCCGGGCCGCCGATCAGCTTGCCGATCACCCCCATCGTGCCACCCGTGCGGCATGCTGCGCAGCGCTCAGGTGATATTTGGGCGAGATGAACTCTTCCGCCCGGGTGATCCAGCCGCCCTTGCCGCCATCTGCGCGGCGGGCGAACTTGCGGCTTGCCGGGCGGCGGTCGGCCAGCGCGTAATAGTAGTTGCGGCGGGCGATGCCATAGGCATCGACCAGATGCGCGGGTGCCGCCTCATGGGCCAGCTGCGCGGCGCGGATGGTCTGCGGCCCGATCTCGCCGTCAGGATCGCAGGGAAAACCCATGTCGGTCAGAAGACGCTGGAGGATCTTCACCGCGTTGCTCCCGGCATTGACATACATGTCGAACACGCTGGCCTGAAGCGGCTCCGGCAAGGCGCCGATCCCGGGACGGGCATGATAATGCTCGATATAGATCTTCACCGCCTGCGCGGGTTTGAGCGCCCGCACATCGGCCACATCGATCCTGGTGTCGCGGTTCACGTCGATCCCCAGGCGGCGCAGAGTATGGATCGTGACCCCGTGGTTGGTGGCTCCGCCCGGATCGTCAGGGTCGTTCACAAAGCCACCCTCGCGGGCAACGATTTCCTCGGCAATCTCTTTCACGGATAACATTCGGCTTTCCCCTGATCAGGCAAAGCTCCCCCGTGTCCAAGCATGGCCGTGGTCTCTTAACGCAGGCTTGCGGCTGCGTCCGGCACCGATGCTCAGCTCTTTGGTTCCCTGTAGACGCCCTGCTCCTTCAGAGCGTCGACCACTTCCTTCGGCATGTAGGTCTCGTCATGCTTGGCCAGCACTTCGGTGGCGACGAAGGTGTCGCCCTCCATCCGGCCAAGCGCCACGACGCCCTCGCCTTCGCCGAAAAGATCCGGCAGCACCCCGGTATAGCGGGCGGAGACCGTCTCGTTGGTGTCGGTGACATCGAAGAATGCCGTCGCCCCCTCGCCACGCCGAAGCGAGCCTTCGGCGACCAGCCCCCCGATGCGGAAGGTTTCGTTCGCGCCGGGAGGGTTCGCGCGCACTTCGGTGGGCGAGCGGAAGAAGTTGATCCCGTCCTGCATCGCATAGCCGATGAGCCCGGTCGATACCGCAAGTGCCGCCGCGGCGAGCGCGATGATCTGAACCCTGCGCTGTTTCTTCAGCCCCTTCAGTCCTGCCATGGCCGCCTCTTCATTGCCTGCATGGGCGCCCCCGACCCTGCCGCTGCGGGGGCTTCTTTCGCCTAATCTGTGCTGGCCCCGCTGCCTGCGCAAGGGGCCCGGTCAGGCGACCGGTGTCCAGATCACATCGTCGATCCGCGGCGCGCCTGCCGCCAGCATGACCAGCCGGTCGAATCCCATGGCGATGCCGCTCGCCTCCGGCATCAGTTGAAGCGCGGAAAGAAAGTCCTCGTCAACCGGATAGCGCTCGCCATAGATGCGCTGCTTCTCGTCCATCTCGGCCTCGAACCGGCGCCGCTGCTCTGCCGGGTTGGTCAGCTCTCCGAACCCGTTGGCAAGCTCTACCCCGCAGGCATAGACCTCGAACCGCTCCGCAAGCCTCGGGTCGCCCGGAACCCGCCGCGCAAGAGCCGCCTCTGCCGCCGGATAGTGATCGAGGATGGTGATCCGGCCGAGGCCGAGATGCGGCTCCACCCGGTCGACCAGCACCCGGCTCACCATATCCGACCAGGTAT
>JAAURK010000037.1 GCA_012032275.1 Tabrizicola sp.
GGCGCTGGGCCTGCTGCGCGCCATGGGCATCGGCCCGGTCCGGATGCTGCCCGCGCACCGCTCGGCCGATCTGCCCGCGCTCGGCCCGAATACCGTCTTTGCCCTTCTCCAGCCCTTCCTTGGCGACACCCATGCAGCGCTCACCCGCCGCGGCGCCCGCCACCTTCCGGCCCCCTTCCCCTTCGGCGAGGAAGGCACCACCCTCTTTCTGCGCGCACTGGCGACGGAATTCGGCGTCAGCCGCGATGTCTTCGATGCGGCAACGAGGGCCCGCGCGCCCGGGCCGAAAGGCCGTCGCGGCCGCGGCACAGACGCTGTCCGGCAAGTCGATCTTCTTTTTCCCCGACAGTCAGCTTGAAATCCCGCTGGCCCGGTTCCTGACCCGCGAATGCGGCATGACCGCGCTTGAAGTCGGCACCCCCTATCTGCAGACCGGCATCGTCGGCCCCGATCTCGATCTTCTCGCCGAGGGCCCGGTGATCTCGGAAGGCCAGGACGTGGATCTGCAGCTTGACCGCGCCCGGAGCCAGCGGCCCGACATCACCGTCTGCGGCCTCGGCCTCGCCAACCCGCTCGAGGCCGAAGGCTTGAGCACCAAATGGGCGATCGAGCTTGTCTTCACTCCCGTCCATTTCTACGAACAGGCTGGCGATCTCGCAGCACTCTTCGCCCGCCCGCTCCGCCGCAAGGCCCTTCTCGCCGGGGAGGCCGCGGAATGACCCGCGATTTCATCTGTCCACAAATATCCCGGGGTCCGGGGCAGCGCCCCGGGGGCCAGCCATGAAGCTGACCCTCTGGACATATGAGGGTCCGACCCATGTGGGCGCCATGCGCGTCGCGACCGCGATGCGGGGCCTCCACTACGTCCTTCATGCACCGCAGGGCGATACCTATGCCGACCTCCTTTTCACGATGATCGAACGCCGGAACCATCGCCCGCCCGTCACCTACACCACTTTCCAGGCCCGCGATCTTGGCGCCGATACCGCCAATCTCTTCAAATCCGCCGCGCGCGAGGCCTATGCCCGTTTCCGGCCGCAGGCGATGATCGTTGGCGCTTCCTGCACGGCCGAACTCATCCAGGACGATCCCGGCGGCCTCGCGCAGGCGCTGGACCTGCCGATCCCGGTGATCCCGCTGGACCTGCCAAGCTACCAGCGCAAGGAGAACTTCGGCGCGGATGAAACCTTCCTGCAGATCGTCCGCGCGCTTGCCAGACCCATGGCCCGGACCGAGGCGGTGAGCTGCAACCTCCTCGGTGCGACGGGGCTTGGCTTTCGCCACCGCGACGATGTGACCGAGGTGACGAAACTCCTCGGTCTCATGGGGATCGCCGTCAATGTCTGCGCCCCCTTCGGGGCCACCCCCGCCGACATCGCCCGCATGGGCGCGGCGCATTTCAACGTGCTGCTCTATCCCGAAACCGGCGAAGCCGCCGCGCGCCACCTGGAAAAGACCTGCGGCCAGGCCTGGACCAGGGTGGTTCCCCTCGGCGTTGGCGCAACGCGTGATTTTCTGCATGAAGTCAGCGGATTGACGGGCATTCCGGCGAAAGTGGATGAAGCGGGGCTGCGCCTGCCGTGGTGGTCGGCCTCGGTCGATTCCACCTATCTTACCGGCAAGCGGGTCTTTATCTTCGGCGACGCGACCCATGCCATGGCCGCCGCCCGCATCGCCGCCACCGAGATCGGCTTCGACGTGGTCGGCATGGGCTGCTACAACCGCGAATTTGCCCGCCCGATGCGCGCCGCGGCCAAGGCCCATGGCATCGAGGCGCTGATCACCGACGATTACCTTGAGGTCGAAGCCGAAATCGAGCGTCTGCAGCCCGAACTGATCCTCGGCACGCAGATGGAGCGCCACATCGGCAAGCGCCTCGGCATTCCCTGTGCCGTGATCTCTGCCCCCGTGCATGTGCAGGATTTCCCCGCCCGCTATTCGCCGCAGATGGGGTTCGAGGGCGCGAATGTGATCTTCGACAGCTGGATCCATCCGCTGGTCATGGGTCTGGAAGAGCATCTGCTCACGATGTTCCGCGAGGATTTCGAGTTTCATGACGCGGCCGGGGCAAGCCACCATGGCGGCAGGGCTTCCCCACGACCCGAGGCGCCAGCGGAAGCGGCGGGTGCCTCCGGCGGGGATATTTCGGCCAAGATGAATGGGCTGGAGGCAGAGATTGTCTGGCAGGCCGATGCGGAGCGCGAGTTGAAGAAGATCCCCTTCTTCGTTCGTGGCAAGGCCAGGCGCAACACCGAGAAATTCGCGGCCGACAAGGGGGTCGCGGCGATCAGTATCGACACGCTTTATGAGGCAAAGGCCCATTATGCGCGATGACCGGCATCATGTGGCGGAGGTGAAGGGCGCGCGGGCTACCGGTTCGTCATCATCACGCTTGACGCGCATGCCGCGGGGCCTGCGGCCCGGATCGCACCGCGACTGGCCAGGGATTTTCCCGGCATCGAGGTTTCGGTTCATGCCGCTGCCGAATGGGCCGAAAACCCCGCCGCGCTTGCCCGCGCCAAAGCCGCTGTCGCGGATGCCGACATGATCGTGGCGAACCTTCTGTTCATCGAGGAGCATATCCGCGCCATTCTTCCCGATTTGCAGGCCGTCCGGGCGGTCTTGATGCCTTTGTCGGCGTGATCGCCGATCCGCAGATCGTGAAGCTGACGAAGATGGGCGAGCTGGACATGGCCAAACCCGCGAGCGGGGCGATGGCTTTTCTCAAGAAGATGCGCGGGGCGCGGGAACCTTCGGGATCGTCCGGCGAAAGGCAGATGGCACTTCTTAGGCGGCTGCCGAAGATCCTGCGCTGGATCCCGGGCAAGGCGCAGGACATGCGGGCCTGGTTCCTGTCGATGCAATACTGGCTTGGCGGATCGGACGACAATCTGGAGGCGATGATCCGCTTTCTGGTCAGCCGCTACGGCGCCGACCGCAGATGGCAGGCAGTGAAGGCGGCGGCACCGGTCGACTATCCGGACGTGGGCCTCTACCACCCGGATCTCAAAGCGCGCATCTCCACCGACATCCGCGACATTCCCCGTCCCGCAAACGCGAGGGCCACGGTCGGTCTGCTGATGCTGCGCAGCTACATCCTGGCGGCCGATACCGCGCATTACGACGCGGTGATCCGGGCATTCGAGGCGCGGGGCATCGCCTGCCTGCCAACCTTTGCCGGGGGGCTGGACGGGCGGCCCGCAATGAACGCCTATCTCATGGGGCGGGTCGATGCGCTGGTGTCGCTGACGGGATTTTCGCTGGTGGGCGGCCCGGCCTATAACGACAGCGCCGCCGCGGTGGCGGCGCTTGGCGCTCTTGATGTGCCCTATATCGCCGCCCATCCGCTGGAGTTTCAGACCATCGGCCAATGGCAGGCCTCTGCCGGCGGCCTTGGTCCGGTGGAAACCACCATGCTGATCGCGCTGCCCGAGATCGACGGCGCCACCAACCCCACCGTCTTTGCCGGGCGTCACGGCTCTGCCGACGGGGCAGCACCCGATGCCCGCGCGATGGCACCCTGTGCCGAACGGGTCGCGGCTTTGGCCGACAAGGTTTCGCGGCTGGCAAGCTTGCGCCGGTCGGATGCGAAGGACCGCAAGGTCGGGATCGTGCTTTACGGCTTTCCGCCAAATGCGGGGGCCGCCGGAACTGCCGCCTATCTGGGCGTTTTCGAAAGCCTTTTCAACACGCTTCACGCCATGGCGGCCGAAGGTTACGATCTGGCGCCACCGGCATCGGTGGCGGCTTTGCGCGACGCCGTCCTGCAGGGCAACGCCGCCCGCCACGGTCAGCCCGCCAATGTCCATGCCACCGTCCCCGCTGCCGATATTGTGGCGAAGACCCCCTGGCTGCGCGAGGTCGAGGCGCAATGGGGCCCGGCCCCCGGCCGCCACCAGACCGACGGGCGCGGGGTGCATGTGCTTGGGCACCAGTTCGGCAACGTCTTCGTCGGCCTGCAGCCCGTCTTCGGCTACGAAGGCGATCCGATGCGTCTTCTTTTCGAGCGGGGCTTCGCGCCGACCCATGCCTTCACCACCTTCTACCGCTGGCTGCGCGAGGATTTCGCGGCCGATGTCCTGCTGCATTTCGGCATGCACGGGGCGCTGGAATTCATGCCGGGCAAGCAGGCAGGTGTCTCGGGGGAGTGCTGGCCGGACCGGTTGATCGGCAACCTGCCCAATGTCTATCTTTATGCGGCGAACAATCCCTCGGAAGCGACGCTTGCGAAACGCCGGTCGAATGCGGTGACGGTTACCCATCTGACCCCGCCTCTGGCGCGGGCGGGGCTTTACAAGGGGCTGGCCGAGCTGAAGGACAGCCTTTCGCGCTGGCGTGCAACGCTGCCCGATGCGCCCGAGCGCGCCGATCTGGCGGTGCTGATCGGCGAACAGGCCCGGGCCGTCGACCTCAGGGGAGGGCCGGATCAGCTTTGGGTCAGCCTTCTTGAGACCGAGGGGGCGCTGATCACCGACGGGCTGCATGTCGTCGGCCGCAAGATGACTGCCGAGGCCCGGGCCGAGATGCTGGCGCTGATGCCGCAAGAGCCCGAGGCGCGGGCCCGTGCGGAGGTGCTGCTGCAGCAGGATCATGAAATCGCAGGCCTGCTGCGCGCACTTGGTGGCCATTTCATCGCGCCGGTTCCCGGGGGCGATCTGATCCGCAGTCCCGAGATCCTTCCCACCGGCCGCAATATCCATGCGTTCGATCCGTTCCGGATGCCGACCGCCTTCGCCCTGGCCGACGGGGCCGCGCAGGCCCGGCGCCTGCTGGAGGCGCATGACCGGTTGCCGCGCACCGTGGCGCTGGTGCTCTGGGGGTCGGACAATATCAAGTCGGACGGCGGGCCGATTGCCCAGGCGCTTGCGCTCATCGGGGCGAAGCCGCGCTTTGATCATTATGGCCGCCTGTCAGGGGCCGATCTGATCCCGCTTGGCGAGCTTGGCCGCCCGCGCATCGACGTGGTGATGACGCTCTCGGGCATCTTCCGCGACCTTCTGCCCCTGCAGACCCGGATGCTGGCCGAAGCCGCCTGGAAGGCCGCGACGGCTGACGAGCCGGTGGCACAGAATTTCATCCGCGCCCATGCGCTCGCCTATGCCGAAGAGATGGGGGTGGATATGGAAACCGCCGCCCTTCGGGTCTTTTCCAACGCCGAAGGGGCTTATGGATCGAATGTCAACACGCTGGTCGGATCGTCGGCCTTTGGCGAGGAGGATGAACTGGCCGATGCCTATGAGGCGCGCAAGAGCTTTGCCTATGGCCGCAGCGGCACGTCGGTAAAGAATGCGGCCCTGCTGCAAAAGGCGCTGAAGGACGTGGATCTGGCCTATCAGAACCTGGAATCGGTCGAACTTGGCGTGACATCGGTGGACCATTACTTCGACACTTTGGGTGGCATCGCCCGGGCAGTGAAGCGCGCGCGAGGTGGCGAAGAGACGGCGGTCTATATCGGCGACCAGACCCGAGGCGGCGGCCAGGTCCGCACCCTGAAGGACCAGATCGCGCTGGAAAGCCGGTCGCGGACGCTGAACCCGAAATTCTACGAAGGCCTGCTGCGCCACGGCGCCGAAGGGGTGCGCCTGATCGAGGCGCATGTCACCAACACCATGGGCTGGTCGGCCACCACTGGCCATGTCGACCCTTGGGTCTATCAGCGGCTCAGCGAGACCTTCGTGCTGGACGAGGCGATGCGGCGGCGGCTGGCCGAACTGAACCCCGAAGCCTCGAGCCGCATGGCCGGGCGGCTTCTCGAGGCGTCGGACCGGCGGTATTGGCAGCCCGATGAGGATACGCTCGCCGCCCTGCAACGGGCTGCGGACGAACTGGAAGACCGGCTGGAAGGGATCGCGGCGGAATGACGATCTATCGCACCAAGAGACCTGTCGGAAGCGGGGGGCCAGCCCACCCAGTCCACCGGTTGCTCGAACCGGTGGCGAAACCGTTGGACTACCCCCGGGATATTTCTGGACAGATGAAAGGGGTTACACGATGAGCCCGAGAGACGAGATTCCGGATCTGAAGGGCCTTGACGGCGAAGGCTCGCTGCAGGTCCATCTGGACCCATCGCAGAAGATCGAGGGGGCCAAGGTGTTCTCGGTCTATGGCAAGGGGGGGATCGGCAAATCGACGACCTCGTCGAACCTGTCCGCCGCGTTTTCGATGATGGGAAAGCGGGTGTTGCAGATCGGCTGCGATCCCAAGCACGACAGCACCTTCACGCTGACCGGCAAGTTGCAGCCCACGGTGATTGACATCCTGAAAGAGGTCGATTTCCACGCCGAGGAGCTGCGGCCCGAGGATTTCGTGACCACCGGCTTCAACGGCGTGATGTGTGTCGAGGCGGGCGGACCGCCGGCGGGCACCGGTTGCGGCGGCTATGTCGTGGGCCAGACGGTGAAGCTTCTGAAGCAGCATCACCTGCTGGAAGACACCGATGTGGTGATCTTTGACGTCCTTGGCGACGTGGTCTGCGGCGGGTTCGCCGCCCCGCTGCAGCATGCCGACCGCGCGGTGATCGTCACCGCCAATGATTTCGACAGCATCTATGCCATGAACAGGATCATCGCCGCGGTGCAGGCGAAATCGTCGAACTACAAGGTGCGGCTTGCGGGATGCGTGGCCAACCGGTCCCGCGAGACCGACGAGATCGACCGCTATTGCCGCAAGGTCGGCTTCAACCGGCTGGCGCATATGCCCGATATCGACGCGATCCGGCGCAGCCGCCTGAAGAAGAAGACCCTGTTCGAGATGCCGGACGAGGAGGACATCGTCATGGCGCGGGCGGAATACATTCGGCTGGCAGGCAATCTCTGGGCGTCGGTCAGTCAGCCGGAAATGTTTCCCGAACCGCTGCCCGACCGCGAGATCTTCGAGCTTCTGGGGTTTGACTGATGCCGGACTATGCCGTCACACGCGACCGGGTCGAGCATTACTTCGACCGATCCGCCACCAGGGTGTGGGAGCGGCTGACCTCGGATGCGCCGGTCAGCGGCATCCGCCAGACCGTCCGCGAGGGGCGTGACCGGATGCGCGCGCTGATGCTGTCGCGGCTGCCCGGAGATCTGCGCGCGCGCGCATTCTGGACGCGGGCTGCGGCACCGGGATGATGACGGCGGAACTGGCGGCGCGCGGGGCCGATGTGCTCGCCGTCGATATCGCGCCGCAGCTTCTTGCCATTGCCGAACGACGCCTGCCCGATGCCCTGCGCCCGCGCGTCACCTTTGCTGCGGGCGAGATGACCGATCCGGGTCTTGGCCGCTTCGACCATGCCGTCGCGATGGACAGCCTGATCTACTATTCCACCGCCGATATCGCCGCCGCGCTGGCAAAGATCGGCGACCGGACGAACCGCGCCATCGTCTTCACCATTGCCCCCCGCACCGCCCTGCTGATGGCCTTCTTCGGGCTTGGCAAGCTTTTCCCGCGGCGTGACCGTTCGCCGCGCATGGTGCCGCAGGCGTTCGGCGCGCTTGCCCGCACCATCGGCCCCGGGCTGAGCCGGGTGGACCGGGTCACGAGCGGCTTCTACATCTCGGAATGCCTGGAGTATCGCCCATGATCCTCCGCCAGAAGCACATCAAATCGCTCTCCGCCGCATGGATGCCGTTCATGGACGCGGCGTCCGAGGGATTGCCGCTGGGTCAGCTGTTGCGGCTTTCGCTCTTCCAGGTGTCGGTCGGAATGGCGACGGTGCTTCTGCTTGGCACGCTCAACCGCGTGATGATCGTGGAGCTTTCCGTGCCCGCGATGGTCGTGGCCACGATGATTGCCATCCCCGTCCTCGTCGCGCCGTTCCGCGCGCTTCTCGGCCACCGGTCAGACACGCACCGCTCCGCGATCGGCTGGAAGCGCGTTCCCTATCTCTGGTTCGGCAGCCTCTGGCAGATGGGGGGGCTGGCGGTCATGCCTTTCGCGCTGATCGTTCTTTCGGGCGACCAGACGCTTGGGCCGGACTGGGCGGGCGAGGTTCTTGCCGCACTTGCCTTCCTGATGACGGGCGTCGGCCTCCACATGACGCAGACCGCCGGTCTCGCGCTGGCGTCGGACCGGGCCACGGACGAGACGCGGCCGCGTGTGGTGGCGCTGCTTTACGTGATGTTCCTTCTCGGCATGGGGATTTCCGCGGTCATCGTCGGCTGGCTTCTTCGTGATTTCGACCAGATCCTGCTGGTCCGCGTGGTTCAGGGCTGCGGGTTGGCGACGCTGATCCTGAACCTGATCGCGCTGTGGAAACAGGAGAAGGTCCGCCCGATGAGCAAGGCGGAACGGGCCGCCCCGCGCCCTGCGTTTCGCGATGCCTGGGCCGATCTGATGGCGGGCGGCACCGCCGGGCGGCTGCTTTCGGTGGTGGTGCTTGGAACACTCGCCTTCAACATGCAGGATGTGCTGCTGGAGCCCTATGGCGGCGAGATCCTGCAACTTTCGGTGTCGAAAACCACGCTTCTGACAGCGATGTCGGCCAGTGGGGCGCTGATCGGCTTCGTGATCGCGGGGCGCTGGCTGGCGCGCGGGCTCGATCCGTTCCGGATGGCCGCGCGCGGGCTTCTGGCCGGGATAGCGGCATTCTCGGCCGTGATCTTCGCGGCGCCGCTGGAGAGCACGGCCCTCTTTTATGCGGGTGCGGGGATGATCGGCTTTGGAGGCGGTCTTTTCGCCGTGTCGACCCTCACTGCCGCGATGACGATGCAGACCCGAGGCGCGGGCGCGGGGCTGGCTCTCGGCGCATGGGGCGCGGCACAGGCAACCGCGGCGGGCCTCTCCATCTTCCTTGGCGGAACGCTTCGCGACATCGTCGGCCATCTTGCACAGTCCGGCGTGTTTGGTCCGGCCCTGGCGCAACCGGAGCTTGGCTATTCCTTCGTCTATCATCTTGAGATCGGACTGCTTTTCGCCACGCTCATCGCACTCGGGCCACTGGTCCGGGTTGCCCCGCTCACCCAGACCGACAGACGCGATGACCGCCTTGGCATCGCTGAATTCCCCACCTGACCCCCGGGAGGATACCGCAATGGTAGGTGAAACTTTCTTCGGCAACTTCGATCTTGCAAGCCTTGCGATCTGGCTCTTCTGGGGCTTTTTCGCGCTGCTGATCTACTATCTGCAAACCGAGAACATGCGCGAAGGCTATCCGCTGGAAACCGAGGATGGCCACCCTGCTCCGAACCAGGGGCCCTTCCCCGTGCCGAAACCGAAAACCTTCAAGCTGCCGCATGGGCGGGGAGAGGTCACCGTCCCTTCCGCCGCCAATGAAACCGCGCATCGCCGCACCGATCTTGCACTGGCGCGCACCGCAACCTCGGAGGGCTTTCCCCATGTGCCCACGGGCGATGCGATGGCCGATGGCGTTGGCCCTGCCTCCTGGGCTCCGCGCCGGGACGAGCCGGAACTGGACGGGCACGGCCACAACAAGATCGTGCCGATGGCGCGGGCCGAGGGCTTTGCCGTCTCGGCCGGGCGCGATCCGCGCGGCCTGCCGGTTCAGGCCTCCGATCTCGAGGTTGTGGGCCGCGTCTCCGACATCTGGGTTGATGCCCCCGAACAGCTGGTCCGATATCTGGAGGTTGAACTGAACACCGGCGGCACCCGTCTCATTCCGATGACCATGCCGGATCCGGGCCGACAGGGTCCGCGTCAACTTCATCTCTTCGGCGCGGTTCGACGGTATCCCCTCCACCAGATCGGCCAGCGAGGTGACCAAGCTCGAAGAGGACAGGATCGCCGGCTATGTCGCCGGGGGCTGGATGTTCGATGCCGAAAACCGCAAGCGCGGTTTCTGAAAAAGACAGGTGCGGCCTGCGCCCGGGCCGCGCTTTTCACCCCATGATGGAGGGTCTGCCATGTCAGGCCACGACGATTTCGCTTTCGATCCCCTGCCGGGGCTGCCGGAACGGCCGCCGGAGGGAGAGACCATCCTCTGGCAGGGCCGTCCTGCCGCCCAGGCACTTGCGCGGGATGCCTACCGGCTGCACTGGATCGCGGGATATTTCGCGCTGATCATCCTTTGGCGGGCCACGAACGGCTATGCCGAGGGCGGGACGGGCCTCGCACTCGCCATGGCGATCCCCTATCTTGGCCTCGGACTTCTGGGTCTTGGCATCATCTACGGGCTGGCCTGGGTTCAGGCGCGGAGCACGACCTACACGATCACAACCGCCCGGGTGGTCATGCGGATCGGCGCGGCACTGCCGGTGAGCTTCAATCTGCCGTTCCTGCAGATCGGCGCGGCAAGCCTTGATCTGCGCCGGGACGGTACCGGGACCATCGCCCTGCAGACGCTGGGCAACACGCGGATCTCCACGCTGATCGCCTGGCCGCATCTGCGGCCCTGGCGCTTTGCCCGCACCGAACCGGCGTTGCGGTCGATCCCCGATGCCAGACGGGTGGCCGGGATTCTGGCCGAAGCGGCAGAGGCGCGGGTATCGGTTCCGCAGGTCAGGCGGGTGGCGATGCCCTCGCCCATTGCAGCGGAATAGGGCGCGGCGATGTCAGACCAGACCGACATTCCCCGCGACCCCGGATTTCGCAGCCGGAACCCCGAACTGGTGCCGCAGATGCTCTTGCGTGCCATGGCGGGCCTGGCGCTGGCGACCCTTGCCATCACCACCTTTGCCGTCGTGACGGGGCGGCCGCCGGTGGCCCAGCCCGAAGCCGCCGCCGTCCTGCGCGAAAAATGGATTGTGCTCGAGGGCCTCAGCGCTCAGGCTGTGATCGTGCGCAACACCGATGGATCGGTACTTCTTGACCTGCCGCATGGCGGCTTTGTCACGGTGATCCAGTCGGGCCTTGCCACGGAACGCAAGAAACATCGCGTCGACCCGCTGCGGCCACTGCGGATCGTCGAATATGCCAATGGCCGCCTTGTGGCCGAAGACCCCGACACCGGCTGGAGCGCCGAGCTTTATGCCTTCGGGAAAGACAACAAAGCCGCGTTCGAACGGCTGCTCAACCAACCATAGGGAACATGAGATCATGGCAATTTTCTCACGCAAGACGGAAAGGGTGCCCTGCACGGTCGAGGTCAGCCATCGCTTCGAAAGCCTGCACGCCCATGTCCGGTTCAACAACGGTGCCGTCGTCCATCCGGGTGACGAGGTTCTGGTGCATGGCGCGCCGATCATGGCGCCTTCGGCGATGTGATCGTCGAGGACCGCACCGCCACGATAACCCGCGCGACCCGGCTTGAAAGGCTTTGGACGCGGCTGACGGGCGATCTGGAATTCATGGAGCTTTGCGAATTCTCGTTCTCAGAGGAGATCCGTCTATGAACGCTCATTCACAAACCCATGCCACCACGTATGACGAGCTGCATGCCGAGATGTCCGGACAGTTCGACACCACCGCGATGGCAACCGAAACGACACTGCTGAACCCGCGCTTCTACACCACCGATTTCGACGAGATGGACCGCATCGACGTGACCCCCGTCCGCGCGGACTGGGACAAGCTGCTGGCTCAGATGAAATCGGACCCGAACAAGGGTCATTTCAAGAAGACCGAAGCCTGGGACAAGGTGGATTGGGAGGGAATGGACCCCGCGCTCCGCGCCGAGTTCATCGATTTCCTCGTCTCGTCCTGCACCGCCGAATTCTCGGGCTGCGTGCTTTACAAAGAGATGAAGCGCCGCGGAAACAACCCTGATATCTGCGAGCTTTTCAGCTACATGTCGCGCGACGAGGCACGCCACGCCGGCTTCATCAACGACGCGCTGCGCGAGGCCGGGGTGGCGGTGAACCTCGGTTTTCTGACCAAGGCCAAGAAATACACCTACTTCCGGCCGAAGTTCATCTATTACGCCACCTACCTCAGCGAAAAGATCGGCTACGCGCGCTACATCACCATCTACCGGCATCTGGAGGCGAACCCGGAGCACCGCTTTCACCCGATCTTCAAATGGTTCAAGGAATGGTGCAACGACGAGTTCAGCCATGGCGAGGCCTTCGCGCTTCTCATGCGCACCGATCCGAAGATCACCGAAACCTGGCGCGCGCGGCTCTGGATCCGCTTTTTCCTGGTTGCTGTCTATTCGACGATGTGGGTGCGGGACCATGCCCGCAAGGATTTCCACACTGCCCTCGGCGTGGATATCGACTGGTATGATCAGGAGGTCTACCGCAAGACCTCGGCCATCGCGCGGCAGGTCTTTCCGGTAGAGCTTGACATCGATCATCCCCGCTGGATCCCGAATCTGCGCCGCATGAACGACGCCTTCATCGCGATGGAGACGGCGCGCAGGGAGGGCGGCGCGGGTGGCTGGATCCGCGGCAAGCTTGCGGCCACCAAAGCGCTGGCCGCCTTCGCGCGGCTTTATCTCATCCCGGTCAGATCCAACACGCCGCCCGTCTCGGTGCGGCTGGAACCGGCCTATTGAACGGGCACCGCCATACCGCTGTTCCGGCAGCGGGTGGCTCTGCGGAATGGGCGCGTTCCGCAGGCCTGCGCGGCATCCCTTGCGGGGGGTGCCGCGCATGACCAATCCCTGGATCGCCTCGCTGGCCGCGCTGTTTCTGTGGTGGTTTTCCACCGGCGCGATCCTGTGGCGCGTGCAATGGGCCGACAGGCAAGGCCCCGGCGCGCATCTTCGCTCTGTCATCTATGGCGCGCCGCTGCTTTTCGGCGGGGCGGCGGGGCTTCACCTCTCCTTCGCCGAGGCAACGACACCGGGCACCTATATCGCCTTTCTCTCTGCACTGGCACTTTGGGGCTGGATCGAGCTTGCGTTTCTGTCGGGCATTGTCACCGGGCCGAACCACAGCCCCTGCCCGCCTTTCGCGCCGCTTTGGGAGCGGTTCTGGCGCGCCACCGGCACCATCGCCTGGCACGAGGCCGCGCTGATCGCCGCCCTGGTCCTGATCGCGCTGGCCGCATCGGAGGCGGCGAACACGACCGGCCTCTGGACCTTCGCGATCCTCTTCTTCGCCCGGCTTTCGGCCAAGCTGAACCTCTTTTTCGGCGTTCCCCGGATCCATACCGAATTTCTGCCGACGCCGCTTGCCCATCTGGCCAGCCATTTCCGGCATGCGCGGATGAACTGGGTGTTTCCGCTATCGGTGTCGGCGCTGACTTTCGCGGCCGCCTTCTGGATGGAGCGGGCCTGGTCCGCAACCACCGATGCCGCGCTGACCGGGAATGTTCTGCTGGCCGCCCTGACGGTCCTCGCACTTCTGGAGCATTGGTTCATGGTGCTGCCCCTGCCCGATCAGAAACTCTGGCGCTGGATGCTTCCCGCGTCGTCACCGGCCCTGGCCGCAACAACAACCGGCGCGCATGCACCTGACGCGACACTGACAGTGAGAAAGTGATCCCATGGACTTCGACAGCCTCTTCAAAAGCCAGATCGACGCCCTGAAGGCCGAAGGCAACTACCGCATCTTCGCCGATCTCGAACGTCGCCGAGGCGCCTTTCCGCAGGCCGGATGCCACCGCGATGGCGGGGTGGGCAATGTAACCGTCTGGTGCTCGAACGACTATCTCGCGATGGGTCAGCACCCGGCGGTCGTTCAGGCAATGGTCGATACCGTCCAGGCCTGCGGCACCGGCGCGGGCGGCACGCGCAACATCGGCGGCAATACCGTCCACCACCGCGCATTGGAGGCCGAACTGGCCGACCTTCACGGCAAGGAACGCGCCTTGCTCTTCACGTCGGGCTATGTCTCGAACTGGGCCGCACTGTCGACGCTTGGGGCGCGGATCCCGAATGCGGTGATCTTCTCGGATGCGGGAAATCACGCCTCGATGATCGAAGGCATCCGCCATTCCCGCGCCGACAAGGTGCTTTGGGCGCATAACGACTGGCGCGATCTGGATCGCAAGCTGCATGCCGTGGGCGAGAGGCCGAAGATCGTCGCCTTCGAATCCGTCTACTCGATGGATGGCGACATTGCGCCGATCCGCGAGATTGTCGAGGTATGCGAGGCGCATGGCGCGCTCAGCTACATCGACGAGGTGCATGCGGTCGGCATGTATGGCCCGCGTGGTGGCGGCGTGTCAGAAGAGCGCGGCCTCGCCCACCGGATCGATCTGATCGAGGGCACGCTTGGCAAGGCATTCGGCGTTGTCGGAGGCTATATCACCGGATCGGATGCGTTGTGCGACTTCATCCGCAGCTTTGCCTCGGGCTTCATCTTCACCACCGCGCTGCCGCCCGCCGTGGCCGCCGCCGCAACCGCCTCGATCCGGCATCTGAAATCCTCCGGCACCGAACGCGCGGCCCAGAAAGCCGCCGTCGCCCTGGTGCGGGCAAAGCTCGATCATGCGGGGATCCCGCATATGGCCAATGACAGCCACATCATTCCGGTGATGATTGGCGATCCGGTCAAATGCCGGATGATCTCGGACATCCTGATGGAGGACTGGGGCATCTACGTGCAGCCGATCAACTACCCGACGGTTCCGAAGGGCACCGAACGGCTGCGCATCACCCCCGGCCCCAACCATTCCGACGCCGATATCGACCGGCTGGTCGCAGCGCTCGGCGCGCTTTGGAAGCGGTGCGCGATTTCGCACGCAGTGGCATGATCCTGCCGATCACAAAGGCTTGCCAAACCTTTGCAGCGAGCCAGTATATGATTTCGGAAGAAACCGGGAGGATCCCATGAGACTGACTGTGACCGCCGTTGCCCTTGCTGCCCTTGCTGCGCCGACATTTGCGCAAGACATCGAGGCCGGGGCAAAAACCTTCAACCAATGCCAGACCTGCCATGTCGTCGAGAACGAGGCGGGCGAGGTGCTGGCGGGCAAGAATGCCAAGACCGGGCCAAACCTCTACGGCCTGCCGGGCCGCGCCGCAGGAACCTACGAGGGGTTCAAATACGGCCCGTCGATCGTCGCGCTTGGCGAGACGGGCTTTGTCTGGGATGAGGCAAGCTTTGTGGAATATGTCCAGGATCCGGCGAAGTTCCTGAAAGCCAAGCTTGGCGATGACAAGGCCAAGTCGAAGATGAGCTTCAAGCTGAAAAAGCCTGAAGACGCGGCCAATGTCTGGGCCTATATCGCGTCACTCTCGCCCGCCGCCGAAGGCTCCGCTCCGGCTGCCGAAGGCGAGGCTGCCCCGGCCGAAGGCGCCGCGACAAACTGATCTGCGATCAAGGGCTGGCGATCACGCGTTGATTGCCGGTCCTTGCCCGCCGCCTGCGTGACCGCGGCTCGCGGCAGGAACCAGGCGGATAACGGTCTCGCAGTGCAATCGGGGCCGAAAAGGCGCTGCCGCCTCAGAGCCGCACGCCTTCCCGCGCCGCAAGATCGCAGAAGAACTGCCAGGCCACCCGCCCCGATCTTGCGCCCCGCGTCGCCTGCCATTCGATCGCCTCGGCCCGCAACCGCGCGTCGGGCACTGAAACCCCGTGGGCAGCGCAATAGCCGCTGACCATCTCCAGATATTCGTCCTGCGAACAGGGATGAAACCCCAGCCACAGCCCGAACCGATCCGAAAGCGAGACCTTCTCTTCCACCGCCTCGGAGGGAGTGATCGCGGTTGATCGTTCGTTCTCGATCATGTCGCGGGGCATCAGGTGGCGCCGATTGCTGGTCGCGTAGAAAAGTACATTCTCCGGCCGCCCCTCGATCCCGCCGTCCAGCACCGCCTTCAGGCTCTTGTAATGCTGATCGTCATGGCTGAAGGACAGATCGTCGCAAAAAAGCAGGAACCGGTGCCGCGCGGGCCGAAGCTGGCCAAGCAGGCGCTGCACGGACGGCAGATCCTCGCGGTTGAGTTCGACGATCTTCAACGCCAGCCCCTCGGCCCGGACCGCCGCGTGAACCGCCTTGACCAGCGAGGATTTCCCCATGCCCCGCGCGCCCCAAAGCAGCGCGTTGTTGGCAGGCAGCCCCCGGGCAAAATGCCGGGTATTTTCCAGCAGCGTATCCCGCGCCCGGTTCACCCCCACCAAAAGCCCGATCCCGACGCGCGCCACTTCTGGCACCGGTTCAAGCCGATCGGGGCTGGTGTGCCAGACGAAGGCATCCGCACCGTCGAAGTCGGGGGCCCTCATCGGCGCGGGGGCAAGCCGTTCCAGCGCCTCGGCAATGCGGAGCAGCGGGTCGCTCATTCCGTCGGATCGCCCTCGTCCCAAAGACCCTCGGCCCTCAGCTCCGCCTCGCGCCGCTTTTCGATCCGGCGGATCATGAAGATCGAGACCTCGTAAAGCGGATAGACCGCAAAGAAGAGGATCATCTGCGACATCACATCCGGCGGCGTCACCAGCGCGGCGACGATCAGGATCATCACCACTGCATATTTCCGCGTTCCCGCCAGACCCGCAGAGGAAACCAGCCCCGCCTTGCCCATCAGCGTCAGAAGCACCGGAAGCTGGAAACAAAGGCCGAATGCCACCACCAGCTTCAACGAGATGTCCAGCGTCTCGTTCACCTTGCCCTGAAAGACGATGTCGATGCCGACTTTCGGCTCCGGCGTCACGGCAACGGGGGTGTCGGTGATGGCGGGAAGGATCGCGCTGACCACGGAAGAGGCGTCGGCAAAGCCAAGAAAGAACGCCATCGCTAGCGGTGTGACGATGAAATGCGCGAATGTCGCGCCAAGGATGAAAAGCGCCGGAGAGGCGATCAGGAACGGAAGGAAGGCGTTCTTTTCATTGCGATAAAGCCCGGGTGCGACGAACCGCCAAAGCTGATAGGCGATCACCGGAAAGGACAGCGCCAGCCCGCCGACCATCGAGATGCGGATCAGCGTGAAGAAATATTCCTGCGGCGCGGTATATTGCATCACCGGATGGGGATTGCCCAACTCGCGCATCGCGTTCTCGATCGGGCGGAGCATGAAATCAAGGATCGGTTCGGCCACCACGAAACACAGCAGCATCGCCACGATGAAGGCTGTCGCGGACCAGATCAGCCGGTTGCGCAGTTCTGCCAGATGTTCGATCAGTGGCGCGGAACTGTCATCGATCTCTTCGTCGCTCATCGTCATTCGGGCGCCTCACCCGCCGCGACGGCAGCTTTCGGCTTCCGCGGCGCACGCGGCTTTTTCACCGGCGGCGGCGCTGGCGGATGTGCAGCGGCCGGAGCAGGCATCGGTGACGCAGCAGGCACTGCCGCGTCGGGTTTCTTCAGCTTGTCCACGGCCTCGCGGACGATCGCCTTCCGGGTGACCTGCGCATCCTTCAGCGCCTGGGTCGCCGGGCCGACGGGGGCGGAGGAAGCGGCCGGTTTCAGCGGATCCCATTTCTCGAACTTGGTCGCGGCATCCTTGACCGCATCAAGGCCAAGCGATTTGGCCGATGTCATCGCCTTCACATCCTTCGCCACATCCTTGACGCCGCTTTCATCCGCCGCAGCCTCCATCGCGCGCGAAAATTCTCGCGCCATGCTGCGCATCTTCGCCGTGAACCGGCCAAGCGTGCGAAAAAGCTCGGGCAGATCCTTCGGGCCGATCACGATCAGCGCGACAATGCCGATCACCAGAAGCTCGGACATGCCAAGATCAAACATGGCGGGAGGCTTTCATTGCGGCCAGCGACCGTGCCGGTCTCAGACCTTGTCTTTCTCGACCGGGGGCGTCACATCGCGGGCGGCGGTTGCGCTTGCGCTCTCGATCTCTTCGCTGCCGTCCTTCACGCCCTTCTTGAACGCCGTGATGCCTTTGCCCACCTCGCCCATGAGCGAACTGATCTTGCCGCGCCCGAACAGGACCAGCACCACCACCGCGATCAGAAGAAGGCCCGGAAGACCGATATTGTTCAGCATGAGACTACTCCTTTTGCCGCAGACCGACGAAGACCTCGGCCTGATCATGCGCCGATGTAGTCGCTTTGACGCCGCGGTTCAAAGCCATTTTGGGCTTGGCCTGCGCGCAACTGACAGTATTTTGTCAGTAGAGGGTATCCGATGAAACGCGACGACCGGCTTTTCGATCTGATCCAGATCCTGCGCGACGGGCGGCTTCACACGGCGGCCGAACTGGCACGGACGCTGGCGGTTTCGCAGCGCACGATCTGGCGCGACGTGGCGATGATGGCGGCAAGCGGCCTTCCTGTCGAGGGAGAGCGCGGGCTGGGCTATATCCTGCGCTCGCCGCTCGTTCTGCCCCCGACGATGCTGACCCAGGACGAGCTTGATGCGCTGGTCGCGGGGCTGCGCCATGTTGCGGCGGAGGATGGGCCGGGTGCGCGCGCGCGCGGACGCTGCTTTACAAGGTGGCGACGCTCCTGCCGCAGGCCGGGATCGAGGTGGAACCGAAAGAGAGCTGAGACGCCCGGGGCCGCCTCAGCGCGGCAGGCCGAAGACGAAACAGCGGTCGCGCCGGATCATCAGCCAGAGCACCGTTCCCGGCGACGGCAGGAAGACGCCCGGAACCGAGGCGGTCAGCCTTGCCCCCTCGAAATCCATCTGGAAATCGACCAGACTTTCGCGCCCGAGATAGCGGCTGCGCAGCACCGTTCCCCGCGCGGGCGTGCCTTCCTGCGGCGTCGGGTTCGGGCCGCGACCGCCCCTGTCGAAATCGATCTTGAGATGCTGGGGGCGGATCACGATCTCGACCGGGCCACCATCGGGATGGCCCGGCGTCAGAAAGGCGCCAAAGGGGGTTTCGGTCAGCGCGCCGCGAGAGACGCCACGGATTACGTTGATATCGCTGAAAAATGCTGCGGCCGCCTTGTCGATGGGGGCGTTGTAGACATTATAGGGCGCGCCGTGCTGCACGATCCGGCCGCCGCGCATCAGGGCGATCTCATCGGCCATCCGCATCGCTTCGTCCGGTTCGTGGGTGACCAGAAGAACCGCGGTGCCTTCCTCTTTCAGCAGCTCCAGCGTCGTATCGCGAATGCCGTCGCGCAGGCGGTTGTCGAGGCCCGAGAACGGCTCGTCCATCAGCATCACCTTCGGTCGCGGCGCAAGGGCGCGCGCCAGCGCGACGCGCTGCTGCTCGCCCCCGGAAAGCTGGTGCGGATGTTTCGGCCCGAAGCCCGAGAGCGTGACCCGTTCCAGCAGGGCATCGACCCGCCGCGCCTTTTCCGTCCGGTCGATGCGAAGACCAAAGCCGACATTCTCGGCCACCGTCAGATGCGGGAAGAGCGCGAAATCCTGGAACATGAGGCCGACACCGCGCGCCTCGGGCGGCAGATGAAGGCCGGGCCCGGCCACGAGGCGGCCTTCGATGCGGACCTCGCCGCGATCGGCGTGGTCTACCCCGGCGATCAGCCGCAGCGTGGTTGACTTGCCGCAGCCAGAGGGGCCGAGAAGGCAGGTGACCTGCCCCGGGGCCACCGAAAGCGAAACGTTTTCCACCACCGGCCGGCCCGAAAAGCTGCGCGAGAGATCGGTTGTCTCAAGGCGGGGGGGGGTGGCGGGCATGATACCTGTGCGATTTGGTCAGGCATTGCCTAGCAGCCGCGCCGCCTGTCGGCAAGCTGCAGGGGGACTTTCCGCCCCCCTGCACCCCCCGAGGATATTTGTGCCAATGTGAAGATCAGAAGGTGGTGTTGGTCGCCCCGCCATCGAGAAGGATGTTCTGGCCGATGATGAAGCCTGCGTGCTGCGAACAGAGAAAGGCGCAGGCGGCGCCAAACTCGGCCGGGGTGCCGTAGCGCCCGGCGGGGATGGTGGCCGCGCGTTCGCTGATCGCCGCTTCCAGCGTGATGCCTTTAGCCCGCATCACGCCGGTGTCAAGCGCGATCGCCCTGTCGGTGGCATGGATGCCGGGAAGGAGGTTGTTGATGCTGACCCCCTTGCCCGCGACCTGCCGCGCCGTGCCCGCGACAAAACCGGTGAGACCGCTGCGCGCCGCGTTCGAGAGGCCAAGTTGCGGGACCGGCGCCTTGACGGAAACCGAGGTGACGTTGACCACCCGGCCCCAACCCCGGGCGATCATGCCGGGCAGGACCGCCTGCATCAGCGCGATCGGCGTCAGCATGTTGGCATCGAGCGCCTTGATGAAATCCTCGCGGCTCCAGTCCGGCCACATGCCGGGGGGCGGGCCACCTGCATTGGTGACCAGGATATCGAAGGGGCCATGCGCGAGAACCGCGGCGCGACCGGCCTCGGTGGTGATGTCGGCGGCGACCGGTGTCACCTCGACCCCATGCGCGGCGCGCAGTGCCGTTGCCGTCA
>JAAURK010000038.1 GCA_012032275.1 Tabrizicola sp.
CCACGCCGCCCTGGCCGCCGCCGAATCGTCATAGCCGCCGCGATCATCATATCCGCCGCCGCCACCGCCGCCGCCGCCGGACCCGCCCTCGCGTCCGTCAAGCAGCGTCATCTCGCCGCGATAGGGGCGCAGCACAATCTCGGTCGAGTAACGATCCTGGCCGGACTGGTCCTGCCATTTCCGCGTTTCAAGCTGGCCTTCGATGTATACCTTGGAGCCCTTTTTCAGATATTGCTCGGCGATCTTGGCAAGACCCTCGTTGAAGATCGCGACCGAATGCCATTCGGTCCGCTCCTTGCGTTCGCCGCTGGCCTTGTCGCGCCAGGTTTCGGAGGTGGCGATGCGCAGGTTCACCACCTTGCCGCCGTTCTGAAAGCTGCGCACCTCGGGATCGCGACCGAGATTGCCGACGATGATGACCTTGTTGACCGACCCTGCCATGGTGTTCTCCCTTCGTCCGTCCTCGGGGCAGCTTTGCCACCCTTTGGTTAACAAAGCCTATAGCGCCGCCGGCACCGCCCCGCAACCAAGCTTGCCGGTGGCGGGGGGGCAAGCAGGCGTGGTCGGGAATGCCTGCGGATTCCCTTCTGGAAAATGGCGCCGAAATCCGTATAGTCCCGGCGTCCGCTCCAAAGAGGGTGCGCCGTTACGGGGAGAGTGAATGCCGCGGGTGTCAAGGATCGCCCTGATCGGGCTGTTTGCCGGTCAGCTTGCGCTGCCGGTGTTTGCCGAAGGCATCATCTCCGGTTCCACGAAATCCCGCGTGGAACTGCTGAAATCGCAAAGTGCGTTGCTGGATGGCAAGCTGGCAAAGCAATACAGCGGTGCCACCAAACTGACGCCGAAGGGCAAGAAGGGCGTCGTCGAAGAGCCGACCCCGGTCTATCGCGGCAGCTACAAGGGCCAATACCTGGAAGTGGCGAAAGCCGCTGCCCGCAAACATGGCGTGCCGGAGGATCTTTTCCTCCGTCTTGTCCAGCAGGAAAGCGGATGGAACCCCGGCGCCGTCAGCCACAAGGGCGCGACCGGCCTTGCCCAGCTGATGCCCGCCACCGCCAGCAGGCTTGGCGTCGACATCAACGACCCCACCGAGAATCTCGACGGCGGCGCGCGCTATCTTCGGATGATGTTCGACAAGTTCGGCACCTGGAAGCTGGCCCTGGCCGCCTATAACGCAGGCCCTGCGGCGGTGGAAAAGCACAACGGCATTCCGCCTTTTGCCGAGACGGAGAACTACGTGAAGGTGATCCTGGGATAACCGGGGCTGTCAGCGCCGTGCCCGGATCGCTTGCAGCACGCCTTCTTTTCGGGCGATCCCGCGGTCTTATCGCGGCCTGCGAAAGAACTGGGTCCGCGCGAAAAACTCTTCAAGCCGTTTCAACCGACCCTCGGTCTCGGCCCAGGTCAGGCTTTGCACGCTGGCCACCAGACATTCGACGAGAAACAAAAGCGAGACGGTCGAATCCCAGGCCGAAGGCATGTCGATCTGGCAGGCAAACCGGTAATCCGCGAAACGCGCTGCGGGCGAGATGCCGCGGTCGGTGAAGAGAACGATCCGCGCGCCAAGCTCTGCCACCAGTTCTGCGGCCGTGATCACGCTTGCCTCATACCGGCGGATGTCGAACAGCACGACCGTATCGCCCGGACCGATGTCGAGAAGCGCCTGCTGCCAGCCGTTCGCCATGTCGGACACAAGGGTCACGCCGGGGCGGATCGCGGACAGAAGCGTGCTCAGATGATCGGCATGGGCATGGGTGATCCGCCCGCCCATGACAAAGATCTTTCGCGCCGGATCGGCCAGAAGTGCAGCGATCTCGTCGAATTCGGCGGCATTGATCCTGGTGAGCGTCGCTTGCAGATTATGGACCGCACGGGCGGCGAACCGGTTCAGCACATGGCCGTCCGACGCCTGGTTTCCCCACCCGTCCCAGGCCAGCGGTGTCACCAGCATGGTCTCGATCTCGGCCCGCAGAGCGGCCTGGTAATCGGTATAGCCGCGGTAGCCGAGTTTCTGGACCAGCCGCACGATCGACGGGCTCGACACCTCGGCCGCCCGCGCCAGCGCCGTGATCGAGCCGAGCGCAGAGACTGGATAATGGCTGAGGATATGCGAGACGAGGCGTTGTTCCGTCGGCGTCAACTCCGGCTGCGACGCCCGCATCCGCTGTTCGATGGTCGGCTTTTGGTCCATCACTGTTCCTTCCGGCGGGCATCAAAGTGGTCGCGTGCCGCCTGATTCCCGCTGCCGTTGAAAGGATCGTAACAGATTCGCGAGTCCGGGAAAGATATTGACAGAATCATACCCGGCGGAAACTCTTGGCCGAACCCGCGAGGTCTGCATGACATCCGCCTTCAGGCATCCGTTCTGCCTTCCCGAAAGTCCCGCCGGAGCCCGCCGCTGATGCCGCACTGGACGCGGACATTCGTCAGGCTGGTCGAGGGGCTGAACTACGGCGTCGGCCGCTTCGCGATGTATCTTCTGTTCGTGCTGATGGCGATCCTGCTGTGGTCCTCGGTCACCACGGCGGTCGGAGCGCCGTCGCTCTGGACGCTGGAGATGGCGCAATTCGTCATGGTTGCCTATTACATCCTCGGCGGGCCCTATTCGATGCAGCTTGGCTCGCATGTCCGGATGGACCTCATCTATTCCAACTGGTCGCCGGCGGGCAAAGCCTGGATGGACGGGCTGACCGTGCTGTTCCTGATCTTCTACCTGGCGGTGATGATCTGGGGCGCGGTGGACAGCGCGGTCTACTCCTTCGCTTACGGCGAGCGCAGCCCCACCGCCTGGCGGCCCTATCTCTGGCCGATCAAGCTGATCCTCATTCTCGGCTTCGTTCTGATGCTGCTGCAGTCGCTGGCAATGCTGATCCGTGACATTGCCACGATTCGGGGAGAGCGTTCGAGTGAGTTACGAAGCCATCGCCATCCTGATGTTCTCGACCATGCTCCTGCTGATGATGACGGGGCAGAGGGTGTTCGGGGTGATCGGCTTTGTCGCGGTGGCGGCGTCGCTGGCACTTTGGGGCAATGCGGGCCAGACGATGGGCATCCAGGCCGCGATGAAGCTGATGAAGTGGAATTCGCTGCTGACGCTGCCGATGTTCGTCTTCATGGGCTATGTGATGTCGGAAAGCCGTCTGGCAGACGATCTTTACCGGATGTTCCATGTCTGGTTCGGCCGGATCCGCGGCGGACTGGCGATCGGCACGATCTTTCTGATGGTGCTGATCTCGGCGATGAACGGGCTTTCCGTCGCCGGGATGGCCATCGGATCGACCATCGCCTTGCCCGAGCTTTTGCGGCGCGGCTATGACAAGCAGATGGTGACGGGCGTCATTCAGGCGGGATCGTCGCTGGGCATCCTGATCCCGCCGTCGGTCGTCCTTGTGCTTTACGCGATGATCGCACGCCAGCCGGTCGGGCAGCTCTGGCTGGCGGGCGTGATGCCGGGCCTGATGATGGCCGGGCTTTTCATCGCCTATATCGCGATCCGCTGTGCCTTGCAGCCGCGCCTTGGCCCCGCGCTGACAACGCAGGAACGCGAGGCGATCACCCTGTCGGAAAAGATCCGGCTTCTGCGCGCGGCATCCTGCCGTTTCTGATCTTCTTCACGATGATGGTTCCCTTCATCACCGGCTATACCGGGCTTGTCGAAAGCTCGGTCATCGGGGTGATCACCACGGTCGGGGCCGCCGTGGTGAAAGGCCGCTTCACCCGCGAGGTGTTCGAGGTCTGCAGCCGTTCCACCCTCGCCATTTCCTGCATGTTCATGTGGATCATCCTGGCCGCGCTCAGCTTCGGGGCGGTGTTTGACGGGCTTGGTGCGGTGAATGCGATCAAGGGGCTGTTCGTCGATCAGATGCACCTGTCGCCCTGGACGATCCTTGTGCTGATGCAGCTCAGCTTTCTTGTCATGGGCATGTTCCTTGACGATACCGCGATGCTGGTGATCGTGGCGCCGCTTTACGTGCCGCTTGTCGCGACGCTGGATCTGGGGATGGAGCCGTCGCAGGTTCTGATCTGGTACGGCGTTCTTTACACGATCACCTGCCAGATCGCCTATCTGACACCGCCCTTCGGCTATAACCTCTTTCTCATGCGGGCCTTCGCACCGGCAGAGATCACGATCATGGACATCTACAAATCGGTGGTCCCCTTCGTGGGCGTGATGATCATCGGGCTCGCGCTGATCATGGTCTTCCCCCAGATCGCCTTGTGGTTGCCCTCGCAGATCTACACGAAATGACGGCGGTGTCGGTCTGCCGTTCAGGCCGGAAACAGAAAGACACAAGACTTCAGCAAGGAAAGGGAGATTGTCATGTCAACAAGACGCCATTTTCTCCGCACGGCCGGCCTTGGCGGTGCGGCAGCCGGGGCTTCGCTGCTGGCGGCGCCCCCTGCCATCGGGCAGGAGCCGATCCGCTGGCGCTGGCAGACCTATGCGGGGTCGACGCTGGGCCAGTTCGTGACCAAGCCGGTGATCGACGCGATCAACGCAGCCTCGGGCGGGCGGCTGGAGATCGAGCTTTTCTATGCCGACCAGATCGTGCCGACGGCAGAGCTGTTCCGCGCGCTTCAGGCGGGCACGCTTGACGCGGTGCATTCCGATGACGATTCGATGGCTGCACCGGTCGATATCGCTGTCTTTGGCGGCTACTTCCCGCTGGCCACGAAGCATGCGCTGGATGTGCCGGTGCTCTTCGAACAATACGGGCTGCGCCAGATCTGGGAGGAAGCCTATGCCGAGGCGGGAGGCGTCGTCTGGCTTTCGGCGGCGGGGCAGGATCCATGCAACTTCAACACCGTCAAGCCGATCAAATCGGTGGCAGACCTCAGCGGGCTGAAGCTTTACACCTTCCCGACGGCGGGCCGGTTCCTTGCGCAGTTCGGCGTGGTTCCGGTGACGATCCCCTATGAGGACGCCGAGGTTTCCGTCCAGACCGGCGTTCTTGACGGAATGGCCTGGTCGGGCATCACCGAGGATTACACGGTCGGCTGGGCGGATGTGACCAATTACATCACCGCCAACAACATCTCGGGCGCCTGGATCGGTTCGATGTATGTGAACGAGGGGAAATGGGCCGAGCTTCCCGATGACCTGAAGCAGATCGTCCGGGCCGCGATCGAGATGGGGCACCACTACCGCAACCAGTGGTACTGGGGCGGCGAGGCGCGCTATCGGGCGACGGGCGACAAGCTGGAACTGACGCAGATCCCGTCGGATGACTGGCGCCAGGTCGAAGAGGCGGCGCTGAAATTCTGGGACGAGATCGCGCAGGAAAGCGAACGCAAGGCCAAGGTGGTGCAGATCTTCAAGGATTACAACGCCACGATCGGCAAATCGGGCGTGCCTTACACCTGCGGCTAGAACCGGCGGGCGAGAGGTGGAGCCCGGTTTTCGGACCGGCCGGGCACCCGGCGCGATGAGCCACCGTCAGGCACCGGGCCGGTCGATGACACCAAAGAATTGGAGGGCCGCTTCAAGATCGGAGCGGCCCTTTTCCACGGTCCCGTTCAAAGAGCCGCAGATCGCATCAAATCGCTGGCGCAGGGCCTTCTTCTCGTCGCCCTTGCAATCGTTCCAGGGACGGCCCTGCAGACCCATGACGAGCACGTAATAGCCGATGAAATGCGGCCGGACGCCTGAGAGAAGCAAGCGCCGATAGGCCTCGTCCGCGCCCATCGCGCGAATTTCCTCGGCCGAAGAAATGCCCGCCTTCACAAAGGCGGTCTGTGATGCCGGACCAAGGTTCGGTATGCTGGAAACGGGGCTTGCCATGACGCCGGCCTTTTGGAAACGGTTACGCTCCGCAGGTTAGCGGAACCGCGTCATCAGCAAAAGGGCGGGGCTCAGATCGAGGCCCAATCCTTGAAGACCGTCTGTCCGCCCTGCTGCTGGCTTGACCCGGAGGTCTGGCCCTGCTGCTGCTGGGAGGGTTTCGGTGTGCCACCTTGTTGCAGGGTGGTCTGTTTGGCCATTTGACTGCTCCGCTCTCTGGCTCGTGCTATCGTACTGAACTGTTTGCGTCTTTTCCTTATGCCGCGGCGACCGCGGCGCGGACAAGTCGCGAACATGACATTTTGACGACGCTCTACGCCGACTGTGGGCCATCGGCAACACCCCGTCTTTTCACGAATCCGTGGTCGGCAACCCGTAGCTGATCGCGCTTTGGCGCCTGTTTTTTGATCGCCCCGCTCAGCGGCCGATGTTTTCCTTTACCAGCAAAGAGTTACGGAGCGGGAGTCATCCAAAGCGCTTTGAATATCGCAAACATTTGCGAGAAAAAGAGAAAAGCCGGTTTTATGCGGTGCGCGATTGCGATAATACGAAAGCGGTTTGGGCGGCCAGCCCATGGGTTTTTGCCGGGTGTCACCGGCCATCTGCTTGACCGCGGTCCCGCCGCGCGTAGGCTTCCGGGAGTTGATGACGTGTTGGATAAAGCAGTGACCGATCTTAGCCTTACCCCCAATGTGCTCAAGGCCGATGTGCTGCGGCATCTTACCTTCATCATCGGCAAGGATGCCTCTCACGCAAGTCTTTACGACTGGCGGATGGCGCTCTCCTACGCGATCCGCGACCGAATCGTGGAACCCTGGTTCGCCTCCACCCGCCGGACCTGGGCCGAGGGGCACAAGCGGGTCTATTACCTGTCGATGGAATTCCTGATCGGTCGGCTGCTGGAGGATGCCACGATCAATCTGGGGCTTTATGACGTGGCCGATCAGGCGATGGCCGATCTCGGCCAGGATCTGCGCGCGATCATCGCGGACGAGCCGGATGCGGCACTGGGCAACGGGGGGCTGGGGCGGCTTGCGGCCTGTTTCATGGAAAGCATGGCGACACTTGGCTGCCCGGCCTATGGCTACGGCATCCGCTACGAGCATGGGCTCTTTCGTCAGCGGTTCGAGAGCGGCCGTCAGATCGAGGCGCCGGAAGACTGGCTGAGCCAGCCGCATCCCTGGGAATTCGCCCGCCCCGAGGCCGCTTACACGATCGGTTTCAAGGGCCATATGGAAACGCAGGAGGGCCGCGACATCTGGGTTCCCTCCGAGACGGTGATCGCCGAGGCGCATGACACGCCGGTGATCGGCTGGCAGGGCAAATGGGCCAATACGCTGCGCCTGTGGAACGCGAAATCCACGACGAAATTCGATCTCGACCGGTTCAACCGGGGCGACTATGCCGCAGCGGCCGAGCCCGAGGCTCTGGCCCGCACGCTGAGCCGGGTGCTTTATCCCGATGACACGACCTATCAGGGCAAGGAGCTGCGGCTGAAGCAGGAATACTTCCTGACCTCTGCCGCGCTGCAAGACATCCTGCGCCGGTATCTCGCCTCCTACTCGGACCTGAAGGCGTTGCCGAAACATGTCGCCATCCAGATGAACGACACCCATCCCGCACTTGCCGGACCCGAGCTTGTGCGCCTGCTGACCGACATTCACGGCCTTGGATTTGACGAGGCGCTGCTGATCGCGCGGGCCTGTCTTGGCTATACCAACCACACGCTTCTGCCCGAAGCGCTGGAACGCTGGGCGACATTCACCTTCGGCAATGTGCTGCCGCGCCACATGCAGATCGTCGAACGGATCGACGGCTGGCACCGCAATGCCTATCCCAACCGGCCGCATTACGTGGGCATCGTCAAGCATCAGGAAGTCAGGATGGGCGAACTCGCCTTCATCATGTCGCACAAGGTGAACGGCGTCTCTGCGCTGCATTCGGATCTGGTGAAGAAGACGCTGTTCCCCGAACTGCACAAGCTTCACCCCGGCCGCATCATCAACCAGACCAATGGTGTGACGCCGCGGCGCTGGCTGAAGATGGCGAATCGACCGCTGGCGAGGCTGATCACCGATACGATCGGCGCGGGCTGGGAAGCCGATCTCGACCGGCTGCGCGATCTCGAGCCGCATGTCGGCGAGGCGGGCTTCCGGGCCGCCTTCGATGCGGCCAAGCGGGAGAACAAGGTCCGGCTCGCCGCCTGGGTCAAGGCCGAGACCGGTGTCACGATCTCTCCCGATGCGCTTTTCGACGTGCAGATCAAGCGGATCCATGAATACAAGCGCCAGCTGCTGAACATTCTTCAGGCAGTGGCGCATTGGCACGCGGTGCGGTCCGATCCCGGCGGCAACTGGGTGCCACGGGTGCGCATCTTTGGCGGCAAGGCTGCGCCGGGCTATGCGGTGGCGAAGGAAATCATTCGCCTTATCAATGATGTGGCGACCGTTGTTAACAACGATCCGGCGACCGGCGATCGCTTGAAGATCATCTATCCCGCCAATTACAACGTCAGCATGGCAGAGGCGGTGATCCCCGCTTCGGATCTTTCCGAACAGATTTCCACGGCCGGGAAAGAGGCGTCGGGCACCGGAAACATGAAGTTCATGATGAACGGAGCACCGACCATCGGCACGCTCGACGGCGCGAATGTCGAGATATTGCAAGAGGTTGGGGCAGAGAACTTCTTCCTCTTCGGGCTGACGACCGATCAGGTGACCAAGCGGCGCGAAGACCCCGATCACGCCAAGGCGGCCATCGAGGCGAGCCAACCGCTTCAGGATGTGCTGCAGATGATCGCCGAAGGTCGCTTCAGCCCCGAGGAGCCGGACCGCTACCACGATCTGGTGCATCGGGTCTGGCATCACGACTATTTCCTCGTGGCCTCGGATTTCGCGGCCTACCATGATGCGCAGGCGCGGGTCGGCGAAGCCTATGCCGACCGCGACCGCTGGTTGAAGATGGCGGCGCTGAATACGGCCCGCAGCGGATTTTTCTCGTCAGACCGCACCATTGGCAGTTACATGAAGGATATCTGGTCGGTGACATCCGCGCTCTGACGCGCTTTCGGGGAGGAAAGCATGGGAGAGACTTCGCTCGACAGAGCGGCCGCCGAGGCGATTGCCGGTGGCTGGCACGGCGATCCTTTCGCCGTGCTTGGCCCGCACAAGCGCGGCGGCAAATGGGAGGTGACGGCCTTTGTGCCGGGCGCCGACCGGCTTTGGGTGCTGACCGGCAAGACGGCAGAGGAAGCCGAACCCTATCCCGGCATCCCCGGCCTCTTCACCCACCAGATGGCCCGGAAGGCGAACTACCGGCTGCGCGCACAGGGCCATGGAACCGAATGGGATTTCGACGATCCCTTCGGCTTTGGCCCGGTTCTTGGCGAGATGGACGAATATCTGCTTGGCGAGGGCACGCACAAGCGGCTCTGGCAGGTGCTGGGCGCGCATCCGATCACGCATGAGGGCGTGGCGGGCGTGCATTTCGCCGTCTGGGCGCCGAACGCCGAACGGGTGTCGGTGGTCGGCGATTTCAACATCTGGGACGGGCGGCGCCATCCGATGCGCCGGCGGGGGCCGAGCGGGGTATGGGAGATTTTCGTTCCCGGTCTTGGCGAGGGAGAGACCTACAAATACGAGATCAAGGGGCCGGGGGGACAGCTTTTGCCGCTGAAGGCAGATCCGGTCGGGTTCGGTTCCGAACATCCGCCTGCAAATGCCTCGGTCGTGAGGAAAATCGCCGGCGACTGGCACGATGCGGACTGGCTGGTGCAGCGCGGGGCGAAGCAGACGATCGATGCCCCGATTTCGGTCTACGAGGTGCATCTGGGAAGCTGGCGCCGCGCGCCGGGCGACCGGATGCTGTCCTATCTCGAACTGGCAGAGCAACTGGTCGATTACGTGGCCGACATGGGCTTTACCCATATAGAATGCCTGCCGGTCAGCGAATATCCGTTCGACGGCAGCTGGGGCTATCAACCCGTCGGTCTTTTCGCGCCGACGATCCGGCACGGCACGCCCAGCGAATTCCGCGCCTTCGTCGATGCGGCGCACCGCAAGGGCCTGGGGGTGATCCTCGACTGGGTGCCCGGTCATTTCCCGACCGATGCCCATGGTCTGGGGCGTTCGACGGCACAGCGCTTTACGAACATCAAGACCGCGCGAAGGCTTCCATCAGGACTGGAACACGCTGATCTACAACTACGGGCGGACAGAGGTGCAGAACTTTCTGACCTCCAACGCCCTTTACTGGCTGGAAGAATACCATATCGACGGGCTGCGCGTGGATGCCGTGGCCTCGATGCTGTACCGCGACTACAGCCGCAAGGAGGGGGAGTGGGTTCCCAACCGCGATGGCGGGCGAGAGAATTACGAAGCGATCGCCGTGCTGCGCAACATGAACATCACCGCCTATGGCGAAGTGCCCGGGATCATGACGGTGGCCGAGGAATCGACGGCCTTTCCCGGCGTGTCGCGGCCCGCGAACTGGGGCGGCCTCGGCTTCGGGTTCAAATGGAACATGGGCTGGATGAACGATACGCTCAGCTACATGCAGAAGGAACCGGTCTACCGCAAGTATCACCACCATCAGATGACCTTCGGGCTGCACTACGCCTGGTCCGAGAATTACATCCTGCCGATCAGCCATGACGAGGTGGTACATGGCAAAGGCTCCATGCTGTCGAAGATGCCGGGGACGGGATGGGAGAAATTCGCCAATCTGCGGGCCTATTACGGGTTCATGTGGGCGCATCCGGGCAAGAAGCTTCTGTTCATGGGCCAGGAATTCGCCCAGGGGGCGGAGTGGAACCATAATCAGAGCCTCGACTGGCATCAGCTGGACCTTGCCGCGCATCAGGGGATGCAATCGCTGGTGCGGGATCTGAACCGGATCTATTGCGAGACCCCGGCGCTCTATCTGAACGATTGCCGCGCCGAGGGGTTCGAATGGATCGAATCGAATGATGCCGAGGGCGGTGTCTACGCCTGGCTGCGCAAGGGCGGGGCGGAAGACAGGATGGTGGCCGCCGTCGTCAACATGACGCCGGTCGAACGCAGCTACCGGCTTGGCCTGCCCGCCGCGGGGCGCTGGAGCGAGCTTCTGAACACCGATGCGGGCCATTATGGCGGCGGCAATCGCGGCAATCTTGGTGGCATCGTCACCGAACCGAAAGCCTGGCACGGGCGCGCGCAATCGGCGCTTGTCACGCTGCCACCCTTGTCGGCACTCTATCTGCTGCAGGAATGACACCCGGCGGGCAAGACCCGCCACCCTGGGGAGGGGGACGAGAATGAAACCAAGACCCAATCAGCGATTGTCCTCGCAGGCCATGGCCTTCATCCTGGCGGGCGGGCGGGGCAGCCGGTTGAAGGAACTGACCGACAAGCGGGCGAAGCCTGCGGTCTATTTCGGCGGCAAGACCCGGATCATCGACTTCGCCCTGTCGAACGCGCTGAATTCGGGTATCCGCAAGATGGCCATCGCCACCCAGTACAAGGCGCATTCGCTGATCCGCCACATGCAGCGCGGCTGGGGCTTCTTTCGTGCCGAACGCAACGAATACCTGGATATCCTGCCCGCCTCGCAACGGATCGATGAAAACAAATGGTATCTCGCACCGCCGATGCCGTGACCCAGAACATCGATATCGTCGACAGCTACGGCATCAGATATGTCGTCATCCTTGCGGGCGATCATATCTACAAGATGGATTACGAGATCATGCTGCAACAGCATGTCTCCTCTGGTGCCGATGTGACGATCGGTTGCCTGACCGTGCCAAGGATGGAAGCGACGGCCTTCGGCGTCATGCATGTCGACGCCGAGATGCGGGTGACCCAATTCCTTGAAAAGCCGAAGGATCCGCCTGCGATCCCGGGCGACCCCGATCACGCGCTGGCCTCGATGGGGATCTATGTCTTCAACTGGCTGATGCTGCGCGACCTGCTGATCAAGGATGCCGAGGATCCGGATTCCAGCCACGACTTCGGCAATGACATCATTCCCCAGATCGTCAAGCACGGCAAGGCGGTGGCGCATCGCTTCGCCGACAGTTGCGTGACCAGCGGGCTGGAGACCGAACCATACTGGCGCGATGTCGGCACGATCGATGCCTTCTGGCAGGCCAATATCGACCTCACCGACTTCACGCCCAAACTTGACCTTTACGACAATGCCTGGCCGATCTGGACCTATGCCGAAATCGTGCCACCGGCGAAGTTCATCCATGACGAGGACGCGCGGCGCGGCTCGGCGGTTTCTTCGTTGATCTCGGGCGATTGCATCGTCTCGGGGTCGTCGGTGTCGAACAGCCTGCTCTTCACCGGCTGCCGGACGCATTCATTCGCGAGCCTTGAATATGTGGTGGCGCTGCCGCAGGTGGTGGTGCATCGCAAGGCCGAACTGAAGAACTGCGTGATCGACCGGGGCGTGGTGATCCCCGAGGGGCTGGTGGTCGGGGCCGATGCGGAAGCGGATGCGAAGTGGTTTCGCCGGACCGACAGCGGGATCGTGCTGATCACTCAGGATATGCTCGACGCGCGGCAGCGGGCCTTGTCCTGACGCCGGTTTTGCGGTGGAAAGGGCCGGGGGATTTCGCATCCCCCGGACCCCCTGCGGGATATTTGGACCAAGATGAATGAGGCCGCGATGGGCGTGCGCAGACGGGTGCTTTCGGTTGCGTCGGAATGCGTTCCGTTGATCAAGACGGGGGGGCTCGCCGATGTGGTGGGGGCGCTTCCCGCTGCGCTGGCGGGGGCGGGGTGGGAGATGAAGGTGCTGCTGCCCGCCTATCGCGCGATCCGGAAGGTGGCGGCGGACTGGCCGGTGGTGTGGCAGGACGGCGGTCTTTTCGGCGGCGCGGCGCGGGTTCTCGAGGGCCGGGTGGAGGGCGCGTCGATCCTGCTTCTGGATGCGCCGCATCTTTACGACCGCGAGGGCGGCCCCTATGCGGCCGGAACCACCGATTTCGCCGATAATCCGCAGCGGTTTGCGGCGCTTTCCTGGGTGGGTGCGGCGCTTGCGCGGGAGGGGTTCGATGGCTGGAAGCCCGATATCCTGCATGCGCATGACTGGCAGGCGGGGTTTGCCCCGGCCTATCTGGCCTATCATGGCGCGGGTGGCGTCAAATCCGTCCTGACGATCCACAACATCGCCTTTCAGGGGTGGGCACCGGCGGCCATGCTGGGCGATCTGCGCCTGCCCTGGGACGCGTTTCATCCCGGAGCGCTGGAATATTACGGCGGGCTGTCAAGTCTGAAGGCCGGTCTTGTCACCGCGGACCGGATCACCACGGTTTCGCCCACCTATGCGGCAGAGCTGATGCGGCCCGAGTTCGGCATGGGTCTGGAAGGAGTGGTCGCGGCGCGGGCGCGCGGGTTTCAGGGATCCTCAATGGCGTTGATACCGCGGTCTGGTCGCCCGAGCGCGAGGAGCCCGGCTATTCGTCCGCAAGGATGGCGGGGAAGGCCAAGGCGCGGGCGTCGCTGTGCGCCGAATTCGGGCTGGACGTGCCCGGGCCGCTGGCCATCGTGGTGAGCCGGATGACGGATCAGAAGGGCATCGATCTCTTGCCTGCGGTGATCCCGGAGTTCATTGCGGGCGGGGGCGGGCTTTTGGTGCTTGGATCGGGCGAGCCCGCACTGGAGGGCGCGATGCGGGGCCTTTCGGCGCAGTTTCCGGGCCGGGTTTCGGTGCGCATCGGCTATGACGAGGCGCTGAGTCACCGGATGTTTTCGGGCGCGGATGCCGTTCTGGTGCCAAGCCGGTTCGAGCCCTGCGGGCTGACCCAGATGTATGGTCTGCGCTATGGGACGCTGCCTGTCGTCGCGCTGGTGGGCGGGCTGGCCGATACGGTGATCGGGGCCACGCCTGCGACGCTGGCTGCGGGGGTGGCGACGGGGGTCACCTTCCATCCTGTCGATGCGCTGGCCTTCGGGCGGGCACTGGCGCAGCTTCTGGCGCTTCATGCCGATGGCAAGGCCTGGGCGAAGACCCGGGCCAATGCGATGAAACAGCCCGTGGGATGGGAAACCTCGGCGGCGGCCTATGCTGCGCTTTATGAAGGGCTGATCGCGTGACACCGCAGCAGGTGTCCTTGCCCGCGCGCCTGTCAGGCCATGCGACAGGGCCGGGCCGGCCCTGGCCGATGGGCGCGTCGTTCACCGGCGACGGGGTCAATTTCGCGGTCTTCTCGGCCCATGCGGAGATGATCGAGCTTTGTCTCTTTTCCGCCGATGGCCGCAAGGAACAGGCCCGCATACCGATCCGGGAGCGTGATGGCGATATCTGGCACATCCATGTGGGCGGGCTGACGCCGGGGACCGTCTACGGTTTCCGCGCCCATGGACCCTATGCACCCGAACAGGGCCACCGCTTCAATCCGCACAAGCTGCTGCTGGACCCCTATGCCCGCGCGCTGGAGGGGCGGCTGCGGTGGTCGGACGCGCTCATGGGCTACAAGATCGGCAGCCCCCGCGGCGATCTGAGCTATGACACCCGCGACAGTGCCTTTGCGGTGCCGAAGGCGGTGGTCACCGATCCTTCCTTCACCTGGGGCAACGACATGGCCCCGAGGGTGCCGCGCGTCGATACGGTGATCTACGAGGCGCATGTGAAGGGGATGACCATGCTGCATCCCGGCGTCGAAAAGCGGTTGCGCGGCAGCTATCTTGGCCTGTGCTCGGAGCCGGTGATCGACCATCTGCGCAAGCTTGGCATCACGGCCATCGAGCTTATGCCGGTGCAGGCCTTCGTCGACGACCGCTTTCTGGTGGCCAAGGGGCTGCGCAATTACTGGGGCTACAACACGCTGGCCTTCTTTGCGCCCGAACCGCGCTACATGTCGAAAGGCGCGCTGTGGGAATTCCAGACCATGGTTCGCCGCTTTCACACCGCCGGGATCGAGGTCATCCTGGACGTGGTCTACAACCACACTGCGGAAGGGGACGAATGGGGGCCGACGATCTGCTTCCGCGGGCTCGACAACGCGTCCTATTACCGGCTTGCGGGCGGCGGGCGGCATTATGTGAATGACGCGGGCACCGGCAATACGCTGAACCTGACCCATCCGATGGTGCTGCGGATGATGATGGACAGTCTGAGGTACTGGGTCGAGGTGGGCCATGTGGACGGCTTCCGCTTTGATCTGGCCACGGTGCTGGGGCGCGAGGCGCATGGCTTCGATCCGAATGGCGGCTTTTTCGACGTGATCCGCCAGGATCCGGTGCTCAGCCGGGTGAAGCTGATCGCCGAACCCTGGGACATCGGTCCGGGCGGGTATCAGCTTGGCGGCTATCCGCATCCCTTTCATGAGTGGAACGACAAGTTCCGCGACAGTGTGCGCCGGTTCTGGCGGGGGGATGCGGGGATGACGGGCGATCTTTCCGCCCGGCTTCTGGGCAGTGCCGACCGGTTCGACCATTCGGGCCGCGCCGCCACCTCGTCGGTGAATTTCGTCACCTCGCATGATGGCTTCACGCTGGACGATCTGGTGAGCTTTACCGTCAAGCGCAACTTCGCCAATGGCGAGGAGAACCGCGATGGACATTCCGAAAACCACTCTGACAATCTGGGGGCCGAGGGGCCGTCGGCCGACCCCGCCGTGCGGGCCATGCGCGCGCTTCGCAAGCGCAACCTTCTGGCCACGCTGATGATCGCGCAGGGCGTGCCGATGATCCTCATGGGCGACGAGATGGGCCACAGTCAGGGCGGCAACAACAATGCCTATGCGCAGGACAACGAGATCAGCTGGCTCGACTGGTCGGTGGCGGACAGGGATCTGACCGTGTTCGTCGCGCGCCTGGCCGCGATACGCCGCGACCTGCCGATGCTGCGCCAGCGCCGCTTCCTGCACGCCAGGGCCCGCCCCTCCGACGATCTGCCCGATGTGATCTGGCGGCGCGCCAACGGGACGGTTCCGCAGCCGCAGGACTGGCACGATCCGGCTTTCCGCTGCCTCTGCATCGAGCTGCGGATGGCGGCCGAGGGCGGGGAGGCCAGCCGCGACGCGGCCTTCGCCGTCTTCAACGCCGGTCCGGCCACGGCGCTGCATCTGCCCGATACCGCGCCGGGATGGGAGCTTCTTCTCGACACGACGCGTCCCGATCGCGTCTCGTATGCGCCGGTTGCCGAGGCGCCGGCCCAAAGCGTTCTTCTGTTCCGGTCTCTCGCCGGGCAGCCCAAGGGAGAAAAAGCATCATGACCAAGGTGGATACCACGCCCATCGCGGGGCAAAAGCCCGGCACCTCCGGCCTGAGGAAGAAGACACCGGTCTTCATGGGGCGGCACTATCTGGAAAACTTCGTCCAGTCGCTGTTCGACGTGGTCGGCGCAGGTGGCAAGACCTTCGTGCTTGGCGGCGACGGGCGCTATTTCAACGACCGTGCTGCGCAGGTGATCCTGCGCATGGCGGCGGCCAACGGGGCGGCGCGGGTGATCGTGGGGCAGGGGGCGATCCTGTCGACCCCGGCGGCCAGCCATTTGATAAGGCTGAATAAAACCGATGGCGGCATCATCATGTCGGCAAGCCATAATCCCGGCGGGCCGGAAGAGGATTTCGGCGTCAAGTTCAACATGCCGAACGGCGGCCCGGCGCCCGAAGCGGTGACAGAGGCCATGTATCGGCGGACGACAGAGATCACCGCCTATCACATTCTTGAGGCGCAGGACGTCGATCTGGGGCGGATCGGGCGGCAGCGGCTGGGCGACATGGCCGTGGATGTGGTCGATCCGGTTGCCGAGTATGCCGCGCTGATGGAGACGCTCTTCGACTTTCCCGCCATTGCCGCGATGTTCGGGGCGGGGTTCCGGATGCGGATGGATGCGATGTGTGCCGTGACCGGCCCCTATGCGACGGAAATCCTTGAGAACCGGCTTGGCGCCGCGCCGGGGACGGTGATCAACGGCACGCCTTTGCCCGATT
Source organism: Tabrizicola sp. (assembly GCA_012032275.1). Classification (GTDB taxonomy): domain Bacteria; phylum Pseudomonadota; class Alphaproteobacteria; order Rhodobacterales; family Rhodobacteraceae; genus JAAURK01. The sequence goes on from JAAURK010000038.1 coordinate 16,707, forward strand.
TCGGCGGCATGCACCCCGATCCGAACCCGACCTGGGCAAGGGCGCTGATGGACGAGATGTTCGGGCCGGATGCCCCGGATTTCGGCGCGGCCTCGGATGGCGACGGGGACCGCAACATGGTGGTTGGCCGGGGGATCTATGTCTCGCCCTCCGACAGCCTTGCGGTGCTGGCCGCGAATGCGCATCTGGCGCCGGGCTACAGGGCCGGGCTGAAGGGTGTCGCCCGGTCGATGCCGACCTCTGCCGCCGCCGACCGGGTCGCCGATGCGCTGAAGATCGGCAAATACGAAACCCCGACCGGCTGGAAATTCTTCGGCAACCTTCTGGATGCCGGACGCGCCACCATCTGCGGCGAGGAATCCTTCGGCACCGGGTCGGATCACGTGCGCGAGAAGGACGGGCTTTGGGCGATCCTTTTGTGGCTCAACATCCTTGCCGTCCGCAAACAGCCGGTGGCGGACATCCTTGGCGAACACTGGGCCACCTACGGGCGGAACTACTACAGCCGCCATGATTTCGAGGCAGTGGCCACCGACCGGGCCGATGCGATGATGGCGGCCCTGCGCGCCAGCCTCGCGGGGCTGCCGGGCCGGACGGTCGAGGGGATGACCGTCAGCGCCGCCGACGATTTCGCCTATACCGATCCCGTCGATGGATCGGTCAGCCAGAAACAGGGCGTGCGCGTTCTCTTTGCCGACGGCAGCCGCATCGTCTACCGCCTTTCCGGCACCGGAACCGAGGGGGCCACGCTGCGGGTCTATCTGGAGCGCTATGCGGCGGGGCCGGATGGCCTGCATCTTGACGCGCAGGAGGCATTGGCCCCGGTGATCCGCGCCGCCCACACGCTTGCCGACATCGGGGCCCATACCGGGCGCAGCGATCCCGACGTCATCACCTGAGGGCGAGAACAGACCTTCAACCGTCGCCCCGGTCGCTGACTTGGGGCGGGGATCGTCGTCTCCTTCCGGAAAGCCGGTTGCAGGGGGGGAGTGGCGATGAACGAAGTCAGGGTCAGATCCGGTCGGCAGGCGCGGCAAGAGCAGCGCGCGCATCGTGGCGGCGGCATGGGCCGCCCCTACATCCTGCGCAACATCCCGACCTATGACGTGCTTTCCGAGGAAAATCTCTTGCGGATCGAGGCGGCGGCCGACCGGGTGCTGGCCGAGACCGGGATCGAGTTCCGCGACGATCCCGTCGCCCTAGACCACTGGCGGGCGGCCGGCGCGAAGGTTGAGGGGCTTTTGGTGAAGTTCGAGCCGGGCATGCTCCGCGAAATCCTGAAGTCCGCACCCTCCGAATTCATCCAGCACGCCCGCAACCCGGCCAACTCGGTGCAGATCGGCGGGCGGGCCGTGGTCTTCTCGCCCGCGTATGGCAGCCCTTTCGTGATGGATATCGACCGCGGGCGCCGCTTCGGCACTTTGGAGGATTTCCGCAACTTCATCCGGCTCGCGCAATCTTCGCCGAACTTTCACCATTCGGGCGGGACGATCTGCGAACCGACGGACATCGCGGTGAACAAGCGCCATCTCGACATGGTTCTCGCGCATATCGAGCTTTCCGACCGGCCGTTCATGGGCTCTGTCACTGCCGAAGAGCGGTCGGAAGACACGATCGAGATGTGCCGCATCCTTTTCGGCGCCGATTTCGTGGACCGCAATTGCGTGATCCTCGGGAATGTGAACGTCAATTCACCTTTGGTCTGGGATGGCACGATGACCCGCAGCCTGCGCGCCTATGCGCGTGCCGGTCAGGCGGCGGTCGTGGTGCCCTTCATCCTTGGCGGCGCGATGGGGCCGGTGACCAATGCGGGCGGCATCGTGCAGAGCCTGGCCGAGACGATGGCGGGCTGCGCGCTGACCCAACTGGAACGCAAGGGCGCGCCGGTGATCTTCGGCAATTTCCTCAGTTCGATGTCCTTGCGCTCCGGCTCTCCCACGTTCGGGACACCAGAACCCGCGATCGGAAGCCAGGTGATCGGGCAACTGGCGCGGCGGCTGAACCTGCCGCTGCGCTGTTCGGGAAATTTCACCACATCGAAGCTGCCCGATGCCCAGGCGATGATGGAGGGCACGATGTCGATGCTGGCCGCCGTGCATTGCGGGGCGAATTTCATCCTGCATTCGGCGGGGTTCCTCGATGGCCTGCTGAGCATGTCTTACGAAAAATTCATGCTTGACGCCGATCTTTGCGGCGCATTGCACGCCTATCTCGATGGCATCAGGATCGACGACGATCAGCTTGCGGTCGACGCTTTCGCCGAGGTCGGCCCCGGCAATCACTTCTTCGGCTGTGCCCATACCATGGCCCATTACGAGACCGCCTACTGGGACAGCGATCTTTCCGACAACGAGCCGTTCGAGAAATGGGAGGCGGCGGGATCGACCGATGCCGCGACGCGCGCGAACAGGCTTTGGAAAAAGCGGCTTGCAGAGTTTCAGCCGCCGCCGCTTGATCAGGGGACGGGCGAGGCGCTGCATGATTTCGTCGCCCGGAAGAAGGCCGAAGCGCCCGACGCCTGGTACTGAGGCCGCGATGCCGGGGCGGGCGTTTCCCGCCTATGTCCTGAGGCCGGTTTCTTCCAGCAGGCCCATGCGTTTGGCTTCGTAGTAATAGCCCTTGGCATACCACATGACCGCATCGCCCTCGTTTCCGCGCGAGACGAGCCAGGCACCGCGCAGATACCGGCCTGCGTAGAGCAGGTTCGTCTCGGCGTCGAGAAGGCCCTCGGGCGCACCGCGATAGCCCATGGTCCCTGCCGTCTGCGGCAGGATCTGCATCAGCCCGTAATAGGGGCCGTTGCGCGCCCCGGGGTTGTAATCGCTCTCGCGCTGGATCACCCGGTGCAGCAGGCTTTCCGGAATCCCGTGAACCTTCGCATATTTCCGGATCAGCGCCCGCATCTGTGGCGTCTCGCCGGGGTGCAGGCCCGCGCGCGAGACGGGTTCGGCGGCGCGC
>JAAURK010000314.1 GCA_012032275.1 Tabrizicola sp.
TTTGCCCGTCGCGGCCCCTCGGCGCTCAGTCCTGGCAGCCCGTGTCCGTCACTGGCGACCCTTTGTCCGTCAGTCGGTTAGGCGCCGCGATTGCTCACCTGCGTGACGAGGCCGAGCTTCTCCAGCAGTCGTCGGCGATTCTGGATCGTCGACCGATGCTGGTCGCCACCGCACCGCGCGACGAGCGGCTTCAGCACGGCCTCGTCGCCATGCAGGATGAAGGCAATGCCGGGACTGCGGGCGATGGATTCGGCAAGACCCGCGACAACCGCCGCAGGCCCCCGGTCACCGCCCATCGCGTCGACCGAAATCACGATGCGATCAGCACCAGCGGTTACCGGATGATCATCTCCGTTGGCCATCTGCTGGGAATGAACGACTGGCGCGGCTTACGCCGCATCCTCGTCGATATCCACTTCCTTCGCCATCGCCACGACTTCGCGCGCGTCATAATGGCCGCAGGCACCGCATACGTGATGCGGCCGCTTCAGCTCGCCACAATTGGCGCATTCGTTCGGGTTGGCGGCGACCAGCGCGTCATGCGCGCGGCGCATGTTGCGGCGGGATTTCGTGGTGCGGTTCTGCGGGACAGCCATGTCACAACCTCGGGCAGTGGGGACATGCCCCTGATTTCCTTCGCGAAACAGATCCGGCACCAGACTTCTGGCACGATCGGACGATTGCCGTTCCGCAGCTTGAATGAGGCGCGGAACATACTCGGATTTGCGAAAGGCGCAAGCCCCTTTTGGCGTCCCTCTCCGCCTTCTGTCATTCGTCGTTCCCGGCCGTGTCGGGCGGCGTCATACCCAGCTTTGCGGCAAGCCCCGCGAAGGGTTTCGGGTCGGCGCCGGCCTGCGGCGCATCGGCTTCTGCGGCAGGGTCGAGTGCTGCCCCTTCGGCGCGGGGTAAAGCGGCAGGGCAAGGGCCAGCGCCTCGGTCACGATGCCGATGAGGTCGATCACCTCGGGCATCGGCTCCACGCTGTCATCCTCCGGCATTTCCACCTCGTCGCCTTCGGGCGGGGCAAGGCCCTGCACATAGCGGCGGGTGATGTCTTCTGCGACGCGGCTGGTGACCGGGGCAAGCGTGACGACGCAGGCCTGCACCACTTCTGCCGTCAACCGGCCGGTCAGGACAAGCTCGCTCCGGCCCTGGGGCGTGATGGCGCCCGCGAAGGCGGCCGACCGGACCGCGACCGCCCCGAGCGCCCGAGCCAGATCGGCGCGGCCCGCCTCATCGGGGGTGCAGCGAAAATGGGTGGGCTTTCGCGGGCTGATGCCCCCGGTACGAAAGCGGGTGGGTGCGGGTGTGGAAGCTGTCGTCATGGTCACTGTTGCCGGTCCGCGGGCCGATCAGACTGCAAAGCCGCGCGGCAACGTTCCTTTCTTGAATAAGGGGCGGACCTTCTGATATCCCAAGACGCAAGGGTTTTGAAGGACCCGCTCTGATTTCCCTGACTGGACGCGTTCCGGCTTTCATGGAAAGAGAGGTCCGGTCGGCAGAGAAACAGGCGTGAGGGCAGGAATGGCGGTTTTGCGGAGGGCGACGAAGGCCGTGGCGGCCTGGCGGGCGGGCGGGCTTGCGCTGATCGTCCTCACGGGCGTTTCGGCCTGCACTCCGATCTACCGCAATCACGGCTATGTCCCGGCAGAGGACGAGCTTGCGCTGGTTGAAGTCGGCACCGACACGCAGGAGACGGTGGGCGAAAAGATCGGCCGTCCTTCCGCGCAGGGCCTTTTGAACGATGACGGCTGGTTCTACGTCCAAAGCCGCTACAAGACCATCGGCCCGCGCGAACCGGTAGAGATCGACCGCCAGGTTCTGGTGGTGAATTTCAACGAGGCCGGCGTGGTGCAGAACATCGGCCGGTTCGGGCTGGAGGATGGCCGCGTTGTCGAGATTTCGCGCCGGGTGACGGAATCCAACATCAAGGGCATCGGCTTCATCCGCCAGTTGCTGGGCAGTTTCGGGCGCCTGCGTGCCGAAGACATCACCGGCTGACCGAGACAGGAAGGGCGGCGGGCTCAGCCCTCCGCGTCAAACGTCAGCGCGACGCCGTTGATGCAGTAGCGCAGGCCGGTGGGGGCCGGGCCGTCGGGGAAGACATGGCCAAGATGCGCCTCGCACCGGTTGCAATGCACTTCGGTGCGGCGCATGAAAAAGCTGCGGTCCTCGGTTTCGCCTACCATTTCTCCATCGAGCGGCTGGTAGAACGACGGCCATCCGGTGCCGGAATCGAACTTCGCCTGCGAGTCGAAAAGCGGCGCGTCGCAGCAGACGCAGCGGAAGGTTCCCGCAACCTTGGGGAAATCTTCGTGCGTGAAGGCGCGTTCGGTCCCGTGTTTCCGGGTCACCTTGTAGGCCAGGTCGGAAAGCTGGGCTTGCCATTCGGCATCTGACTTGACGATCTTGTCCATGCGGGTCTCCTTTGCCTGACCTATGTAGGCGTCGTTTTGGCGGGGGAAAAGGGCGTGGAGCCACTTCGGAAAGGCGGATTGGTCGCAAGGCTCGGGCAGGGGACGGAGGACATGGCCCGGATCATGGCGTTCCGTGCTGCGGCCTTTCCGCGCCAGTCGGGGGTGGAGGAGGATGCGCAGGACGCGCTCTCCGCCCATGTGATGGTCGAGGGCGAGCGCGGGCTTCTGGCCTATTTCCGGGTGATGCTGTTCGGCTGGGGCGCAGGGCTGGAGCAGGGCTATGCCGCGCGGTTCTATGATCTGGGCCCGCTGTCGGGCTATGCGAAGCCGATTGTCGAGATGGGGCGGTTCTGCGTGGCACCCGGCGGGGTGCATCCGGATGTGCTGCGGCTGGCCTGGGGGGCGATGACCCGGGTCGTGGACGAAGCGCAGGCGGGGCTTCTGGTCGGCTGCACGAGCTTTCGCGGGGCGGACTGGAAGGCGCATCGGGCGGCGCTTGCCCTGCTGGCCGAGGGGAGCATCGGGCCTGCAGAGCATCTGCCGGGGCGGAAGGCGGCGGAGGTGGTGGACTATCCGGCGCTGGCGGGGCCGGTCACCGACCGGAGGGCCGCGCTCGCCGGCCTGCCGCCCCTGCTGCGGACCTATCTGGCAATGGGGGGCTGGGTCAGCGACCACGCGGTGGTGGACCGGGAACTCGACACGCTCCACGTCTTCACCTGCGTCGAGGTGGAGAAGGTTCCGGCTGCAAGGGCGGCGAGCTTGCGGGCGGTGGCGGGATAGGTGTACATGGTGGGCATTTCCTGATACTATAATTATTTCAATATGTTGGCATTTTCTGTTAGCGTGGTGCTAAGGTCTTGAACTCAGCCGCTTAAGCGTTGGCAAAGTACGTTCGAGCGTCAGATAAAGCAGCCTGACTTCCGCCCTCGCTGGCTACCTGGCAGTCGGCTCGGTCCAGCGCACTTGCGCAACGGGATCGGGCCATGTCGAACCAATTGACTGCAGGACAACCCAAGTCTCGGCCAGCTTGCCCGCCTCAATTCGATACTGTTGCAACCCCGCCCGAGACATCGGTTTTCCGGTCTCTGGATCAGGCCAAGTGAAGGCAAAGCGAAACCAGGCGCGGTCATCATCCAGCGTGTGATCGTACACAACAATGCGAATCCCGGGTCGGGCTTCATGCACCTTCGCGATTTCGGCTGCGTAAGCATCCCTGCTTACCGTGCGGTCGCCAAACTCATCGTGGCGACCATAACTTTCTGCAACGCAGCTGGCCAAAAGATCGTAGCGCCCTTCATGCCAGACCTTTTCCCAGCGATCGAACAAATCCCGCAGTACTGACTGGTCTGGCATGTCTGATCCTGTCTGTCTAAGTATCGGCTTTCCGAGAATCTTATGGAACATATGAAGAACATTCAAGCGATCAAGTGCCCCAGAGCAGGGGTGTCGCTGCCGCGAAAGGCGCGATGCCGTCAGCCGCTGCCATATACGGCCTTAACCTCGTCGCCGATGGCATAGGCCTCGGCTTCGACCGCCTGATGGTCGCGGACATATCTTTGGGCAAAACCGATCAGTCCCCAGCGGCGGAACTGCTCGACATGCTTCACCTCATGCGCCCAGAGCGCCACGTTGTTTTCGGCGTCCCAGGTTTCGGCGAAGGTGATGGTGTCGATGGTGGTGACGGCCGTCGCCTCTCCGTATTGGATCGAGAACGACTGCACGGTGGCAGCGCCGGTCACGCCGACGCGGTACTGGACGCTGTCCAGAAGATCGGCCGGATAATAATCGAGAAGGGCCTGCCGGACACGGGGCGGTATCGGCAGGGTACCCGCTGCCCGCGCCTCGTCCCGCGATTGCAGGAGAGCATTGGCCAGCGCAGAGGCGGCAAGGTCGAGGCTGAGCTCAAGCGCGGCGCGACCGGGGGCGGTCAGAGGCAAGCCAAGATCCTGCGCCCCAGTGGGGGTGG
>JAAURK010000315.1 GCA_012032275.1 Tabrizicola sp.
GGCCTCTCGACTGGGCTGTCGGTGGTTCCGGCGATTGCGGTGGCGCGCGCGCTGCACCGGCGAGAGTTTCCGGGGCGGAGCTTTTTGGTGGTGCTGCTTATTCTGCCGCTGACGTTACCTGCAATCGTCGCGATCCTTGGCGTCACGCAAGTTTATGGCCCCAATGGATGGCTTGGCGGATGGTTTCAGCTTTACGGGCTCACCGGCATTCTCATTGCTCATGTGTTTTTCAATCTGCCGCTGGCGGCGCGGTTGTTGACTGTCGCGCTCGATCGCTTCGTCGCGCAGCGAAGCATTCGTGCTTGCGGTCGATGCCGCTGCGGCGCAATCCTTCCGTCATGATCACCGGACCCAATGCCATGGCCGAGGTCGCCGCGCTCGTCGGCGACCCGGCGCGGGCCTCGTCGCGCAGGCGGTGGATATGGGCGATATAGTAGCGCATATGGGCATCGTCGACGGTGCGCTGGGCTGCGCCTTTCCACGCCTGGAAAGCGGACTGATAATCGGGGAACATGCCGACGATGTGGATGTCCGAGACATCCCTGAAGACATTTGTCTGCGGGTTCACCAGTTCTCCGCCGAAGACAAGGTGAAGGCGCTGAGTCATGGGTCGTGTCCTTTGGTCGCCACCGGGCGAGCGCCAAACTAGCCGCTTGGGCGGGCCGTGGAAAGATGCTGACGCATCTTTCAGTCGCAGGGTTCAGACGATTTTCCGGCCCGCCCGCCAGACCCCGCGCAGAACCAGGTCCGGGCCAAGATGGACCATGTCCGCCCGCCTGCCGGGAAGAAGATGCCCGTGGCTGCCGCCAAGCCCGAGACAGGCTGCAGGGCGGGACGTTGCCATCGCCAGCACGGTTTCCGGCGCGACGCCGACCGTGTCGATCATCACCCGCACCGCTTGCGGAAGGGTGAGGTCGGCACCGGCGAGGGTTCCGTCGCCAAGTGTCAGCCTGCCGTCGCGCCGCAGGATCCGACGGCCGCCAAGGGTGAAGGCCGTCATCCCGGTTCCCGCCACGGCCATCGCATCCGAGACGAGAAGATGCCCTCGGGCTTTGCCGCCATCGCGATGCGGATCGCAACCGGATCGACATGGATGCCATCCGCGATCAGCCCGGCAAAGGCGGAGGAGGTCAGCGCAGCGCCCACCATCCCGGGCTCGCGGTTCTGCAGCGGGCTCATCGCGTTGAAAGATGGGTGAAGACCGCAGCCCCCGCAGCAAGCGCGCCCCGCGCCAGCGCGCAGCCCGCGTCGGAATGGCCGAGAGAGACCACGACACCGGCGGCGCGCAGGCGCGCGATCTGATCGGGCATCACCGCTTCGGGTGCCACGGTCACCATCAACACGGGCAGGGCGTGGGCGGCCTCCAGCAGGCAGAGAAGATCGGCCTCTTCCATCGGGCGGATCAGGGCTTCGTCATGCGCCCCCTTCCGCCGCCGATCAAGATGAGGGCCTTCGAGATGCAGGCCGAGAAAGCCCGGCACCGCGGCCCGCGCCGCGGCGATCCCGGCCTCGATCAGCGATGCGGTGGCTCCCGGAGTGTCGGTGATCAGCGTGGGAAGGATGCCGGTGGCCCCAAGCCTGGCGTGGGTTTCGCACAGCGCCGCGAGGGCAGAGACATCGGTCCGGGCGCCCACCATCTGCCCGCCGCCGCCATTGACCTGAAGATCAAGGAAGCCGGGGCAGAGGATGCCGCCATCGAGTGTGACCATTTCCGCCCCGGCAATCGGTTCGGCAAAGCGGCCGTCATCGATATGGACCACCCCGCCCTTCCAAAGCCGCGTGCCGTCGAAGACATCCGCGCCGGTGAAACACTGGGCCATCAGACGGTCTCCGTCACCTTGCGCAGATAGGGCGGAATGTCCGGATCGAACCCGCGCCGCCGTGAAAGCCGCTCGACAAAGGCGTAGAAGGCCACGCAAAGAACCAGCGGGGAAACCAGCGGATGCACCCCTTCGACCAGCGGCAGGCGGATCGCCCCCTCTGCTGCGGACCCGGTGAGAAAGACGTCCGCCCCCTGCGCCGCAAGCCGTTCCGCCGTGGCCACGACCTGGGGCAGTGCGGCATCCTCGACGCCAAGCGCAAAGACCGGAAACCGGGCCTGAACGATCGCCGCAGGGCCGTGCAGCACTTCGGCGGCGGAAAAGCCTTCGGCGTGCAGGCCACAAGTCTCCTTGAACTTCAGCGCCGCCTCGCTGGCGATGGCAAAGGCGGGGCCGCGCCCCAGAACGAACAGCGATCCGGCGCGCGACAGCCGGTCCGACAGCGGCGTCCAATCAAGGGAAAGCGCCTTTTCGAAGGTCTCTGGCAGGGTCGCGACGGCGGCCTGCAGGTCCGCATCCCCCTGCCAGCGCGCCAGCAGGGCAAGCCCGGCGAGAACCGAGGTCACGAAGGTTTTCGTGGCCGCGACGCTTTGTTCCGGGCCGGCCTGCAGCGGAAGGCAATGGGCGCTGGCGGCGGCGAGGGGGCTTTCGCCGCATTGGTGATGGCGATGGTCAGCGCCCCGCCCTTTTGCGCGGCGCGCATCATCTCGACAATGTCGGGGCTCTGGCCGGATTGCGAAATCCCGATGCAGGCGGCCGCACCAAACCGAAGAGGCCGACCATAGATCGAGGCGACAGATGGCCCCACGGAGGCGACCGGCACCCCGGCCAGAAGCTCGATCGCATATTTGAGATAGGTGGCCGCATGATCTGAGGAGCCGCGCGCGACGGTTGCGATCAGCGCGGGATCGGCATCCCGCATCGCCTTTGCCGCCCTCTCCAGCGCCGCGGCCGACCGGTCGAGAAAGCGCGCGGCGGCCTCCGGGATCTCGGCGACCTCGCGGGCCATGTGGGTTTGCGTCATCGCGATGTCCTTTCGCCGCCCGGGTCACCGGCCGGGGCAAGTTTCAACTCGACCGCGAAATCATAGGCATCGCCGCGATAGAGCGAACGGGTGAACTCCACCACCCGGCCCGAGGCGAGGTAGCTGATCCTTTCGATCCTGAGACCGGCAGCGCCGGGCAGCACGCCCAGAAGATCGGCGTCGCGCTGCGGCAGGTTGGCCGCCGAGATGCGCTGGACGGCGCGCACGGGCCGAAGCCCCGATTGCTCCAGAAGCGCATAGAGCGAGGTTTCCACCTGCAGCGGATCGGGCAGGACCGCCGTGGAGAGCGAGGCCCGTTCGATGGCAAGCGGCACGCCGTCCGACTGGCGGACCCGCTCCAGCCGCGCCACCCGGTCGCCCGCGCCAAGGCCAAGAGCCATCACCTCTTCAGGTGCGGGCGCGTGGATTGCCCGGCTGAGCCAGAGCGATTCCACCGATTTTCCACGCCGCGCCATATCTTCGGTGAAGGATGTCAGCAGAGACAGCGCCTGTTCCAGCTTTTCCACCCGGGAGGCGACATAGGTGCCGGAACCGCGCCGCTGCACCAGTTGCCCCGAGGCCACCAGCGCCTCGACCGCCTTGCGCACGGTCACGCGCGACAGGCCGGTCATCGCCGCGATATCGCGTTCGGCAGGCAGGCTCTGCCCGGGAGAGAGCTTGCCCGAGGCCATGGCCCCGGCGATCCGGCGCTGCAGTTGCAGATAAAGCGGACCCGCCCCTGCCGTGCTGAACCCCTGCGCCGAGAACAGGTTTTCCATCATCCTGCCTCATAGGCGAGCAGGAGCGCGCCATCGAGTGCAGAGCCACGTGGCGCGGCAATGTGCCACCGGTCGGCGAGGGCGGCGGCATAGAACTCACCCAATCCGCCGATGAAGACGACAGAGAGGGGGGTGGCCTGCTGCAAGAGGATCGATGGCCGCGGCGACTCGGCGACGGCTTCGGCGGCAACGGTTTCACCCGCGTCGAGGATGCGGGGCGCGAGTGCGGCGAATGCCGCGGGCCGCGCCTGCCCGGCGAAGGTCACGACATCGGAGGGGCCGCCGAGTTCCGCGATCAGTGCCGACATGAGCGGGGTGAGGGGCTGGAACCCGTCGACCGCCCGCATCGCCTGGGAAAGGAATCGGCGGCCGATCCAGGCGCCGCTGCCTTCGTCGCCGAGTGTCAGGCCCCAGCCACCGATCTGATGGATGGCACCGCCGCTCTGCCTGGCAAAGACCGATCCGGTCCCGACCGCGGCCACGATACCGTCGCCGTCGCCCAAGGCGCCTTTCACGGTGGCAACAGCATCGGTTTCGATCCGCGACACCGCGAAGGGAAGGGTGAGGCGGAGCCCCCGCGCCGCGCCCGCGGCATTGGCCCCGGCAAGGCCGAGCCCGGCCGCGTGGACCTTGACCAGCGCCTGCAGCCGCTCGGGCCGGTTGAGCGTAATATTCGCGATATTGTCCGCAATTTCAAAACGGATGTTGGCATAGTCAGTCATTGGCGCTGCTCCCGCTGGCATTGTGTGGCCAAGG
>JAAURK010000316.1 GCA_012032275.1 Tabrizicola sp.
GACGCGGAGCGCTTCCACCCCACCATGAGCACCGAATTCCTGGCCCGCATCGGCGATCTGGTCAGCGAGGCCATCGGGACGGCCTGAAGTGAGCGGCGCAGCCGATGGATGATTCAGCGCTTGCCTGGCTGCCGCGCTTCCTGGCGCATCTCTCCCATGAACGCCGCTTGTCGGCGCACACGGATGTGAGCTATCGCGCCGATTTGCAGCGCCTCGTCGCGTACTGCGATCGCAATCACGTGCGCAACTGGAAGGCGCTCGACAGTCAGCACATCCGCATGTTCGCAGCCGCCGAGTTTCGCCAGGGCTCGTCGCCGCGCACGATCCAGCGGCGGCTCAGCGCGCTGCGCAGCTTCTTCAACTACCTGCTCCGCGAACGCGCGCTCGCAGCGAACCCTGCCGTCGGTGTGCAGCGCCGAAAGCGCGCAAGCGCCTGCCCGAGACGATGGACGTCGATCTCATGACGCGGCTGCTCGAGTTTCGCGCCGACACCGAGCTCAGCGTGCGCGACAAGGCGATCATGGAGCTGTTCTATTCGTCCGGGCTGCGCCTGTCGGAGCTCGTCGGCCTGAATCTCGGTGACGTCGACCGCGGCGATCGCACGGTGCGAGTGCTCGGCAAAGGCAGCAAGACTCGCGTGGTGCCGGTCGGCAAGCAGGCACTCGAAGCGATCGCGCGCTGGCTCAAGGAGCGCTCAGCACTCGCAGCGAGCGGCGAGCGAGCGCTTTTCGTCAGCAATCGTGGCGAGCGGCTCGGCCCACGTGCGATTCAGAAGCGTGTCGCGGGTTGGGCGAAGCGGCAGGGTCTCGGCCGTCACGTTCACCCGCATCTGTTCCGGCATTCGTTCGCGACGCACCTGCTGGAGTCGAGCCAGGACCTGCGCGGTGTGCAGGAATTGCTCGGCCACGCGAACATCTCGACCACCCAGGTCTATACCCACCTTGATTTCCAGCACCTCGCCAAGATCTACGACGCTGCCCACCCCCGCGCGCGACGCAAGGCCGGACCGGCTCGCAGGCCGCAAACCGGCGGCTCTCCGCCGCCGATGGTTTGCCCGTATGACGAATGCGGCAGGCGTGCGGGCAGGCACCGCCGCGGATCGCTGCGTTTCCGCCACTTTGCCCCAAGGTTCGACCAATGTTCGCGAACGCCGCCCAATTCCTGGTGATGTCACGGCATTGTGTACCGTTCGGGGGCAGATCAAGGACGGATATCCTTCATCCTGTCGCCGAACCGTAGCACGATGGTCCAGCCGAATGTCCTGAGTGGCGATGTCCGATATTGCCCCTTGACCGTGTGGAGACACCGATATGCACGCCCCTTTCTATAACCGTCGTTCGTTTCTCGTCACTGCTGGTGCGGCACTGATCGGCGCGCCTTCGGTGTCCCTCGCCCAAACCTATGAGCCGACCCAGACGATGCGGGGCGGCAGCAACAATTACAGCCCCAACGCCCCCTTGGTGACCAGCCTCGGCTCCGGCTTTCTGATGTCAGGCATGGTGCGCAAGGCGGGAACTGGTGATCCGCTGTCCAGCGTCCGGATCCAGATCTGGGCCGCAACCACGCTTGGCGGCGAAAGAGAGCCGCGCAATCATGGCAGCGTGCTGACCGCGGCAGACGGCTCCTACCGCTTGGAGATGGAACAGATCGTACCCAATTTCGGTCAACCGCACGCGCATCTGGCCTATGATGACGGTGCTTTCCAGACCGTGTTCCTGCGGCCGGTGATGCCCAGCGCCAGCGACACCTCCCTGCAGGCCGACTTCATCCTGGCCCCAGCCTGATACGGCGGGCATGACCGAGGGACCGCGACGCTTCCTTGCCTTGCTGATCTGGCCCGCTCTGGCCCTCGTTCTGGTCGTGCCCGTTGCCATCGCGGCAAGCAGCCCCTTCTTGCCAAGTCGCAGCTTCGCCTATGTGGTCGCCAGCTTTGCCGGTATCCTGAGCCTCGGACTTCTGCTTTGTCAGCCACTGCTGGCAGCGGGATACCTTCCCGGTCTGCCGCAAGCGCGGCGCTGGCACCGGCTGCTGGGGACGGGAATCATCATCGCTGTCCTTCTGCATATCGGCGGACTTTACCTCACCAGCCCGCCCGACACGATCGACGCGCTTCTTCTCGTCTCTCCCACGCCGTTCTCGGTTTACGGCGTCATCGCCCTCTGCGGCATCCTGCTGACCGCCCTCCTCGTGGCCCTGCGCAGAAAGTCCGGTCTGCCCCATTCGGCCTGGCGGATCATCCACAACGCGGTCGCGGCCGTGGTCGTGCTGGCCACGATCATCCATGCCGTGCAGATCGAAGGGTTGATGGGGCAGGTCTCCAAACTCGTCTTGTGCATCGCACTGGCCACGGCGACAATCGTGGCGCTGGTGGATGTTCACCTGCTCGGTCCACGCCGTCGGCGGTTGGAGGGCAAGGCCTGATGGTGCATGCTCTGGCGAAAGGCGCATTGCTCCTCCGGGCAGAACCGTCGCCGCGGGGGAGGTTCGACAGGGGAAGATCATGAAAGAAGGTCCGGACATTGCCCGCATTGCCGCCCTGATCGGCGATCCGGCGCGCGCAAACATCCTGACGGCGCTGATGGAGGGCATGGCGCTGACGGCGGGCGAACTGGCGCGCGAGGCCGGCGTCACACCTCAGACGGCCTCCAGCCATCTGACCCGGCTGACGGATGGCGGGCTGCTCAACATGGTGTCTCAGGGCCGTCACCGGTATTTCGCCCTCGCCTCGCCCGAGGTCGCGCAGATGATCGAGGCGCTGATGGGTCTTGCCGCAGCGGCGGGGCATCTGCGCCACCGGCCCGGTCCACGGGACGAAAGGCTGCGGGCGGCACGGCGGTGCTATCACCATCTTGCCGGCAAGGCCGGGGTCCGGATGCATGACAGTCTGGCCGCGCGCGGTTTTCTTCATCAGCGTCCGGGCGGGCTTGCCCTGTCGCCGTCCGGTACAGCATTCCTGCAAAGGCTCGGGCTCGATCTTGCCGCCGCGCCAGCGCCATACTGCAAGACCTGCCTCGACTGGTCCGAACGGCGCCCGCATCTTGGCGGGCCAATGGGACGCGCGCTGCTCTCGCTTTTTCTGGCGAAAGGCTGGTTCAAACCCGGGGATGACAGCCGCGCCCTCCACTTCACCCCTGTCGGCCTACAAGAGTTTGACCGCTGTTTTCCCCTGCACGAGGGCGAACGCCCATCCGGCAACACGACCGACCAGAGTCACGATTCTCTTTTCATAGCAACGGCTTAGAGAACGACGCCCAGCCCACCTTGCGTCAAAGAAGAAAGGGCACCCCTCGCCGGGATGCCCTTTCCTGATGGCAGCCGGTCCTGATTTCAGGCGGCTTCAGAGATGAACTTCACCGCATCGCCGAAGGTCTGGATCGTCTCGGCGGCGTCATCGGGGATCTCGATCCCGAACTCTTCCTCGAAAGCCATGACCAGTTCGACCGTATCGAGGCTGTCCGCGCCCAGATCGTCGATGAAGGATGCGGCCTCGGTGACCTTGTCCTCTTCCACGCCCAGATGTTCGACGACGATCTTCTTAACGCGGTCAGCGATGTCGCTCATGTCAGTTCCTCTTTATGGTGCGGGAAACATCCCGTCCTGGTCTCGTGCCCTTTCGGGGCGGTTCCCGCCGCGCGCGCGGCGACACCGGGGAGCCCCGGCGATTTCCAGCGCGCCTATAGCAAGGGTCAGGTCACAAGGCAAACCCTTTCCCTCGGCCTTGGCACGCCGTCGTCAAAGCATGTCGCCGCCGCCGTTGATGTCAAGTGTGGCCCCCGTGACATAGGCGGCTTCCTGGCTTGCCAGATACAGCACGCCCGCGGCCACATCCTCCGGCGTACCCATTCGCCCCGCCGGGACGGCCTGCAGAATCCGCGCCCGCTGCTCTTGGTTCAGCTTGTCGGTCATCGCCGTCGCGATCAGGCCCGGCGCCACGCAGTTGACCGTGATCCCCCGGCTTGCCACCTCTTGCGCAAGGCTTTTCGACATTCCCGCCACCCCGGCTTTTGCGGCGGCATAATTCGTCTGCCCCGGATTGCCCGCCTGGGCGACGACGCTTGTGACGTTGATGATCCGCCCCCAGCGCGCCTTCATCATTCCCCGCAGCGCCGCTCGGCACAGACGAAAGGTCGAGCCGAGGTTCACGGTGATCACCGCGGCCCAGTCGTCGTCGCTCATCCGCATCATCAACCCATCGCGGGTGATGCCCGCATTGTTGACCAGGATGTCGACGGATCCCATCGCCTCGGCCGCCGCCTTGATCAGCCCCTCGACCTCGGCGGCCTCGGCGAGATTGCAGGGCAGCACATGGGCCCGGCCGCCCAGCTCTGCGGCCAGCGCCTCCAGCGGCTCCACCCGCGTGCCCGAAAGCCCGAC
>JAAURK010000317.1 GCA_012032275.1 Tabrizicola sp.
GCGGGCGACAATCTTCGGGGTCAGTTATTTAGAAACGCGCAGCGCTTCCGCTCCGGCATGAGCAACGCCGGGTTCAACCTGCTGCCAGGCGAACATCCGATCATCCCCGTCATGCTGGGCGAAGCGAAGCGCGCGCAGGCGATGGCCGGGGCGCTGGCCGACCGTGGCGTGCATGTGGCGGGGTTCTTCTTTCCCGTCGTCCCGAAGGGGCAGGCCCGCATCCGCACGCAGATGAGTGCCGCGCTGACGATACCGGATCTCGATCTTGCGCTGGCGGCCTTCCGCGCGGCAGGCAAGGCGACGGGGGTGCTGGCATGACGAATGAGATGAAGGCGCTGGTGAAGGCGAGGCCCGAGCCCGGCCTCTGGATGGAGCGGCGCCCGGTGCCCGAGATCGGCCCGGATGACGTGCTGATCCGCATTGCCAAGACCGGCATCTGCGGCACCGATATCCACATCTGGAACTGGGACGACTGGGCAAGCCGCACCGTGCCCGTGCCGCTGGTGACGGGACATGAGTTCGCCGGGGTGATCGTCGAGCTTGGGCGCGATGTCACGGATCTCTCCATAGGGCAAAGATGTTCCGGCGAGGGGCATCTGATCGGGCGGCATTCGCGGCAAAGCCGGGCCGGGAAGTTCCACCTCGACCCCGAAACCCGGGGCATCGGCGTCAACGAACCCGGCGCCTTTGCCGAATATCTGCGCCTGCCCGCCTTCAACGTCGTCCCCCTGCCCGATGCCATCGACGACGAGATCGGCGCGATCCTCGATCCGCTGGGCAATGCCGTTCACACCGCGCTCAGCTTTGATCTGGTGGGGGAGGATGTGCTGATCACCGGCGCCGGGCCGATCGGGATCATGGCGGCAGCCGTCGCGCGGCATGTGGGCGCGCGTCACGTCGTGATCACCGACGTGAACCCGGCGCGGCTGGAACTTGCCGCCCGGGTGGCCGATGTCGTGCCGGTGAATGTCGCGACCGAGAGCCTGCGCGACGTGATGCCCCGGCTCAGGATGAGCCAGGGGTTCGATGTCGGGATGGAGATGAGCGGCAATCAGGCCGCGCTTGACCAGATGGTCGAGGCGATGGTGATGGGGGGCCGCATCGCAATGCTGGGCATCCCGCCCGGGAAAAGCCCGGTGGACTGGAGCCGCATCGTCTTCAAGGCGATCACCATCAAGGGCGTCTACGGCCGCGAGATCTTCGAGACCTGGTACAAGATGATCGCGATGCTGGAGAACGGGCTGGACGTGCGCCGCGTGATCACCCATCGCTTTCCCGTCGAGCGGTTCGAAGAGGGCTTCGCGGCGATGCGGTCCGGCCTTTCGGGCAAGGTGGTGCTGGATTGGGGTGCATCGGTCTAGGCCAGCCGATTCGGCGTGCCGTTTACGATGATGGCCGTGCCGCGTTCGGCGCGGCGCATTCGGGCGAAGTCGTGTCGGGCCGGGGTCGGCCTGTCGCGGCGCGCCACAATCCCGCCCACATCTGATTGAATTACCTCAATTTATCCAGAGTTGGTTAAACCGCTGTAAAGGAATTCCCGCCATCCTGAACGCAGTCATTTGGGGGGCGGGTATGGACGGGTCGGGTCATCAGCTTCGGTCGGCGGCGTTTGTGGGGGCGGTCGACGGCGGGTTGATCACGCCGGTCATCCTCTGCGGCGGGTCGGGAACCCGTCTCTGGCCGGTCTCGCGGCAAAGCTACCCCAAGCAGTTTGCGCCGATCCTTGGCGATGAAAGCCTGTTCCAGATGGCCGCCGCCCGCTTTCAGACCGCCGAATTCGCCGCACCCATGGTGGTGACGGCGCAGGATTTTCGCTTCATCGTCACCGATCAGCTGGCCGCCGCGGGCCTTGCCGCCAAATCCATCGTGATCGAGCCCGAGGCGCGCAACACGGCACCGGCGGCGGCGGCGGCAGCGCTGATCCTTGCGGCATCCGATCCTCGGGCGCTGATGCTGATCGTTCCCTCCGACCATCTGATCGAGGATATGGACCTTTTTCGCGCGGCGGTCGATCGTGGCGCCGTTGCCGCGCGTGACGGGCGGATCGTGACCTTCGGCATCCGGCCGGACCGTGCCGAGACCGGGTTTGGCTGGCTGCGACCGGGTGTGATGACCCATCCCGGGGTCGAGGCGCTGAACGGTTTTGTCGAAAAGCCCGATGCGGCGCAGGCCGAATCGCTGCTTGCCGATCCGCGCTGCCTTTGGAACTCCGGCATCTTTCTGGCGCGGGCGGATGTGCTTTTGCAGGCGTTCGCCACCCATGCGCCGGATCTTCTTGCCACGGTGGAGGCTTCGGTCGCGGGCGGCACCGCCGATCTGGGCTTTTTCCGTCTGCAAGCCGATGCCTGGGCCGGGGCAGACTGCATTTCCATCGACTATGCGGTGATGGAGAAGGCGCGGGATCTTGCCGTGGTGCGATATGACGGGCGCTGGTCGGATCTCGGCTCCTGGGCCGCGATCTGGCAGGAGACGCCGCGCGACGAACATGACACCGCCGTGCAGGGCCGCGCCACCTCGATGGGCTGCGAGGGGTCGCTGTTGCGGTCCGATCACGAGGGCGTGGAACTGATCGGCATCGGCTTGAAGAACATCGTCGCCGTGGCAACGCGGGATGCGGTGATGGTGGCCGATCTGACGCAAAGCCAGTCGGTCAAGCTGGCCGTCGATATGCTGAAACGCCGGGGGGCCGCGCAGGCCACCACGTTCAGCAGGGACCACCGCCCCTGGGGCTGGTTCGAGAGCCTGGCAACGGGCGATCGCTTTCAGGTCAAGCGCATCCATGTCCAGCCCGGACAGGCGCTGTCGCTGCAATCCCACATGCACCGGGCGGAACACTGGATCGTCGTGCAGGGCACGGCGCGGGTCACGGTGGGCGAGGAAGTGCGCCTGATCAGCGAGAACCAGTCGATCTATGTGCCGCTTGGCGCGAAGCACCGGCTTGAAAATCCGGGCCGGTTGCCGATGGTCCTGATCGAGGTGCAGACCGGCGGCTATCTGGGCGAGGATGACATCATCCGCTACGAAGACCGGTACGCCCGCTGAGAAGCCGCCATCGCGGGCCAACCGCTTCGCCGCCCCGGCACGGCGCATTGCCTGCGGGCGGTAGGCTGACATCCCGTGCCGCCCTTTACAAGCGGTGTCGGCGGCCCCTGCCCCGCACGGTGGCGCCGACAGCCCCCTGACCCGCTTTCCCCGCCGCACGGGCACTGACCAATTTCATTCCATTTTATCTTTACCCGTCAAAAACTTACGCCCCAAGTCGCCCGCTGTAAGCCGCCCTTGCCCGGAACTCTCCGTCCCGCTACCTTCGCCGCATGCTCCGCGCCTTCCTCGGCCTCGCCCGGCAACGCTATCTCAACCTGAAACTGCCCGCCGCACCGGGCTATGACTGCGTCGTTCTTGAGCGCCCCGCCCTCTGGATGGAGGATGCGGACCTTGACGCGCTGGTCGCGGAGCTGCGATCCGTCGCCGCGCGGACGGAGGCTGGCGCCGATCTCGGCTATGGCGTCTTTTCGGGTGACAGGGACCGTCTTGCCCGGACGATCATCACCCTTGTCCGCCGCAGGGCCGACAATGCCCCCGTGGCCTTCAACGCGCTGGCGATGATCGACCTCCGCCTCGGCCCCCGGCCGGTTGAAGTGCTGCATCTTGGCCTGGTAATGGTCGATCCGGAGGAAAGATCCCGCGGGCTTTCCTGGGTTCTCTACGGGCTGACCTGCTTTCTGCTGCTGGTCAGGGGCGGTCTTCGGCCGGTCTGGGTGTCGAATGTCAGCCAGGTGCCTGCGGTCATCGGCATGGTCGCGGAAAGCTTCGGCCAGGTCTTTCCGGCCCCGCAAGGCGAACGCAACCGGCCGGGGCGGCGCAGTCTCACCCATCTTCTGCTGGCACGCCAGATCATGGCCGGGCATCGCCATGTCTTCGGTGTCGGGCCGGAGGCCGTGTTTGACGAGACCCGCTTTGTCATCGCCAACGCCTATACCGGCGGGTCCGATGCGTTGAAAAAGCAGCTCGATCAGGCCGCGCCGCACCGCGACCCGGCTTTCAACGCCTTCTGCGCCAGCTGCCTTGACTACGAACGCGGCGACGATCTTCTTCAGATCGGGGTGGCCGATCTGCCGACGGGCTTTGCCTATCTGGCGAAATCGGTGCCGCGCCGGTCGGTGGCAGGGTTGACCCTGCTGGCAACGGGGGCCGCGCTGCAACGGCTGGTCCTGCCGCTGGTCTCCTGGCTTGATGCGGACCGCGACCATGGCATCCTTCGCCCCTACCGGAACCGTCGGCCGTGACGCCCGACCTGATCGCCGACAGCACCGTTTCGGTTGCGGCAGCGGCG
>JAAURK010000318.1 GCA_012032275.1 Tabrizicola sp.
TCTGGGGGTGGACATCGTTGTCGCCGCTGATACCAAGGCCCCATCGGGCCATTCCGACCTGCTGGCCGGCCATGTCGCCTGCCGGAACGAAAGCCTGCTCGACCGGGTGCGCAACTGGCGGCGGGTGTCGGGGGCGGTGCCCGGCGCGTTCGAGGCCTGGCTCGTGCATCGCGGGATCGAGACGCTGGAGGTGCGGCTGTCGCGCATGTGCGCGAGTGCGGCGGTGATCGCCGCGCGGCTTCAGGCGCATCCCGGCGTGCTTGCCGTGCGCTATCCGGGCCTTCCGGGCGATCCCTCGCATGCGATTGCCCGGCGCCAGATGGCGGGCTTCGGTTTCCTCATGACCTTCATGCTGGCAGATGCGGAAGTGGCGGAACGGTTTCTGGCCGACTGCCCCTTCATCGCGCAATCGACGAGTTTCGGCGCCACCCACACATCGGGCGAGCGGCGCGCGCGCTGGGGCGATGCGGTGCCGGAAGGGTTGATCCGCCTCTCGGTCGGGGTGGAGCCTGTCGAGACGCTTTGGGCCGCGATGGCACAGGCCCTGCCGGGCTGATCCGGTGCCGCCCGGAACACCTCCTCCGGGATCAGAAGGTATCGAGCAGACGCATGGCCTCGCTGCGGGGATCGGCAAGCGCGGTCCGGTCTTCGCCGGGGTAAAAGCGGGCGCGGGTTGCGGTAGGCATCGGCGCGGGCGTCCCGATCAGGACGCGCGGCCCGATCCGCTGGCTTTCCGCCTGCCAACTGCGGGCAAGCGCGATCTGGGCCGCCTTGGTCGCGCCATAAGCCGCGGAAAAGCGCTGCCCTGGAAGGGGATCGTCAAAGAACATCGCGGTGCCCTGCGGCGCGGCGCGCAGCAGCGGCGCGATCATCGTGATGAGGAACGAGGTAGCGCGGAGATTGACCGCGACGGCCTTGTCGAGATCCTTCATGTCGACCGAGTTTGCCGGTGACAGCGCCGTCGCATGGATCGCGGCATGGGCCCAGAGATCAATCCGCCCCCAACGGTCGAAGATCGAGCGGCAAAGATGGCGCATGGCCTCTTCATTGGTGATGTCCATCGGGGCAAGGGTCAGCGCCCCGGCCCCTGGCAGGCCGGCGGCCTTGACCCTGTCATCAAGATCCTCGAGCCCACCCGACGTGCGCGCCACGGCAACCACATCCCAGCCGCGAAGTGCGAGCTGTTCGGCGAGTGCCGCGCCGAGGCCGCGCGACGCGCCGGTGATGAGGGCCAGTCTTTGTGTCATGGGGCGATCCTTGCGGGACTGTCGGAGCCTCCGGCGGGAGTATTTTTGAAAAGAGCAAATGGCAAGGGGCAGGGGGTCAGGACGTGCGGCCGTAGCCTGCGGCAAGTTCGGCCTGGCGGGTCTTGACGATCTGATGCAGGAGCGCGTCGGGCAGAGGGTGACCGGGGGTGAAAAGAACGCCGGATTTCGAGGTCTTGAAAGGGGCGCAGTCGATTTTCGGGATAATGCTGCCGGAATGGGGGTAGAGGCCGAGATGTTTGGCAAAGGCCGCGTATCCCACGACCATGCGGCCTTTCGGCCCCGGCTGGCGGAAGCCCGGCATGGCATAGCTGAGGCATTCGACGTGGTCGGGGAGGAGGGCCTTCAGGCGCGCGCGCAGGGCAGTGAGCGCGGCGCGCTGGTCCGGGGGCAGGGCGGCGATATAGGCGTCGACGTCGATGGCGGACATGGGCAGTCTCCAGAAAGCGTCCAGGTGGCGGTCAAGGCGAAGACAGGCAGGACAACGAGGCTGGCGATGGAATATGCACGCAGCGGCAACGTGGCTCGGGCAGGGCAGACGACCGGACCGGCGCAGTCCGACGCCTGCTACGGCCCTGGACGGGTGTGAGGAAAGGCAGAGCGGTACGCAGCGTTGATTCAGCTCGACGACAGCTGGATGCGGTCGGGAAACCGGCTCCGCTCACTCCGCCGCCTTCATCTCGAAGCCTTCCTCGATCTTGTCGGAGGGTGCCACGGGGTAGTCGCCCGAGAAGCAGGCATCGCAGAAGCGGGGGCTGGCGGCATCGCGGCCATTCGCTTCGCCCGCGGCGCGGTAGAGCCCGTCGAGGGAGATGAATTTCAGGCTGTCGACCCCGATCCAGTCGCGCATTTCGTCTTCCGACATCGTCGCGGCGAGCAGCTTGGAGCGTTCCGGCGTGTCCACCCCGTAAAAGCACGGCCAGGCGGTGGGGGGCGAGGCGATGCGGAAATGGACTTCCGCCGCACCCGCCTCGAGGATCATGTCCTTGATCTTGCGGCTGGTGGTGCCGCGCACGACAGAATCGTCGACCAGGATCACGCGTTTCCCCTTGATGAGCGCGCGGTTGACGTTCAGCTTCAGCCGCACGCCCATGTTGCGGATATGGTCGGTCGGCTCGATGAAGGTGCGGCCCATGTACTGGTTGCGGATGATCCCCATCGCGTAAGGAATGCCGCTTTCCTGGCTGTAGCCGATGGCGGCGGGGGTGCCTGAATCGGGCACCGGGCAGACGAGATCGGCCTCGATCGGGGCCTCGCGCGCCAGTTCCACCCCGATCTGGCGACGGGTTTCATAGACCGAACGCCCGCCGATTATGCTGTCAGGCCGAGAGAAATAGACGTTCTCGAAGATGCAGAAACGGGATTTCGCGGGCTGGAACGGATGCGTGCTGGCGATGCGGTTGTTTTCGATCACCACCATTTCGCCGGGCTCGATCTCGCGCACGAATTCCGCCCCGATGATGTCGAGCCCGCAAGTTTCCGACGACAGCGCCCAGGCGTCATCGCCGATCCGGCCAAGCACGAGCGGGCGGACGCCAAGCGGATCGCGCACGCCGATGAGCTTGGTGCGGGTCATGGCGACGATGGAGAAGGCACCCTCGACACGGCGCAGCGCATCCTTGATGCGTTCCGAGATGTTCTTCTGGATCGAGCGCGCCATCAGATGGATGATGCATTCGCTGTCGGACGAGGACTGGAAGATCGAGCCGCGCTCGATCAGTTCGCGCCGGAGCGCTGTTGCATTGGTGAGGTTTCCGTTGTGGGCAATCGCGCAGCCGCCCATCGAGAACTCGCCGAAAAAGGGCTGCACGTCGCGGATCGCGGTGGCGCCCTTGGACCCGGCGGTGGAGTAGCGCACATGCCCGATGGCCAACTGGCCCGGCAGGGTATCCATCACGTCAGGCTTGGTGAAGTTGTCGCGCACATAGCCGAAGCGGCGGGCCGAGTTGAAGCCATGATCGGGATGGTAGCAGACGATCCCGCCCGCTTCCTGCCCGCGATGCTGCAGGGCGTGCAGGCCAAGGGCCACGAAGTTCGACGCGTCTTCCACGCCAACGACGCCGAAGATCCCGCATTCCTCCTTCAGCTTGTCATCGTCGAAGGGGTGCGAGAGGAAGGGGCGCATCGGTTGCGAATCCTTGCAAGACATGCGCCCTCATTAGTCCAGCCTCCCCCCGGTGTCACGCGGCTTCGCCACGATGACCGGAGCTGCGGTCAATTCCCGGCGGCGGGTGCCTCGGGTTGCGGCTCTGTCGGGGCGACGGGGTCGACCCACCGGCCACGCAGATATCGGTGAGATCATTGTAGCGCGCGACGATCCAGCCCGGCGCATCAGCGGGGACATATTGGTCGATGTTCTGCTGGAAGTTCGCGAACACCTTGGCGGTGCGGGAATCGTCGACCATCGCGATCGCCTGATTGGCAAGCACCCGATCATAGACGATGAAGGCGACGGCGATCAGAACGATGCCGCGAAGGGCACCGAAAAGAAAGCCCAGCGCCTGGTCGATCCCGCCCAGCGCCGAGCGCTGCACCGCGGATGAAAAGAGCGGCGTGAAGATCGCCGCGATGATCAGCGCGATGGCAAAGACGCCGGCAAAGGCCGCCACGACCGAAAGTTCGCAGCTTTCGGTCAGAAAGTCCCCGATCACCGGGATTTCCTTGACGATCGGTTGCGCGGATGGCGTGAATATATAGGCCACGACCGCGGCCCCGATCCAGCCGAGGATCGCCAGGAGTTCGCGCACGAGGCCCCGTGAGTAGGCGAGGACAGCCGAAATCAGCACGATGAGTGCCGCGCCGCCGTCCACTGCGGTCAAGTTTTCCATCTTTCGGTCCCTACTTCCGTTTTTTGTTTTGCGGGGTCAACCTGCCCCGAACATCTCAACAACAAAGGCCGTCAGATCGGGCGACTGCCTGACCTCGATCCCGGCTGCCCCGTCCATCTTGGAATGACTGGGAACCGTCGCTGTTGAAAACCAAGTTTCGAGGCTTCTTTCAACCTGTTTTCCGTCTGACCGACCGGTCGGAGCGCGCCGGAGAG
>JAAURK010000319.1 GCA_012032275.1 Tabrizicola sp.
CGGCCGATCCCGTCCCGCAGGCGGAGGATGCGCCCTTCCGGATCAGGGCGCTGTGGCGGGTGGCGGGGAAGGGCCGGGCCTGGCTCGACTTTGCCAATGACGTGACGGTGAAGGATGTGGAGCTTGCCGCACAGGAGGGGTTCCGCGCGGTGGAGCACATGAAGCGCTATACCACGCAAGGCATGGCGCCGGATCAGGGAAAGACCTCCGGCGTGGCCGCGCTGGCGGTGCTGGCCGATGCAACCGGGCGGGCCATTCCCGAAACCGGGCTTACCACCTTCCGGCCCCCTTTCGTGCCGGTGTCGATCGCCGCGATGGGGGCGGGCGGCCGCGCGGCAGGCTTTGCGCCGCAACGGTTCACCACCTCGGATCAGGCCAGTCGCGACCGGGGCGCGCCGATGATCGAGGCGGGGCTCTGGTACCGGCCAAGCTATTTCCCGAAACCGGGAGAGACCACATGGCGCGAGGCCTGCGACCGCGAGGTGCGCATGGTGCGCGAGGCGGTGGGGGTCAGCGATGTCTCGACCCTTGGCAAGATCGACATCCAGGGCAAGGACGCCGGACGCTTCCTCGATTTCGTCTATGCCAACGGAATGAGCAGCCTTCCGGTCGGGCGCGTGCGCTATGGCCTGATGCTGCGCGAAGACGGTTTCGTGATGGATGATGGCACCACCGCGCGGCTGGGAGACGCGCACTATCTGATGACCACCACCACGGCAGCGGCGGGTCAGGTGATGCGGCATCTCGATTTCGTGCATCAGGCCTTCTGCGCCGACTGGCGGGTGCGCTTCATCAGCGTGACCGAGGCCTGGGCGCAGTTTGCGCTGGCCGGGCCAAGGCGCGGGCGGTGCTGGATTCGATCCTTGATCAACCGGTGGGCGATTTTCCCTTCATGGCGGCCGGTCCCGTACGGCTTGGGGGCGTGGAGGCGCGGCTTTTCCGCATCTCGTTCTCGGGCGAGGAGGGGTATGAGATCGCGGTTCCCACCCGCTATGGCGAGGCGCTTTTCCGCGATCTTGTTGCGCGGGCCGAAACGATGGGCGGCGGGCCTTACGGGATGGAAGCGCTGAACGTGCTCCGGATCGAGAAGGGCTTCATCACCCATGCCGAAATCAATGGCCGGGTCACGGCCTTCGACATCGGGATGGACAGGATGATCTCGCCCGCGAAGGATTGCATCGGCAAGGCGGCCAGTCGGCGGCCGGGGCTTCTGGGGCCGGAGCGCGAACAGCTCGTGGGCCTGCGGGCGATAGAGCCGATTTCGGCGGGTGCGCATCTTTTCGGGCTGGGGGAGGAGCTGCGGCGCGAGACGGATCAGGGCCATGTCACCTCGGTTGGCTGGTCGCCGACGCTGGGCAGCTGGCTGGGGCTTGGCTTTTTGCAGAACGGCCGGGCGCGGCATGGCGAGAAGCTGCGGCTGGTCGATCACCTGCGGGAGATCGATGTGGTCTGCGAAATCTGCGACCCGGTGTTTCACGATCCCGAGGGGGTGAAGCTGCGTGCCTGAACTGATCGCGAAATCAGCCCTCGACGGGCAGCCGCCCGTGACCCTCGCCGGGGTCACGCTGACCGAATTGTCGCCGGGGCCGATCACCTCGATCGCCATCTTTCCGGGTGCCGGGCGGGCAACGCTGCGGGCGCTGAAGCCGATGGGGCTTGGTTTCCCCGAGCCCAATCAATGGCTTGGCGCGGGCGATGCGCGGATCGTCTGGACCGGACGGGATCAGGCGTTTCTGATCGGAACCGAACCGCCTTCGGGGCTGGAGGGCAGCGCGGCACTGACCGATCAGGCGGGCGGCTGGTCGGTGGTCTCGCTGCGGGGGCCAATGGCGGTGGATGTGCTGATGCGGCTCGTGCCGCTTGATCTGCGGGTGGCGGCCTTTCCTGTCGGGCGGGCCGCACGGGCGCCGCTGAACCACATCAACGCCGTGCTGCTGCGGGTTGGGGAATATGCGTTCGAGATCATGGTCTTCCGGTCGATGGCGCGCACCGCCTGGCATGAGATCGTCGCGGCCATGCAGGCACTGGAGGCGCGGGCGGCACTGAAGCCATAGGCGAAAACCGCCCGTCGGTGCCGCGGCTCTCTGGTATCCGGAAGCCGAAGCATCTACACTTTTCCTGAAGAAGAGTTTCAGGAAAGATGCATGATGGCTCCGGATGGACAGGCCTTGGCCCCGCGTGTGTATGATGCCGAACCGATCCCGCCGGCCGCGCTGGACGAGATCGGGCAGCTGCTGACCAGCGGCGATCTCTTCCGCTATACCGCGCCCGAAGCCGCGCCGGTAGCGCTTCTCGAAGCGGAGTTCGCCGCGGCGATGGGAGTGCGGTTTGCGCTGGCGGTATCCTCCTGTTCGGCGGGCGCTGTTTCTCGCGCTGAAGGCGCTTGATCTGCCAAGGGATGCGCGGGTGCTGATCCCGGCGTTCACCTTCGCCGCCGTCCCCTCGGCAGTGGTCCATGCCGATTGCGTTCCGGTCCTGGTCGAGGTTGGCGCGAACTATCGCGTCGACATCGCCGATTTCGCGGCAAAACTGCCGGGGGCGGGGGCCGTGATGATCAGCCATATGCGCGGACATACCTCTGACATGGATGCGATCATGGCATTGTGTGACGGGGCGGGCGTGCCAGTGATCGAGGATGCGGCGCATTCGCTTGGCACGCTTTGGGCCGGGCGCAGGATCGGCACCCTTGGCCGGGTCGGCTGTTTCAGCTTTCAGTCCTACAAGCTTGTGAATGCGGGCGAGGGCGGGATGCTGATCACCGACGACCCGGAAATCGCGGCGCGCGCGATCATCATGTCGGGCGCTTATGAAACGAACTGGAAAAGCATCCGGGCCTGACCAATTCCTGCGCGCACTGGCAGAACAAGCTGCCGCTATACAATCTGCGAATGCAGAACCTGTCGGCCGCGGTGATCCGTCCGCAACTGCCCCTGGTGCCGGAGCGGGTGGTGCGGGGCAGGGAGAATCACGATCATGTTGCCGCGGCGCTGAACCGCTCGCCCTGGCTTGAGGTGCCGCCCCCGCTTGCGCCCGAAAGCCGCGCGCCGGATTCCATCCAGTTCAATCTGACGGGCGACTGGACCGATGCGCAGGCGCGCGGGTTCGAGGAGGCGGCAAAGTCCCGGGGCGTCATGGTCCATGTGTTCGGGCTGTCGGCGGGCAATGCGCGGGCCTTCTGGAACTGGGAGTTTCTGGGCCCCGCTCCCGATCTGCCGCAGACCCGGGCCATGCTGATGCGGGCCTGCGACGTGCGGCTTCCGACCCGGTTGACCCGGGAGGAGCTTGATTTCATCGCCGAAGCGCTGGTCGCGGCGGCGGCAGAGGTCAGGGGCTGACGCCAGGGCTACCGGCTGGCGCCGGCTCCGGCTATGATCCTTGCGCAGCTCTGGGCAAGGGTGGTCCGGCATGATGATAACCGAGATCGAGGATTACTTTGCCAAGGGCTGCGGCCGGTGCGCGCGGTTCGACACGCCGGATTGTTCGACCAGGGTATGGGCCGGGGGCCTGCGGGAACTGCGCCGGATCTGCCGGGACATGCAACTGCAGGAGACCGTGAAATGGGGTCATCCCTGCTACATGCACGCCGGACGCAACATCGCGATCATCGGCGCGCTGCGCGGCGATTTTCGCCTTGGCTTCATGAATGCCGCGCTGCTGAAGGATCCGGACGGCATTCTGGAACTGCCGGGCGAGAACACGCGGCACCCGAGCCTGATCCGTTTCACTAGGAACGATCAGGTCGCCGAAAGGGAGGCCGTCATCCGGCGCTATCTGAGCGAGGCGATGGGCTACGCTGCGGCGGGGATCCGCCCGCCGAAGGAAGATGTCGATCTGGAGATGCCCGACGAACTCATCGAGGCGCTGGACGCGGACCCCGAACTGGCCGAGGCATTCCGCGCCCTGACACCGGGCCGCCAGAAAAGCTATGTCATCAATCTCGGCGCCGCAAAGCAACCGCAAACCCGGATGGCGCGGATTGCCAGGTTCCGGAGCAGGATCATCGCGGGCAAGGGCGCGCTGGAGCGCTAGCGGAAACGGCCCGGACGGTGCGCGACCCTGCGACAGGCACTTTTCCCCGTTCGGGCCGGGAAATCGCCTGCGTCACAAGGCAGCAACGACCACCGCCGCATGGTCCGGTCCGAATGGACAGCCTTCCGCAAGCTCACACCTAGAGCTTTTCAGGGTTTCACGGAAGCGTATCCTGAGTTGACAAGGTAGTTTGCGCATTCGTTTGGTGTGAAGAGGGCGAGCAGGTCGCCGATTTTCTGCCACAGGGTCTCTTTGGATCTTTCGG
>JAAURK010000039.1 GCA_012032275.1 Tabrizicola sp.
TAGCCAATTGTCTGCTGCAGACGGCCCAGTTCGTGCCGATCGCGCCGCTGCCCGGTGAGCGTTTGATGCTGATCGGCACCCACGGCGCAGGCAAGACGGCGACGGCGCGCGGCTGGCAGTCGAGGCCGCTCTCGCCGGGACGAAACTTCGTCTCATATGCGCGGACTCCAAGCGGGCTGCGGCCGAGGCGCAGCTGCAGGCGCTCGTCGGCCCGCGCGATCTTGCCGCGATACGTGCGGGGCTTGGCCAGGCCGCACGGGTGGCCGCTCTGCTGGTGGATGGCCCCGATCTTCTGGTGGAAGCAGCGGGCGAGCTTGTCGGCCATGGGGACATCGTCGATCTGCTGGACCGCGCGCTGGTAGCGGAGCCGCCGCTTCTTGCGCGCGATGGCGGTTTTGTCGCGGCGGGCTATGACGCCGAGCTGGACGAGACGCGCGCCCTGCGCGACGAGGGGCGTGGCGTCATCGCCCGGATGCAGGCTGATTATGCCGCGCGGACCGGTATCACCAGCCTGAAGATCAAGCACAACAATGTGCTTGGCTATTTCATCGAGACGACAGCCGCCCATGCCGAGAAGATGCTCTCGCCGCCGCTGAACGAGACCTTCATCCACCGGCAGACGACAGCCGGTCAGGTCCGCTTCACGACGGTCCCGCTGAACGAGATCGAGACGCGGATCCTGAACGCGGGTCATCATGCGCTGGAGATCGAAAAACGTCACTATGATGGCCTGAAACGCAGAATTCTGGATGTGGCAGGGCCGATCGGAAAGGCGGCGCGTGCGCTGGCCGAGATCGATCTTGCCGCGGCGCTCGCCGATCTTGCCGCGGCGGAGGACTGGAGTGAGCCGGTGGTCGATACGAGCCGCGCCTTTCTGGTGACGGGGGGGCGGCATCCGGTGGTGGAGCGGGCGCTGCGGCGGCAGGGATCGGGGCCGTTCGTTGCCAATGACTGCGCGCTGACCGGCGAGGACACGCCCGCGATCTGGCTGTTGACCGGGCCGAACATGGCGGGCAAGTCCACGTTTCTGCGGCAGAATGCGCTGATCGCGCTTCTGGCGCAGGCGGGTAGCTTTGTTCCGGCGACCCGCGCGCAGATCGGCCTTGTCAGCCAGTTGTTCAGCCGGGTTGGCGCGGCGGACGATCTGGCGCGGGGCCGGTCGACCTTCATGGTCGAGATGGTGGAGACGGCTGCGATCCTCAATCAGGCCGATGACCGCGCGCTGGTGATCCTGGATGAGATCGGGCGCGGCACGGCGACATATGACGGGCTTTCGATCGCCTGGGCGACGCTGGAGCATCTTCATGAGGTGAACCGCTGCCGGGCGCTGTTCGCCACGCATTATCACGAGATGACTGCCCTTGCGGGCAAGCTGACGGGGGTGGAGAACGCCACGGTGGCCGTGAAGGAATGGGAGGGGGACGTCATCTTCCTGCATGAGGTCAGGAAGGGCGCGGCGGACCGGTCCTATGGCGTTCAGGTCGCCCGGCTGGCGGGCCTGCCGCATCGCGTGGTGGAGCGGGCGCGGGTGGTTCTGGAGGCGCTGGAGGAAGGGCGACCGCGATGCCGGCGCGCAGAAGGCGCTGATCGATGATCTGCCGCTCTTCCGCCTCGCGCCGGCGGCACCGGCAGCGCCGCCCGCGAAGGGGCCAAGCCCCGCAGAGGCGCGAATGGCGGCGATCAACCCTGACGAGCTGACGCCGATGGAAGCGCTTCAGCTGGTCTATGAGCTGAAGCAGCTGTCTGATAAATAAGCGCTATATCAGTTGGCGGCGCCCGTTGTGGACGAAACGCCGACCTGTGCCGGCCGGAGCAGGCGGTCATAAAGCAGAAAGCCCAGGGTCATCACCTGGATGATCTGGCCGGCCTTGGTTCCCGGCACCGGCGCTTCGAACATCGCCTGATGCAGCTGCGGATCGAAGAGATCGCCCACCTCGGGGGAAATCGGGGTCACGCCGTGCCGGGTCATGACGGAGGTGAGTTCGCGCAGCGTCAGCTCGACCCCTTCGATCAGCGCGGCGGAGTTCTGGCGCTGTTCGTCTGGGACGGCATTCAGCGCGCGGTGAAGATTGTCGTAGACGGGCAGCAGATCGCGCGCGAGGCGGGAGCTGCCGTATTGTTCGGCCTCGCGCCGGTCACGGTCTGCCCGTTTGCGGGAATTCTCGGCATCGGCGAGGGCACGCATGAATTTGTCGCGCAGCTCGTCCCGCTCCTGGCGCAGGGCCTCCAGCTCATCGAATTGCGCCGCGGCTTCGGCCTCGGTGAACATGATGTCTTCGGGGGTGGCCTGATCCTGCGCCATGTCGTTCGTCCTTGTCTTCCGCATTCTTATCCTTTGCCCCGATCCGAAACGAGGCGCCCTACGAGTTGCGCGGTGTAATCGACGATGGGCAC
Source organism: Tabrizicola sp. (assembly GCA_012032275.1). GTDB lineage: Bacteria > Pseudomonadota > Alphaproteobacteria > Rhodobacterales > Rhodobacteraceae > JAAURK01. The sequence continues at coordinate 2,395 of JAAURK010000039.1, forward strand.
GATCCGGCCGTAATTGAGGCGGGTCGGGCCGATCACGCCGATCGCACCGATGATTTTACGATCAGCGTTCATATAGGGAGAAACGACGAGACTTGAACCGGAAAGTGAGAAAAGCTTGTTCTCGGAGCCGATAAATATGCGCACACCGTCACCGGTTTCGGCCAGGCCGAGGAATTCGGCGATGTCGCGTTTGCGTTCGAGGTCGTCAAAGAGGGTGCGGACCCTGTCGATTTCGGCCGCGTCGGAGGCGGCGTCGATGAGATTCGCGCGGCCGCGGACGATCAGCCGCTCGGAGCTTTCGCCCGCATTTTCCCAAAGAGCGAGGCCGCTCGCGACCAGATCCTGGGCGAGCGCATCGATCTGCTGCCGACGCAGCGTGATATCGGCGGCGATTGTGCTGCGCAGGGCCGTCAGGGTTTTGCCTTCGGCGAGGGAGTTGAGGAAGTTTGCGGCCTCGCGCATGGAAGAGGGGGTCTGTCCCGGTGGCGGGGTGAAGATACGGTTCTCGACCTGGCCGTCGGCGAAGACGAGCACCACAAGCGCGCGGTCGGGGGCGAGGCTGACGAACTCGATATGGCGGATCGGCGCTTCGCGTTTGGGCGCCAGAACGAGGCTTGCGCCACGGGTCATGCCGGAAAGCGCCGCACCGACGTGATCGAGGAGGGAGCTTACGTCGCGGTCATCGGAGGAGAGGGTGGCGTCGATCTTCTGCTGATCTTCGCGCGACAATGTTCCGATTTCGAGCAGGCCATCGACGAACATGCGAAGGCCAAGCTGGGTGGGAATGCGGCCGGCGGAGACATGCGGGCTGTCGAGGAGACCCAGATATTCCAGATCCTGCATGACATTGCGAACGGTGGCGGCGGAAACTTTCTCTGACATCGACCGAGTCAGGGTACGCGAGCCGACGGGATCGCCGGAATCGAGATAGCCTTCGACGACCCGGCGAAACACTTCGCGGGTGCGGTCGTTCATCTCGGCGAGGATGGTTGCCTGATCGGCCATGGTCACCCTGGGCTGACGGCGGGATCATCCTGCCGACGCAGTGTTGATCGGGGTTGCATCGGTACGGTTAGCTTGCGTATCTGACCCTGGTTCTGAATGAAAGGCTAAGAGATGCGCCCCTCCGGCAGGAAGTTAAGCGAATTGCGGCAGGTTTCAATCGAAACCGATGTGATGAAACACGCGGAGGGTTCTTGCCTGATCAGGATGGGGGATACGCATGTTCTGTGTTCGGCAACGCTGGAGGAGAAGACGCCGCCGTTTCTGAAGAACACCGGGCTTGGGTGGGTAACTGCTGAATATGGGATGTTGCCGAGGGCTACGAACACGCGGATGCGGCGGGAAGCCGCTGCGGGAAAGCAGTCTGGAAGAACGCAGGAAATTCAAAGGCTTATCGGAAGGTCACTGCGGGCCGGGATTGATCGGAGCGCACTTGGCGAGCGCCAGATCGTGGTTGATTGCGATGTATTGCAGGCTGATGGCGGGACGCGCTGTGCGTCGATCACCGGTGGCTGGGTGGCGCTCAGGCTTGCGGTGAACCGTCTCATGAAGGCCGGCGAGGTGTCGGGCGATCCGATACTGGATCATGTGGCCGCCGTATCCTGCGGCATTTACGCCGGGCAGACAGTGCTCGACCTTGATTATCTCGAGGATTCGAGTGCCGGGACGGACGGGAATTTCGTGATCAACGGCAGCGGGCGGCTGATCGAGGTGCAGATGTCGGCCGAGGGATCGACATTCTCGCGCGATCAGCTGGCGGAGCTGCTGGATATGGCGCAGGCTGGTATTGACGATCTTGTCGCTGTGCAGCGGGCCGCGGTCGGGCAGTGATGGAGATCGCAATCGGCCGTCGGCTGCTTGTGGCGACGCATAATCAGGGGAAGCTTGACGAGATCGACCGTCTGCTGGCGCCGCTTGGGATCGAGGTTGTCGGAGCGGCGGCGCTGGGTCTTCCGGTGCCGGAGGAGACGAAGGACAGCTTTGCCGGGAATGCGCGGCTGAAGGCGCGGGCCGGGGTTTCGCAGTCCGGCCTGCCAGCATTGGCCGATGATTCGGGGCTCTGTGTGGATGCGCTGCAGGGGTTGCCGGGCGTTCATACCGCGGATTGGGCAGAGGGGCCAGACGGCCGTGATTTCGACCGCGCCATGCGGCGGGTCTGGGAGGCGCTGGAGAAGATCGGTGCAGCGACACCCCGCCGGGCACGGTTTCACTGCACGTTGTTGCTGGCTTGTCCCGACGGGCAGGAGCATGTTTTCGAAGGGGAGGTGGCGGGTCAGCTGGTCTGGCCGCCGCGGGGCACGCAAGGCCATGGTTTCGATCCGATGTTTCAGCCCGACGGTTTTGATGTGACTTTCGGAGAGATGGACCGTTGGGCGAAGAACCGGATCAGTCATCGCGGTGTGGCGATGGAGAAGCTCCTTCGCGCCCGCTTCACGTGAAACACTCCGCCGCGGCCCCGGATGGGATCGGGTGCTTTCACCTCTGGTGGGGCCGGTTGCGGCGGAAAGCGGGACAGGGATTGATGGAAGATTGGCGGAATGTGGGGTTCGGGCTGTATGTGCACTGGCCATTCTGCACGTCAAAATGCCCCTATTGCGACTTCAACAGCCATGTCGCGCAGGAGATCGATTCGGCGCGCTGGCAGGCGGCCTATCTGCGAGAGCTGGACCGCGTTGGTGCGCGGACCGAGGGCCGGGTTCTGAACAGCATCTTCTTTGGTGGCGGGACGCCTTCGTTGATGAAGCCGGAGCTTGTGGGCAGCATCATTGCCAAGGCAACAGATATCTGGCGTCCCGCCAACGACCTGGAAGTGACGCTGGAGGCGAATCCTGGGTCGGTGGAGGCCCGGAGGTTCCGGGGTTACGCCGAAGCGGGCGTAAATCGGGTTTCGCTTGGAATTCAGGCGCTTGATGACCACGATCTGCGGCGACTTGGTCGCATGCACTCGGTTTCCGAAGCGCTTGCCGCGATCGAGGTGGCGCAGAGCAGCTTTTCGCGGGTGAGCATCGACCTGATATATGCGAGGCAGGAGCAGACGCTTGATGCCTGGAGCCAGGAGTTGGAACGCGCCATCAGCCTTGGGACCGAGCATCTGTCGCTGTACCAGCTGACAATTGAGGAGAACACGGTCTTTGCGGAAAGGTTTGCGAAAGGCCTTCTGTCGGGTCTGCCTTCGGATGACCTTTCCGCTGACCTCTATGAGATGACCGGTGTGGCCTGCGAGGCGGCAGGGCTCATGGGATATGAAGTGTCCAACCACGCCCGTACGGGGGCAGAGGCGCGGCACAACCTCATCTACTGGCGGATGGGGGATTATGCTGGAGTTGGTCCCGGCGCGCATGGACGACTGACTTTGTCTGGACAACGATGGGCAACCGAGGCGCGTCGCGCGCCGGCTGACTGGATCGAGGCCGTTGGTTCCGGAGGGGGCGATCTGCCCTGGCAGATGCTTTCCGGGGCTGATCAGGCGACGGAGTACATCCTCATGGCGCTTCGTCTCAAAGAGGGAGCGTCACTTTCGCGGTTTCACGGCCTTGCGGGAAAGCCCGTTGACGAGGAGCGACTCTGCGGGCTCATCGATCTGGGACTTATGGATAGCGTGGGCGATCGGATGGTTGCGACGCCTAGGGGGCGACTGCTTCTTAACTCCATTCTGGAGACCCTGGCGCCTTGACGGAGGCCCGCTTAGAATTCCCGTTTTTCCACATCCCGTGGTATCAAGGACAGCACTCGGCACAACATATCGAGATCTGCGAGTGAGTTGTACCGGATCGTGACAAGGCCTCCATCGCCGCCAGGCTCGTGGTCGATCCGGACGGACATCTTCAGGTTGGCAGAAAGATCTGCCTCGATTGCCCGGGTGTCAGCGTCCTTTGTCTCGACGCGGCGCCTGGATCCGGCCGCACCAGATTGAGAGCGAATGCCGGAGGTACGGACCAGCCGCTCGGTTTCCCGGACGGAGAGGCCCCGGCCGACGACCTTTTGCGCAAGATCGATCGGGTCCGGACTGGCAATGAGGGCGCGGGCGTGGCCGGCACTCAGGGTTCCGACGCGGACCATCGACTGCACTTCATCCGGGAGCGAAAGAAGCCGCAGCAGGTTGGCGATGTGGCTTCTGCTCTTGCTCAGCGCTTCGGCGATCTTTTCCTGGGTATGGCCAAAGCGGACCATCAACTGCCTGAGCCCAAGCGCCTCTTCGATCGGGTTGAGGTCTTCGCGCTGCACGTTTTCAATGATGGCCACCTCCAGCACTTCGCTATCGGACAGGTTCCTGATAATTACAGGAATATCATGGAGTTGCGCCATCTGCGCGGCACGCCAGCGGCGTTCTCCGGCGACGATCTCGAACGTGTTCGCCGCGACCCTGGGCGCACGATCAGCGGCTGGATGACGCCCTTCTGGCGGATCGAGTCCGCCAGGTTGGCCAGCTCCTCGCGCCTGAAGTCTGTCCTTGGTTGCTGCGGGTTTGGCACGAGATGCTCCAGAGGAACCGTGATCTCGCGCCTTTCGGGCTGTGGGGTCTGATCTGGGGTCTGGGCGCTGATATCGGCCATCAGGGCGGAAAGGCCCCGACCAAGGCCCCGTTTCTGCGGTGGTTTGGTCATGCGTCAGCTTCCATTTGACATCGGTGCGGGTCTGCGCGCAGCAATTTCTTTTGCCAGGGCACGATAGGCCTCTGCACCCTTGGAGGTCGATTCGTATTCAAGCACGGACATCGCATAGGATGGGGCTTCGCTGACCCTCACGTTGCGTGGAATTGTCGTTCTCATGACCAGCTCTCCCATCGTTGCTCGCGCATCGGCCTCCACCAAGGCAGTCAACCTATTGCGGACATCGTGCATGGTAAGCACAATTCCTTCGATGCGGAGGTTCGGATTGGCCGATCGTCGAACGTCGCGCACAGTCAGCATCAGTTGGGACAGCCCTTCCAATGCGAAGAACTCGCATTGAAGCGGAACCAGGAGCGAATCGCTGGCTACGAGTGCGTTCACCGTCAGCAGGCTGAGTGACGGCGGGCAGTCGATCACGATGCACTCGAATCCAAAGGCTTCCAGTCTCGGGTGCTGCAGGGCGTCGCGCAGCAGAAAGCTACGACGCTCGCTCGACATGATTTCAAGATCCGCGGATGCGAGATCCGCGTTCGACGGAATGATCGACAAGCGAGGGTTCCGGGTTTCCTTGATCACCGTATCTGGCGCGACACCGTCAACCACCAGATCATAGGATGTCAGTTTGCGGTCTCGTGCGGACACACCAAGCCCGGTCGACGAATTGCCTTGCGGATCGAGGTCGACAATCAACACCCTGTATCCAAGCTCGCAGAGGCCAGCAGCCAGGTTTATTGCCGTGGTTGTCTTTCCGACGCCACCCTTCTGGTTGGCGATCGCGATGGTATAGGGCCAATTGTGGTCAGTTGTGACTTGCACGTTCAACATTCCTGATGACGAGGACAGCGGCGGCGGGGTCTGTTATGCTCTCAATGGGGGTAAGATCGAAACGCCAGCTTCTACGCGCTGCCTCGACTTCTTCACGATAAGTTCCGCCTTTGAGGAAAACAGCGGTCCCGGTGTTCTCCATATGCCTCTCGGCATAGGAGAGCAAACCGCTAAGTGGTGCCAGAGCCCTCGCTGACAAGCAGTTGGCATGACATGGCTCACAATCCTCGATGCGTTCTGCCAACACCTGCGCTGAAACGCCCGTGACTCTGATGGCTTCCCTCAGAAAGGCGGCTTTTCTTTTGTCAGCTTCGATCAGTACCGTTGTTTGCGCCGGTCGAAACTGACTTGCCAGGATGGCTATCACCACACCCGGAAGTCCGCCCCCCGACCCCAAATCCACCCATCGCGCACATTCCTCTCCGGCGTGGAAGTACACCTGTGCGGAATCAACAACATGCCGCGTCCAGAAGTCGGGCAGCGTCGATTTGGCAACCAGATTGACGCTTCTGTTCCACTTCTCGACAAGCGCCTCAAACTGCTCCAGCCGCTCAAGTGTTTCACGTGAAACATTCAGAGCGTCGAGAATATCCGAACTGCGCGCAATCAACCGGCCCTCCGATTTCGATCGTGCTTCTTGATGTGCGCCAACAGCAGGACGAGCGCGGCGGGCGTCATCCCCTCGATGCCGGCCGCCTGATGCATGTTTGCCGGCCGGAGCTTCTCCACCTTCCCGCGAAGTTCTGACGAAAGGCCCGAAATCGCCTGAAAATTGAAATCCTCCGGAAACCTGCACTGCTCCTGCGCCGCTAGCTGTGCGACGTCTTTCTCTTGCCGGGCCGCATACTGATCATAGACCGCCGCGATCTGCAGTTGAGCAAGGACATCCTCGTCGATCCCGACAAACACGTCCGAAAGCCGCCTGAGCGTTTCCGGCCCCATCTCTGGTAGGGCGAGCAATTTGAGCCCACAGCGGCGCACGCCATCATGGCTTACCTTGATCCCTACCGCCTCAAGAGCCTGCGAGCCGAAGGATTCCGCTTCCAGCCGCTGCCGCGCCGCATCGAGCCCCGCCATCTTCCCGGCAAAAGACCGCCGCACGTTGATCCGTGATACACCCCCAGCGAATGCCAAGCGGCGTCAGCCGTTGGTCCGCATTGTCGGCGCGAACGGTCAGGCGGAACTCTGCCCGCGAAGTGAACATCCGATAGGGTTCCGACACGCCGCGCGTGGTCAGATCGTCGATCATCACTCCGATGTAGCTTGTCGCGCGGCTGAATTCCGCAGGCTCCGCCCCCGTCGCAACCGCAGCAGCATTGATCCCAGCAACCAGCCCTTGGGCCGCAGCCTCCTCATATCCTGTAGTTCCGTTAATCTGACCCGCAAAATATAGCCCGCCAACCGCCTTGGTCTCCAGGGTCTGACGAAGCGCCCTGGGATCAAAGAAGTCGTACTCTATCGCGTAGCCAGGCTGCAGCACTGTCACATTCTCAAGCCCCGCAATCGTTCTCACGTAGCGGACCTGTACCTCCTCCGGCAACGATGTCGACAGACCGTTCGGATAGACGACCGGGTCGTTCAGCCCTTCCGGCTCAAGAAACACCTGATGAGAAGCCTTGTCCGCAAACCGAACGACCTTGTCTTCGATCGAGGGGCAATATCGGGGTCCGACGCCCTCGATGTGACCACCATACATAGCGGAAAGTCCAAGGTTATCCCGCACGATCTGGTGCGTTTCCTCATTCGTATGGCCAATACCACAAGCCACCTGGCGCGCCGCGGGTCGCTTGCTCAGGAAGGAAAACATGGTCGGCTCGTCATCGCCCGGCTGCATTTCCAACCGCGCCCAGTCAATCGTGCGGCCATCAAGCCGCGGCGGCGTTCCCGTCTTCAGCCTCCCCCCCGGCAGCGCAAGGTCATTCAGCCGCGCCGCCAACACCACCGAAGGCCTGTCTCCCATCCTGCCGCCCGGGCGGCGCTGGTCACCCACATGGATCACCCCGTTCAGGAAGGTTCCGGCCGTCAAGATCACCTGCGCAGACCGCAGTGTCACCCCCGATGCCAGACGAACGCCTTCCAACCGGCCAGAGCGGATCACGATATCCTCGACCTCACCCTCGATGATCTCCAGCTTTTCCATCTGCCGAAGCGCGCGCTGCATCGCGTCACGGTAAAGCCCGCGATCAATCTGCGCCCTCGGACCCTGTACCGCTGGGCCTTTCCGCCGGTTCAACAGACGAAACTGAATGCCCGCCGCATCCGCCATCCGGCCCATGACTCCATCAAGCGCATCGATCTCGCGCACCAGATGACCCTTGCCAAGACCGCCGATCGCCGGGTTGCAGGACATTGCACCAATCGCCGCCACGCGAAGCGTCACAAGTGCTGTCCGCACTCCCATGCGCGCTGCCGCAGCCGCCGCCTCGGTCCCTGCATGGCCACCTCCAATGACAACAACGTCAAAGTGCGACATTTCCGACCCCTTCATTTCCCGATACAGAAACTGGCAAAGATCTCACCCAGCAGCTGCTCCACATCCACCCGTCCGATCAGCGAATCCAGCGCCCGAAGTGCCGTCCGGAGCATATCCGCCGCCAGCTCCACATGCGAGCCACTCTTTGTCAGCTCAGCCCTTGCCTCTTCCAGCGCCTCTACCGCCCGCTCCACGGCGATCCGGTGGCGTTCCCGCACCAGCACACCGGCCGATGCCGTCCGGGTCCGAAGCCGGGCCTCGATCACCTCCAGCAATTCCTGGACGCCGTCCCCCGTCAGCCCCGATATCGCCATCCTTCCCGCGGCAATGTCCCGCCGGTCGGCCTTGCCTTCCAGCAGAATATCCTCCGGGCCAGGATCAATGGGCAGGGCAGACTGATCATCGCCAGAAAGAAAGATCCGCAGATCGGCCGCCCTGGCGCGCGCCAGAGCCCTGCCAATCCCGATCTTCTCGACCCGATCTTCGGTCTCGCGCAAACCGGCAGTGTCAAGCAGGGTCACCGGCAGCCCACCGATATCCATCCGCACCTCGATCACATCCCGTGTCGTACCCGCAACTTCCGAGGTGATGGCCGCATCCCGACCCGCCAATTGATTGAGAAGCGTCGACTTCCCGACATTCGGCGCACCAAGGATCGCCACCTCGAACCCATCCCGGATGCGTTCGGCCGACGGAACACCCAGGCTCTCGCGCCGCAGATCCGCCAACACTCCGTCGATGAGCCCCAGAACCTCCGGCGTCACATCCACCGGCACATCTTCATCGGCAAAATCGATGGTCGCCTCAAGAAGTGCCGCGGCCCGGATCAGATCTCTGCGCCAGATTTCCACCCGATCCCCGATGGCGCCCGCAAGAACGCGGACAGCCTGGCGCCGCTGGGCCTCGGTTTCCGCGTCAATCAGATCCGCCAGTCCCTCGACCTGCGTCAGATCCAGCACACCGTTTTCAAGCGCCCGGCGGGTGAACTCTCCAGCCTCCGCCAGACGCAACCCCGGCTCCTCCGCCAAGGCACGCAGCACCGCGGCAATGACAGCAGGCCCGCCATGCAGTTGAAGCTCGACCACCTCCTCGCCGGTAAAGCTCGCGCCTTGCGCAAATGCCAGGACCAGCGCGGTATCAAGCTGCTCGCCGCGCCACATCAGCCGCCGCAGCCCCGCTATCCGCGGTTCCGGCAAATGCCCGCAAAGCAGCGCCCCGACCGCCCAGGCGCGCGGCCCGGAAATCCGGATGACCGCAACGCCCGCGCGGCCCCGCGCCGTGGCCAGGGCATAGATCGTATCCATCGGCCGCAGCCTTCCGCCTCGGATCAGGTATTCATCGAATCAAAGAAATCCGCGTTGGATTTCGTCTGTTTCAGCTTCCCGATCAGGAACTCGATCGCATCCGTCGTGCCCATCGGGTTCAGAATCCGGCGCAGCACATAGGTCTTCTGCAGATCCGCCTTGTCCACCAGAAGGTCCTCTTTCCGCGTTCCGGACTTCAGGATATCCATCGCCGGGAACACGCGCTTGTCCGCAACCTTCCGATCCAGCACGATCTCGGAATTGCCGGTGCCCTTGAACTCCTCGAAGATCACCTCGTCCATCCGGCTGCCGGTATCGATCAGCGCGGTCGCGATGATGGTCAGCGAGCCTCCCTCCTCGATATTCCGCGCCGCACCGAAAAACCGCTTCGGCCGCTGCAGCGCATTCGCATCCACACCGCCGGTCAGCACCTTGCCCGACGATGGGACAACGGTGTTGAACGCGCGCCCAAGACGCGTGATCGAATCGAGCAGGATCACCACATCGCGTTTGTGCTCCACCAACCGCTTCGCCTTTTCGATCACCATTTCGGCCACCGCCACATGCCGCGTCGCCGGTTCGTCGAATGTCGAGGACACAACCTCCCCCTTCACCGACCGCTGCATATCGGTCACCTCTTCCGGGCGCTCGTCAATCAGAAGCACGATCAGATAGCACTCGGGATGATTGGTCGCGATGGAATGCGCGATGTTCTGCAAAAGCACCGTCTTTCCGGTCCGTGGTGGCGCCACGATCAGGCCACGCTGGCCCTTCCCGATCGGCGCCACAAGATCGATGATCCGGGCCGACCGGTCCTTGATGGTGGGATCCTCCACCTCCATCTTCAGCCGCTCGTCGGGGTAAAGCGGCGTCAGATTGTCGAAATGCACCTTGTGCTTGGCCCGCTCGGGATCGTCGAAATTGATCTTCGTCGCCTTTGTCAGGCAGAAATAGCGCTCATTCTCCTTCGGCGCCGCGATCACTCCCTCGATCGTGTCGCCTGTGCGCAAGGAAAACTGCCGGATCATTTCCGGGCTGACATAGATGTCATCCGGCCCCGGCAGATAGTTCGCCGACGGCGACCGCAGAAAGCCGAATCCGTCCTGCAGAACCTCCAGCACTCCATCGCCACCAATCTCCCAGCCTTCCTCCGCATGCTCCTTCAGGATCGAGAACATCATCTCGCCCTTGCGCATCGACGGAGCGTTCTCGATCTCCCATTCCTCGGCCATGGCCAACAGATCGGCCGGGGTCTTGGCCTTCAGGTCCGCAAGATTCAAACGTTCGACAGTCATGGAGAATACCTCAAGCCGCATCCGCCTCGGGGCAAGATCTTCGCAGCGCTGGAAAGGGAAATACCAGAGGCCGGACGGCCCCGTCCCGCGCCCGATATCGCGCAGGCCGCCAAAAGTCAATCGATCAGAACTTCACGATCACCGAGAAGACGATGATCAGCATCAGAACGGTCGGCACTTCGTTCATCATCCGGTACTGCCGCCCCGTCAGCCGGTTCCGACCAGAAGCGAAATCCTTTCGTCGACCCGCAAGCCACATGTGAAACCACGTCATCACGATCACGCTGACCGCCTTCGCCCAGGGCCAGACCGCGGTCCAGTCCACGATCCCCGGCGTCAGAACCAGACCAAGACCGAAGATCCAGCCTGCGATCATCGCCGGGTTCATGATCGCCCGCAACAACCGCCTTTCCATCGTCTGGAACATCGCGTCGGTCGCAGATCCGGCCTCGACCTGTTCCACATGATAGACAAAAAGCCGCGGCAGATAGAACAGCCCCGCCATCCAGGCGATCACCGAAACCACATGAAGCGATTTCACCACCAGATACCATTCCGCCAGGAAATCGCCCATTCGAACCCCGCTTTCTGTCTTCTTCTTATAAAGAAGACTTAAAGAAAGGAATGATGATGATGTAGGGTCTGGGGAGAACGGGATTGCCCGGATCATCCCCGATCTTCCCCACAGCGCTGCCGGTGTGGAAAACCCCGGGATAACAGCGCCGCAGCCGCTGAAGAAGAAATAAACAGAATTATATCAGAAGCTTGCCGCAGACCCACCGCAAAGAGGCCTTCCATCCATCGCTTGGGATGACGGGTATGTCCCGAAGAATGTAACAGCCCTGTGAACAGCGGGATATCTCGCGCAGCGCCGGCGGATGTGCCGCCCGGAACGCCCTCGCCCTCGGCAACGGGGGCTTGCCCAGTGCTCCGCCCCATGGAACAAACACGGGATATCCACAAAGGCATCCATGGCCCTTCTCCTCGCCTCCTCCTCCGTGATCCGGCTTCAACTGCTCCGTTCCGCCGGGCTGGAGGTTGCCGCGCGGCCCGCCCTCATCGATGAAGAGGCGATCCGCATCGCACTTGATGCCGAGGGTGCGACGCCCCGTGACATCGCCGATACGCTCGCCGAAATGAAGGCCCGCAAGATCGCCGAGCGGATGCCCGAAGATACCGTCATCGGCTGCGATCAGGTTCTCTGCCTCGGGAAACAGGTCTTTGCCAAGCCTGAGACGCCCGATGACGCACGGGCGCAACTGACGCAGCTGCGCGGCCGGACGCATCAGCTCCTCTCCGCCATCGTGGTCTATCAGGACGCCCAGCCCGTCTGGCGCCATATCGGCACGGCGTCCCTTGCCATGCGGCCGTTTTCCGACGGCTATCTCGGCGCATATGTCGACCGGAACTGGGACAGCATCCGCCATTCGGTCGGCGCCTATAAACTGGAGGAAGAAGGCGTCCGGCTCTTTTCCGCCGTCGACGGCGATTACTTCACGATTCTCGGCCTGCCGCTGTTGCCGCTGTTGGCATGGCTTGGAACTCGGGGCATGATCGACGCATGACGGACCATCCGCGTATCCCGCTGGCCGGTGTGATCGGCCACCCGATTGCCCACAGCCGCTCTCCGGCGCTGCATGGCTATTGGCTGAAGCGCTATGGTCTCAAGGGCCATTACATCCCGATGGATGTCGCGCCTCAGGATCTGTCCGAGATCATCCGCGTCCTGCCGAGGATGGGTTTCGTCGGTGTCAACATCACCATCCCGCACAAGGAGGCGATTCTTCACATCGCCGATATCATCACCGACCGCGCGGCACTGATCGGTGCTGCCAACACCCTGATCTTCCGCAAGGATGGCAAGATCCATGCCGACAATACCGACGGTTCCGGCTTCATTGCCAACCTCCGCCAGAACGCCCCGCACTGGGAACCGGGCGCCGGGCCTGCGGCGATCCTCGGCGCCGGGGGGTGCGGCCCGCGCCCGTTGTGGCGGCATTGATCGAGGTCGGCACCCCCGAAATCCGCGTGGCCAACCGAACCCGCCCGAGGGCCGAGGCATTGCGCTCCGATTTCGGCGCGAAAGTCGTGGTGCATGACTGGGTTCAGGCGGCAAACCTGCTGGACGGTGCGATGACCGTGGTGAACACCACATCGCTCGGGATGACCGGCAAGCCGGACTTCCGGGTTCCGCTCGATGCGCTGTCACCCCGGGCGCTGGTAACCGATCTGGTCTATACCCCGCTTCAGACCCAGCTGCTGATCGAGGCCGAAGAGATCGGCTGCACCGTAGTCGACGGCCTCGGGATGCTGCTGCACCAGGCAGCGCCCGGGTTCGAGCGCTGGTTCGGCCCACGGCCCGAGGTCGACGAAGCCACGCGTCAGGCCGTGCTCTCGGCATGAAACCCTTCGTGCTTGGATTGACCGGTTCCATCGGCATGGGAAAATCAACCACCGCACGGATGTTCGCCGACGAGGGCATTCCCGTCTGGGATGCAGATGCCACCGTGCACGCCTCTATGCCCCGGGCAGCCTGCCGCCCGGGTCGTGGCCGCGCTCTTCCCCGGGGCGATCGAGGCGGACGGCAGTGTCAGCAGGCCGCGGCTTCGGGCGCTGATCGCCGCCGACCCTGCAGTCATGGACAGGCTGAATGCCGCCGTTCACCCGCTGGTTGCTGCCGAGCGGGCGGCCTTTCTCGCGGCGGCAGAGGCCGACATCGTTCTGCTGGACATACCGCTGCTTTTCGAAACCGGTGCAGCGGGCAGCTGCGATGCGGTCATCGTGGTCTCCGTTCCGCCTGACGTGCAGCGCGCGCGTGCATTGGCCCGCGGGATGACGGAAGCGGAGCTTCAGATCATCCTTGCCCGGCAAATGCCCGACGCCGAAAAACGCGCCCGCGCCGATCATGTCATCGAAACGCTCGCTCTCGACACGGCCCGCGCCCGGGTCAGGGAAGTGATCGCAGATATCCGTCGCAGGAGGGCCAGGGATGCGTGAAATCGTCCTCGACACCGAAACCACCGGCTTCGAGCCTGCCGAAGGCCACCGGATCGTCGAGATCGGCGCGGTGGAGCTTTTCAATCACCTGCCGACCGGCCGCACCTACCACCAGTATGTCAACCCGGAACGCCCGATGCCGAAAGAGGCGTTCGAGGTGCATGGCCTCGGTGACGAGCATCTCCGCGACAAACCCGTTTTCGCAAGTATCGGTCAGGCCTTTCTCGATTTCGTCGCGGATGCGCAGCTTGTGATCCACAATGCTGCCTTCGACATGAAATTCCTGAATTTCGAACTCCAGCGCGCGGGATTTCCCGGCCTTCCCTTTGCCCGCGCCACGGATACGCTTGCCATCGCCCGGCAGAAGTTCCCCGGCTCGCCAGCCTCGCTCGACGCGCTCTGCCGCCGGTTTGGCGTCGACAATTCGATGCGCGAAAAACACGGCGCGCTTCTCGACAGCGAGATCCTGGCCGAGGTCTATCTGGAATTGATCGGCGGTCGGCAGCCCGATCTCGTGCTTCAGACAACCGCCTCTGACGATGGCAACCGGGGCAGCGCCTCCGCCTGGCGGCCCCCCCCGCGGCCAGAGCCGCTCGTCCCCCGGATCACCGCCGAAGAGGCCGCCGCGCATGAGGCTTTCGTTGCCAGCCTCGGCGATGCTGCCGTCTGGAAAAAGCGCCTGGGTTGATCAGAGGCTGAGCCCGCCGGCCAGATCGGGCACATCCAGCGGCGAAAACCCGTAGTGGCGCAACCAGCGCAGATCGGATTCGAAGAACGCCCGCAGATCGGGAATGCCGTATTTCAGCATCGCCAGCCGGTCGATCCCCATCCCGAAGGCAAAGCCCTGCCACTGGTCCGGATCGACGCCCGCAGCCGCCAACACCTTGGGATGCACCATGCCGGAGCCCAGTATCTCCATCCATCTGTCGCCCTCGCCGATGCGCAGCTGGCCGCCGACAATGGAATAGCGGATGTCCACTTCGGCAGAGGGTTCGGTGAAAGGAAAATGCGACGCGCGAAAGCGCAGCTCCACCGAGGGCACTTCGAAATAGGCGCGGCAGAATTCCTCCAGCGTCCACTTGAGGTTTGCCATGCTGATATCGCGGTCGATCGCCAGGCCCTCGGCCTGATGGAACATCGGCGTATGGGTCTGGTCCATGTCCATCCGGTAGACGCGGCCCGGCGCGATCACCCGGATCGGTGCGCCCTCTTGCATCATCGCACGGATCTGCACCGGGGAAGTATGGGTGCGCAGAACATGCGGCGGCCGGTCGTCGCCCGGATCGCGGTGCATGAAGAACGTGTCATGCTCCTGCCGCGAGGGATGTTCGGGCGGGATGTTCAGCGCGTCGAAGTTGTACCAGTCGCTTTCCACCTGCGGGCCTTCGGCGACGGAAAAGCCCATATCGGCAAAGATCGCCGTCAGCTCTTCCATCACCTGGGATACGGGATGGACGGTCCCCGGACGGCGCGGCCTTCCCGGCAGCGTCACGTCAAGCCATTCAGATTTCAGCCGCTCGTCCAGCGCCGCATCGCCGAGTGCCGTCTTCTTCGCGCGCAATGCGGCGTCGATCTCGTCCTTCAGCGCGTTCAGCAGCGCCCCGGCGGCCTGCCGCCCGGCCGGGTCCATCTGGCCGAGATCGCGCATCTTCAGGCTGATCTCGCCCTTCTTGCCCAGCGCCGCAACCCGCACATCCTCAAGACCCGCCTCATCCGCCGCCGATGCGATGGCGCCGAGATACCGTGCTTTCAGCGTGTCGAGCCCGTCCATCGAAGCCTCCGTTGCATGCGCGACGGTGCTAGCGAGGGCCGGGGCCGATTGCAAGGGGCGGGGGCGGCTGGCATCACCGGTCTCGCCTATCTTCCGTCAACGGCCTATGACGGGGCATTCCCGGCAAACAGGGCGGGCCGCCCTGCCGGGTTGCCGGGCGAAAGGAGTTGCGGGGGCAGGATGATCACGCGCGAATTTCTCAAGGGCGATGCCATGTCGACGGCGACCTATTCCGATTGCGAGAGGTATCGCTATCTGCTGACCAGGGTCTGGGCACCCGGACCGCGCGCCCTTTTCGTGATGCTGAACCCCTCGACCGCGACCGAGGTCCAGAACGATCCCACTGTCGAGCGGTGCGAACGCCGGGCGCGGACCTTAGGCTTCGGTGCGTTCCGGGTGACGAATATCTTTGCCTTCCGCGCGACCGACCCGAAGGTGATGTGCGCCGCGCCTGATCCCGTCGGGCCGCAGAACGATGCCGCTATCGCAGACAGCATGCTCTGGGCGGACCGGACCATCTGCGCCTGGGGCAACCACGGTTGCCATCTTGACCGGGGTGCCACGGTGGAGGCGCTGCTGCGGGCAACGGGCAAACCTCTCTACCACCTCGGGATCACGGGGCAGGGGCAGCCGAAACATCCGCTCTATATCGGCTATGAAACCCGGCCGCAGCCCTGGGTCTGACGCGGCGACCGGCCCCGTTTCTCAGGGACCGACCGTCTCGCAGGTGATGGCGCGCGCGGCAAGGCGACGGCAGGCAAGATCTGCCTCCTCCTCGGTCAGCCCCATGAAATTGGCGTGCCAGTTGCCGCCTTTCTGGGTGATCTTGCGCAGGCCCTGATTGAGCGTGGCACTTTCGGCGAGCGCGGTCTTAAGCAAGGCGCGTTCCGCCTCATAGCGCGAGGTGTAGTTTCCGACATTCACGCCCCAGTGACGCCCGCCCGATGTCGACATCACCACGACGACCTCCTGTTCTTCGGCATCCTCGGCCACGGCATTTTGCGTCGGGCTGTCAAAGATCGGCGCTGTCCGCGGCGCGGCGGCAGTCGCCAGTTGCGTATCGGGCGGAAGCATGACCGCCGCGCCTGACACGGTCTCCACGGCAGTCAGTTCGGTCGCGGTCTCGGCCAGCGCGCTGTCATCGGCTGCCGACGCCTCTTTGCCGACATCTGTCACCACAAGTTCCGGCACGGCCTCCACGGCGGGGACTACGGTTTCCGGCTCTGTCACGGCAAGCTCGGTCTGCGCCACATCCTCGGCGACAGGCTCTGCAACGGGTTCGGCCTCTGGCGTGGTGGCCGCAAGATCTGTCCGGGCCGCAGCCGCAGCCGCGGAGATTGCCTCGGGCCGTGCTTTCGGCTTTGCCGCCGCGAGCGCGGGGATCAGCGGCCGGGCGTCCAGGCTGACGGGATCCTCGAACAGATAGCTGGGCCGGCCGCGCGCCTTGAAGCGGCCCTTGCACAGGGTCGGATAGCCGGATGGCTCGCCGGCCTCGAAGCGATTGATCGTAAATGCGCCCAGTCGCACCAGCAGGCGGTCGCCGGCCGGCACGTACCGCACATGGCTGGCGGGCGGAGCACACGCCGGCGGCGTTG
>JAAURK010000320.1 GCA_012032275.1 Tabrizicola sp.
GAAGATAAAATCACTGGGCTAGGAACCTGCTTTCAAATTTCTCCATGGACTTGGATGACGGCGCAGCATGTAGTGAGTGATAAGGCGGGGGGAAACTTCCCATTAAATGAGGAGGGAGCAGTCGGGTTTAGTCCCGGACTCATATTCGGTACTGTAGGCTTCGACACCGCTGACTTTTTTGGCGCTATCACTGAAATTAAAACAGCAAAGAACGCGAATGCCGCTCCGCCGAATGCCGCAATCTCCTGCCGCGGATCTTCCTTCCGGGCAACGAAGAGTGAGCGGTAATGGCCCGGCGGGCAGCCCTCGACCCCGTAGTCCGGCGTGGCCACATAGGTCACGCGATCATGCAGCTTCATCCGGAAAGGCAGGCCGCAGGTTTGCGACAGGACCAGATCGCGGTCCTCCCATGCGGGCCAGAAGGCTTCGACACCACGGGTAAGCCCCTCTGGTGCGGCCGCGCCGTCGGCCCGCAGACCGTCACGGATCCCCGCCCAAAGCCGGTCGTTCGCCGCAACCGCCGGGCCGAAATCATACATCGCGAGCGAGGCGATCATGCGCGCTCGGCGCGCTGCCGGGCCTGCGCGGATTCGACATCCGTCAGCCCCAGCAGGCTGGCGACCATCCGCATCAGCCCGTCTTCGTCCTGGTCGCGAATGCCATCGGCCAGCACCACGGACCACATTGTCTCCAGCAGTCCGGCACGGTCTTCCAGCGCGGTTGCGGCCTTTATGGCGCGCGTGAAGCGGACGGTATCGGGGGCCTGCGCCTCCAGCTCTTCCGCCTCGCTGCGCAGACGCGCGGTCTCGAACGGGCCAAGGTTGTGACGGGCGGCAAGGATGCGGTCGATCCTGTCCACCTCTGCGGGGGCGTAAATTCCATCGGTGCGGGCAATGCGCACCAGAAGCGCGGCAAGCGCCAGATGCGCATCCGGTTCGGGCAACCGGTCGGGAGCGGGGGCCATCAGGCGGCGGAGAAGGGCGTCGATCATCAGGTGAACTTAGGGGCTTCCCCGGGGCTTGGGTAGGGGGTGCGGAAACGCGCGGCAATCGCGGCCGCCTCATCGGCCAGACCATAGGGCGGGTTCACCACGAAAAGACCAGAGCCGATCATCCGGTGACCCGGGCGGATCGGCGGAAAGCGGACCTCGCTGCGCAATGCTTCGGGAAAGCCACGGGCCAGCGCCTCCAGCATCGGCGCGTGCGGGGCGTCGGCAAGGATCGGATACCACAGGATCAGGATGCCCACGTTCCACTTTCGGTGGATGGCGGCCAGATGCCTGGGAATGGCCGCGTAATCCGCCTTCACCTCATAGGACGGATCAATCAGCATCACCCCCCTGCGCGGCATCGGCGGGGTCAGGGCCAGCGCGGTGTCGAACCCGTCGCGGGCGTGAACATGGGCGCCCCAGGGCGCGAGGGCCGTCTGCAGATGCGCCCGCTCACCGGGGTGAAGCTCTGCCAGATGCAGGCTGTCGCGATCCCGCAGCGACAGTGCCGCGATCAGCGGAGAGCCGGGATAGGCGGTCGGGCCAAAGCGCGCGCGGGTTTCGGCAAGCCGCTGACGGTAGGGATGACCGGGCGGAAACCAGCCCTCCGCCCGCACGACCCCGGCGGCGGCCTCTCCGGTCTTCACGGCCTCGTCGGCGGCCAGGTCATAAAGCCCGCGCCCCGCATGGGTTTCAATGTAGCTGAGCGGTTTATCCTTTTGCGTCAGGTAGTTGAGAACCCAGGCAAGAAGCCCGTGCTTTTGCACATCGGCCAGATTTCCGGCGTGGTAGAGATGCTGATAGGAAAGCATGCGCCTTGGGTAACCGGCTTTTCGGCCGCGCGAAAGAGGTTGCAGGAAGTTGTGCATAACCCCGGGGCCGGGCGTTTCCACCGTGGCGGCGGCGGCACTTCGGTGCTATACGCCCCTGGCGCAATAAAAAATCGATCCCGGGGGGGTGACATGAGTTTCTTTGTCGAAAGCGTCGTCCGGCGTCTGCAGACCAGCCTGCCGTCGGAACGCGAGGCGCCGGTGCCGCTTGCCGTGCAGCCGATCATCGTGGGAATGCCCGATGTCCGGTCGATCCGGGCGCGGACGGGACTGTCGCAGGCCGCCTTCGCCCGCAGCATCGGGGTGAAGCCCGCCACCTTGCGGAACTGGGAGCAGAAGCGGCGCGAACCGGACGGACCGGCCCGGGTTCTGCTGGCGCTGATCGCGCGGGATCCGGGGATCGTGCAGCGGCTGCTGGCCGCCTGACGCCTTCCAGGAAAGGTTGCGGCTGCCGGGTCCATCGGCCGGTCCCGCCGGTGTGTGGCCGTGGTCTTCCGCCCGGCCTCAGACCAGCCGGGCCCCTTCCACTGCCGCGCGGACAAAATCCGCGAAGAGCGGGTGGGGGGCAAACGGTTTCGACTTCAGCTCCGGATGGAACTGGACACCGATGAACCAGGGGTGGTCCTTGACCTCGACCGTTTCGGGAAGGCGGTTGTCGGGGCTCATTCCGGCGAAGATCAGGCCGCAGGATTCAAGCGTGTCGCGGTATTTCGCGTCAACCTCATAGCGGTGGCGGTGGCGCTCTTCGATCGCGGTCGCGCCATAGACGGCGGCGATCCTGGAACCGGCGGCCAGATGCGCGGTATAGGCGCCAAGCCGCATGGTGCCGCCCTTGGCATCGCCGGGCCTGCGGGCGACGACATGATTGCCCTGGATCCATTCCTTCAGGTGATAGACGACGGGGGTAAAGCGTTTGCCGCCCGCCTCGTGATCAAACTCTTCCGAGCCCGCATCCGCCATGCCGCCAAGGGTGCGCGCCGCCTCGATCACCGCCATCTGCATGCCAAGACAGATGCCAAGATAGGGGATCTTCTTTTCGCGGGCGAAGCGGGCAGCGCGGATCATCCCTTCAGTGCCGCGTTCGCCGAATCCGCCGGGAACGAGGATGGCATGGAAACGCTCAAGATAGGGTGCCGGGTCTTCGCGTTCGAAGATCTCGCTGTCGACCCATTCGGCACGGACGCGGACGCGGTTGGCCATGCCGCCATGGGTGAGGGCCTCGGCAATGGATTTATACGCGTCTTCCAGCTGGGTGTATTTGCCGACGACGGCAATGCGGACCTCGCCCTCGGCATGGGTCAGCCGGTCCATCACATCGGTCCAGCGCGCGAGGTTCGGCCGCGGAGCCGGAGTGATGGCGAAGGCGTCGAGCACCGCCTGGTCGAGACCCGCGCGTGATAGGCGAGCGGTGCCTCATAGATCGTCTGCAGGTCATAGGCCGGGATCACCGCCTCTTTGCGGACATTGCAGAAAAGGGCGATCTTTTCGCGTTCCTTCTCGGGGATCGGATGTTCGGAGCGGCAGACGAGCACATCGGGGGCAAGGCCGATGGACTGCAGCTCTTTCACCGAATGCTGGGTGGGCTTGGTCTTCAGCTCTCCCGATGCGGCAAGATAGGGCAGCAGCGTCAGGTGCATCAGGATGGATTGGCCGCGCGCGCGTTCATGGATGAACTGGCGGATTGCCTCGAAGAACGGCAGGCCCTCGATATCGCCGACCGTGCCGCCGATCTCGCACAGCATGAAATCCACCTCATCCTCGCCAATGCGCAGGAAGTCCTTGATTTCATTGGTCACATGGGGAATGACCTGGATGGTCTTGCCAAGGTAGTCGCCGCGGCGTTCCTTTTCGAGAACGTTGGAGTAGATCCGGCCGACGAGATGCTGTCGGTCTGGCGGGCAGAGACACCGGTGAAACGTTCGTAATGGCCAAGGTCGAGGTCGGTTTCCGCGCCATCATCGGTGACGAAAACCTCGCCATGTTCGAAGGGCGACATCGTGCCGGGATCGACGTTGAGATAGGGGTCGAGCTTGCGCAGGCGCACGGTATAGCCACGGGCCTGGAGAAGCGCGCCCAAAGCGGCGGAGGCGAGGCCCTTGCCAAGCGAGGACACGACGCCGCCGGTGATGAAGATATAGCGCGCCATGGAGGCCCCCGTGTTTTCAGGCGATTCGGCAGCGGTGGAATCGCAGCACCACGGGATTCGGGATATAACCCCTGTGGCGGGGTTGCGCAACCATGGCCGCTACATGCTGTGACCGCCCCAGGCGGGGCGGACCAGAATTTGTGGCTCAGTTGCCCGCGGGGGCCGGTTCTTCGGCTGGAGGTTCTTCGGCCGGAGGTTCTTCATCGGCGCGTGGCGGTGTGGCGGGTGCGTCACCGGCGGTGGGCGGCAGAAGATCGGCACCCGGCGCGGTGAGCGGCGTGTCGGTGCCCGTGCCCGTGCCCGT
>JAAURK010000321.1 GCA_012032275.1 Tabrizicola sp.
CTCCCCGCGCCGGTGATCACTATGGTCTGGGGCATCGCCAACTCCCTGCGGACCTCTGCTTATCCGTCACCAGCCGGTGCCAGGCAAGGCGCGTGATTGCGCCCGCGTCTGCGCCAGGCGGCGCAGGAAGGCCGCGATGAAGATCCCCGTCAGGACCAGGATGATCGTCGGACCTGTCGCGCTGTCGAGGAAAAAGCTGAGATAGGTGCCGGTCAGCATGGCCGAAAGGCAGATCACGGTAGCCACCACCAGCATCCGCCCAAAGCTGCGCACCACAAGGAAGGCGATGGCCCCGGGCGCGATCAGAAGCCCGATGGCCAGGATCAGACCGACGGAGGACAAGGTGGCAACGATGGTCAGCGACAGGATGGACAGCAACCCGTAATGCAGCCAGCCGGTCCGCAGCCCCGAGGCCTGCGCCTGCGCCGGGTCAAACGCATGCAGCATGAAATCGCGCCACTTGAGCAGCAGGACCGCCGTCACCACCACCGAGATCAGCCCGGCGGTCTGCAGATCTTCCCGCCCGACCCCCAGCATATTGCCAAAGAGCACATGATCGAGATGCACATTCGTCGAGATCGAGGTGTAAAGCACGATGCCAAGCGCGAACATGCCCGAAAAGACCACGCCCATGACCGTGTCCTGCTTGACCCGGCTGTTGCCCGACAGATAGCCGGTCAGCAAGGTGCAGCACATGCCTGCCGCGAAGGCTCCGATCAGCAGCGGTATGTTCAGGATATAGGCGAGGACGATGCCGGGCAGCACGGCGTGGCTGACAGCATCGCCCATCAGTGCCCAGCCCCGCAGCACCAGAAAGCAGGACAGAAGCGCTGTTGGCGGTGCGACGATCATCGCGATCCAGAAGGCATTCTGCATGCTGGAAAACTGAAAGGGCTGCAGCAACGTCTCGATCATGGCGCGCCCCGGAGCGCGGCCGCCGCCTTGGCCCGGGCGCCAGAAGCCCGTGCTTTGGCGCGAAGACGAAGGCCAGAAGGAAGACCGAGGTCTGCAGAAGCACGATCACGCCCCCGGTCGCGCCGTCCAGAAAATAGCTGATATAGGCGCCAAGAAAGCTCGTCACCGTGCCGATGACGACCGAAACCGCGATCAGCCGGGGGAAGCGGTCCGTCAGCAGATAGGCGGTCGCCCCCGGCGTGACCACCATGGCGATGACGAGAAAGGCGCCCACCGTCTGCATCGCGGCCACGGTCGAGGCCGACAGAAGAGTGAAGAACAGCGCCTTCAGCAGATCGGGGCGCAGCCCGATGGCGCGTGCGTGGTTCTCATCGAAGAAAGTGACCATCAGATCCTTCCACTTCGCCAGCAGGATCACCGCCGAAACGGCGCCGATCAGCACCAGTTGCAGCGTGTCGCCCGGCGTGATGGCCAGGATGTTCCCCATGGTGATGGTCTGGATGCTGACCGAGGTCGGATACACCGAGATCATGAAGAGGCCCAGACCGAAGAACGAGGTGAAGATAAGCCCGATCACCGTATCGGTTTTCAGCCCCGACCTGCCGGTCAGAAACAGCATCGCCGCCGCGGCCAGCCCGCCCGACAGAAACGCCCCGAGCGCGAAGGGAAGCCCGAGCATGTAGGCACCGGCAACCCCCGGCACCACCGAATGCGAAAGCGCGTCACCGATCAGCGACCAGCCCTTCAGCATCAGATAGGCCGACAGAAAGGCGCACACTCCGCCGACCAGTGCCGAGACCCACATCGCATTGGTCATGAAGCTGTAGCCGAACGGTTCCAGAAGGCCGGTCATGTCTTCTGCTCCGCCCGGCGCACCGCACTGCCGTATTGCACGAACGGACGTTCGTCATCGGTGATGATACGCACTTCGCGGCTGTCGTCGTCCTCGTGCAGGTCCGATCCGCCGATGGTGAAATGGCGCAGCACACCGCCGAATGCCCGCTCCAGATTGTCGCGGGTGAAGACCGTCTCGGTTGGTCCATGCGCCAGAACCGTGCCTTTCACGAGGATCGTTCTGTCGCAAAACTCGGGCACGGAGCCCAGATTGTGGGTCGAGACGAGCATCACCCGCCCCTCGCCCCGCAATTCGCCCAGCAGCGCCACGATCTGCTCTTCGGTCTTCACGTCAACGCCGGTAAAGGGCTCGTCCAGCAAGATCACCTGCCCTTCCTGCGCCAGTGCGCGGGCCAGGAACACGCGTTTGCGCTGCCCGCCGGAAAGCTCTCCGATCTGGCGGTGGCGCAGGTCCGTCATCCCGACCCGGGCCAGAGCCTGCGAAACCTTCTCGCGATCCCTGGCAGCCGGACGGCGCAGAAAGCCCATATGGCCATAGCGACCCATCATCACCACATCCTCGACCAGAACCGGAAACGTCCAGTCCACCTCTTCGGATTGCGGCACATAGGCCACAAGGTTCTCGCGCAGCGCGTCGGGCACGGATTTTCCCAGCAGCCGGATACTGCCGGCAGCAAGTGGAAGAAAGCCCATGATCGCCTTGAAAAGAGTGGATTTTCCGGCGCCATTGACACCAACGAGCCCGGTGATCGTGCCCTTCGGTATGGCGAAACTCGCGTCCCGCAGCGCGGTCAGGCCGTTGCGGTAGGTGACGGTCACGCCCGAGGCGAGGATACCCGCGCCCCCGGCCTGATCGATCTCGGCTTCGGTTTTCATCGGATTGCCTATTCCGCCTGCCCGGTCAGGCCCCGGGCAATGGTTTCCGTCGTCACGCGCAGAAGGTCGATATAGGTCGGCGTCGGCCCGTCCGGCTCGCTGAGAGAATCGACGTAGAGAAGGCCGCCGAAAGCCGCGCCGGTCTCGCGCGCAACCTGTTCGGCAGGGGCGGAACTGACCGTGCTTTCGCAAAACACCACGGGTATCTGATGCGTCCGGATACCGTCGATCACCGCCTTCACCTGCCGTGGCGTGCCCTGCTGATCGGCATTGATCGGCCAGAGGTAAAGCTCCTTCAGCCCCAGGTCGCGGGCCAGATAGCTGAACGCCCCTTCGCAGCTGACGAGCCAGCGCTGCGCTTCGGGGACATCCGCGATCCGCGCCTTCAACGGATCGATCGCCGCTGTCAGCTTTGCCTTGTAGGCCGTTGCATTCGCTTGATAAACCGATGCGTTGTCGGGATCTTCCCGGGCCATTGCCGCAGCGATGTTGTCGACATAGATCAGCGCATTCTCAAGGCTCATCCAGCTGTGCGGATTGGGTTTGCCCTCGTAACCCCCGGCAGTGATCGGGATCGGCGTGATCCCGTCCGACAGGGTGGCCGACGGGATATCGCCGAGGTTGTCCAGAAACTGCTCGAACCAGCGTTCCAGGTTCATCCCGTTCCACAGGATCAGATCCGCATCGCTGGCCGCGACGATATCCTGCGGGGTTGGTTCATAGCCGTGAATCTCTGCGCCCGGCTTGGTGATCGACACGACCTCGGCCGCATCGCCCGCCACGTTGCGGGCCATGTCGGCGATGACGGTGAAGGTGGTGACGACCTTCAGCCTGCCATCCTCCGTCCGCGCCAGGGTCGCCTGGGGCAGCATCGCAAGGCTGGTCAGCAGCATCAGGCGGCGGGTGAGTTTCATGGATGGCCTCCGGTCTGGCGAACTGGGTAGATGTTAATGCGAAGCATTTGCATATACAAGACCCGCGAGCTCGGCTCAAGCCGCGTTCAATCGTGGTGGGCGCCCAGGGGCCATGCTTCCCCGCCTCGCCATCGCGCCGCTCGAACCCATGGGCGCCGAAGAAATCCCGCTGCGCCTGGATCATGTTGGCCGTCGAGAGACCAGTGCGCATCATGTCGAACCAGGCAAGCCCCGAAGCCAGCGCCGGCACCGGCAACCCGTACAGCGCCGCCCGCGCCACCACCTGCCGCAGGGCGCCGTGGGCGGCCTTCAACCGTGCCGCAAAGAGCGGCGCCATCATCAGGCTGCGGGCGGGATCTTCGGTCAGGGCCGCGGCCATGTCGTTCAGCATCGACGACCGGATGATGCAGCCCGCACGCCAGACCCGGGCGATATCGGGCAGCGGCATCGGCCAGTCAAACGCCTTCGAGGCCGCCGCGATCATCGCGAAGCCTTGCGCATAGCAAAGGATCTTTCCGGCGATCAGCGCCTGTTCCAGATCGTCAAGGCCAAGCCCCCCCTCCAGCGGCCTAGGCGCGGGTCCGAACAGCGCCTCGCCCGCCCGGCGCTCTTCCAGCCGCGAAGAAAGGTTGCGCGCCGTGACGGCCGCCTCGATGGCCGGGGATCGGCGCTGCCATGGAACCGCT
>JAAURK010000322.1 GCA_012032275.1 Tabrizicola sp.
GCGGGCGAGGCGCTGCGGCTGATGGGGCTGAAACCTGTGGGCAAAGCCGCCTCGGCCGCCCGCGCGAAGAGGCGCAGATGGAGCCCGCCTGGATGATGCCACAGGGCGCGCCGGTGGCGCTGCGCTCGAAGATGTGGCTCGACTATCAGAATGACGTGAAAGTCTCGGACGTGCAGCTGGCCGCGCGCGAAGGCTATCAAAGCGTGGAACATGCCAAGCGCTATACCACGCTCGGCATGGCGACGGATCAGGGTAAGCTGAGCAATATCAATGGCCTTGCGATACTTTCTGAGAGTTTGGGTGAGGCTATCCCCGCGGTCGGAACCACCACGTTCCGCCCGCCCTACACGCCGGTAACGCTGGGCGCGCTCGCGGGCGAGGCGCGGGGCGAGATTTTCCAGCCGCTGCGCAAGACCCCGATGCATCACTGGCACGAGGCCAATGGCGCCTATTTCGAGCCGGTGGGCCTTTGGCGGCGGCCCTATTGCTTTCCCCGGGCGGGTGAGACGCATGAGCAGGCGGTGCATCGCGAAGTGCTGAACACGCGCGACCGGCTCGGGCTGCTGGATGCCTCGACCCTGGGCAAGATCGTCGTCAAGGGGCCGGATGCGGGGCGGTTCCTCGACATGCTGTATACCGGCGTGATGAGCAGCCTGCCAGTGGGCAAGTGCCGCTATGGCCTGATGTGCAACGAGCAGGGGTTCCTGAGCGACGACGGCGTGGTGGCGCGGATCGACGAAGAGACCTGGCTTTGCCATACGACCTCGGGCGGCGCGGACCGCATTCATGCCTGGATGGAAGACTGGCTGCAGTGCGAATGGTGGGACTGGCAGGTCTATACCGCCAATGTGACCGAGCAATATGCGCAGATCGCTGTGGTCGGCCCGAATGCGAGAAAGCTCTTGCAAGTGCTTGGCGGAATGGATGTTTCCAAAGAAGCGCTGCCGTTCATGCAATGGGCGGACGGCACGCTGGGCGGCTTTGCGGCACGCATCTACCGGATCAGTTTCTCGGGCGAGCTTTCCTATGAGATCGCGGTTCCGGCAAGCCATGGCGCGGCTTTCTGGGAAGCCTGTCACGAGGCCGGTGCCGCACTGGGCGCCATGCCCTACGGCACGGAGGCGCTGCATGTGATGCGGGCCGAGAAGGGTTTCATCATGATCGGGGATGAAACCGACGGCACTGTCATTCCGCAGGATCTTGGCCTTGACTGGGCGATTTCCAAGAAGAAGGCAGATTACCTTGGCAAGCGGGGACGGGCACGCACCTATCTTGCAAGCCCCGACCGCTGGAAGCTCGTCGGGTTCGAGACGGTCGACGGGTCGGTGATCCCGGACGGCGCCTATATTCTGGCCGAGGGCACCAATGCGAACGGGCAGCGGGCTGTTCAGGGGCGGGTGACCTCGACCTATTACTCGCCCACCCTGAAACGCGGCATCGCCATGGGACTTCTGCGCCATGGTCCGGACCGGATGGGCGAGGTGGTGGAGTGCAACACAGTCGCGGGCGGGGTGGTCCGGGCGCAGGTTTCCGCGCCGGTGTTCTATGACAAGGACGGGGAGAAACAGAATGTCTGACCCGCGATCGGCGCTTGGCGGCGCAAGACAGGATGGATTTGCGACGATCCGCGAGATCGGCCCGATCGGCATGATCACCCTGCGCGCGAAAGCGGTGAAGGGCCTCGACAAGGCGATCAAGGCGGCGGTCGGAACGGAAGCACCCGGGCAGCGCCGGATCGTCTGGGCCGGTGACATGGGCTGCGCCTGGATGAGCCCGGACGAATATCTGCTGGTGATGCCCTATGAGGCGGTCGGGAAGGCGCTTGACACGGTCGCGAAGGCGCTGAAGGGGGCGCATCATCTGGCGGTCGATGTTTCGGATGCGCGGGCGGTGTTCCAGATCGAGGGGCCCGGCGCGGCCGATGTGCTGCGCAAGCTTTGTCCGGTGGATTTCGACCGGCTGGAACCGGGAGAGCTGCGCCGGACCCGGGCCGCTCAGGTCCCGGTGGCCTTCTGGCAGCAGGACGGCGGACTGCGGCTCGTCTGCTTCCGCTCGGTCGCGGGCTATGTGATGGGTCTGCTCGGCCATTCGGCAATGCCGGGAAGCGAGCTTTAGCACCCCGATCGTTCCGTCAGGGAAGCGCCTGATCCGGCTTGACGGCCGGTGCCGCCGAGTGCAATGTGCTGCCCGGTAATGCATTGGAGAATCTCATGAAATTAAGGAATATTGTTTCCGCCGCGGCATTAATCTGTGCGGTCGGGCAAGCACAGGCGACGGTTCTGGAGTGCAAGCTCAATCCGGGGTCCGCGGGCGGCGGCTATGTGACCGAACTCTATTATTTCGAATTCGCGGAAGGTGACGACAAGGCCAGTGCTGCGGATGCATTGATCCAGTATTACAACAAGGGCCCGGTGGTCGCGAAGATTTCCTCGAATACGGCGAAGAAGCTGGCCATCAGCTGGAAGGTGCAGATCACCAACAGCACCGGCCAACAGACCAACATGCAGTTCCGGGCCGCCTATTTCAAAGGCAACAAGTCGGTGACCGTCCGCGCCACGCCGCCCGGTTATGCAAACAGTTTCGAGGCGCGGGGCACCTGCAGAGAGACGCGCTGACGCAGCTTTCCTGATCCCGCTCGGCGGCGCGCCGGAACGAAAACCGGCGTGCCCGCGTTGTCGACGACATGGGTTGGCCTTGACCTTCCGGGTCATTGCCCCCTTATTCGCTGCAACATCCGAGTCATCAACAGGAGATGCCACCATGACTTTCACGCTTCCCGACCTTCCCTATGCTCATGATGCGCTGGCACCCCTTGGCATGTCGAAGGAGACGCTGGAGTATCATCACGACCTTCATCACAAGGCCTATGTCGACAACGGCAACAAGCTGGTTGCGGGGACCGAGTGGGAAGGCAAGAGCCTTGAGGCAATCGTCAAGGGCACCTATCAGGCCGGTGCCGTGGCGCAGAACGGGATCTTCAACAATGCCTCGCAGCACTGGAACCACAACCTATTCTGGGAGGTGATGGGGCCGGGAGAAAAGGCGATGCCCGGGGCGCTGGAGAAGGCGCTGGTCGAGGCGTTCGGCTCGGTTGCGAAGTTCAAGGAGGATTTCGCGGCGGCAGGCGCGGGGCAGTTCGGATCCGGCTGGGCCTGGCTGGTCAAGGATGCGTCGAGCGCGCTGAAGGTCACGAAGACGGAAAACGGGGTCAACCCGCTCTGCTTCGGGCAGACTGCGCTTCTGGGCTGCGATGTGTGGGAGCATTCCTATTATATCGATTTTCGCAACAAACGCCCGGCCTATCTGACGAATTTCCTCGACAAGCTGGTGAACTGGGAGGCGGTCGCCGCCCGCATGTAAGCGGGGCCCTGCGTGCCGGCCGCGACAATTCCGGCCCTGCATCAGCAATGTCTTTTGCGGGGCATGTCGCGGCGGAAGGCGCCGGTCAGCTCAACTTTGCGCCGAGGGCGGCTTCCAGAGCCGTGACATCCGGCACCCTCGCGAAAAGACCGCTGATCGAGGCATCGGCAAAGCCCTCGGCGATGACATGGGCCAGAAGCGCAAGAAGCGGCTGCCAGTAGCCGTCGACATCGACGAGGAAGATCGGTTTGCTGTGCAGCCCGATCTGCGCCCAGGTGAGGACTTCGAAGAATTCGTCGAGCGAGCCCGCCCCGCCGGGCAGCACCACGATGGCATCTGAATTGGTGAACATGATCTTTTTGCGCTCGTGCATCGTTTCGGTGACGATGAGCGAGGCGGAATCGCGTCTCGCCGCCTCGCGCCCCAGAAGGTGTGTCGGGATTACCCCGAGTGTCGGCCCGCCGGCGGCGATGGCGCTCCGCGCGACCTCTCCCATGATGCCGACATCGCCCGCACCATAGACCAGCCGCCATTGGCGCTGTGCCAGCATTCGGCCGACCGCGCGGGCGCATTCGGCATAGGCCGGGCGCAGGCCGGATTTGCGCCGCAAAAGACGCAGATCGAGGGCGAGGTCATGGCCGATCCCGGAAAGAGGTTGCGTTGACCGATGATATAGAGATTCCATGGGGCAGGGAAAGCCGGGGTGGACAGGTTCCGGGTCGAGGAGTGTCGAATGGCGGCCAGGCAGGCATTGGGCGCAGGCGCGCGCGCGGTGATCGTGCTGCTGGGAGCGGCGGCGCTGGCAAGTGCCGGTTATGTCGTCTGGCAGAGCGCGCGGCCCCATGTCGCCCCCGGGCTGGAAGTGGAGGGGCCGCCCCCGAT
>JAAURK010000323.1 GCA_012032275.1 Tabrizicola sp.
GGCCCGGTCGGGCGCGGCGCGGGCGTCGATCACCGTCACCCGGAACCCGCCCGCCGCAAGCGCCAGAGCAAGAGCCGGGCCGTTCAGCCCGCCCCCTGCGATCAGGATATCCGCATCATCGCCCATGTCCCCTGATATGCCGCGCCAAGCAGCATTGTCCATGCGCCGCACTGCCGCTACCTTCGCGCAAACGGGGAAGATCATGCAACGCACCTGGGCGGAGATGACGGCGGCGGAACTTGGCCGCGGGATCGGCGAGGGCCGCATCAATCCGGTCGAACTGACCGAGGCCTTTCTCGATGCGATCGACGCCCATCCCGACGGCCCGCGCATCTATGCCCGCACCACGCCCGACCGGGCCCGCAGCGAGGCCATGGCGGCGGTGGGTCGGGCCAGATCGGGGCTGCGTCGGGGGCCGCTTGATGGCGTTCCGGTCAGCTGGAAAGACCTGTTCGACAGCGCCGGTGTTGCCACCGAGGCCGGATCGGCGCTGCTGAAAGGGCGTGTCCCGCCGCGTGACGCCGCGGTTCTGGAAACGGCAACCCTTGGCGGGCTCGTCTGTCTTGGCAAGACGCATATGTCGGAACTGGCCTTCTCGGGCCTCGGCCTCAACCCCGTGACCGCAACGCCACCCTGCTGGAACGACCCGGCGGCCGTGCCGGGCGGATCGTCCTCGGGGGCGGCCGCATCGGTTGCCTTCGGCCTTGCCCCGGCGGCCATCGGGTCGGATACCGGCGGTTCGGTCCGCATACCCGCCGCCTGGAACGATCTTGTCGGCCTGAAGACCACCGCCGGAAGCCTTCCCCTGACCGGCACGGTTCCCTTGTGCGAAAGCTTTGACACGATCGGCCCGCTGGCGCGTTCGGTCGAGGATTGCGCACTTCTTCTGGCCGCACTGAAGGGTGAGCGGCCGGTCATGTTGCCGGGTGCGGAGCTTTCGGTGGCGCGGCTTGCGCTTCTTGAAACCGTGGCCTTGGACGATCTGCGCGACGGCCCGGCGAAAGGCTTCGAGGATGCGGCGGACCGGCTTGCCCGCGGCGGTGCCCGGGTCGAACGTTTCGTCCTGCCCGAACTGGCCGAGGCGATGGCGCTTTCGGCCATTCTCTTCACCAGCGAAGCCTATGCGATCTGGCGCGAACCGATTGAAAAGGCACCGCAAAAGATGTTTCCGCGCATATTGGAGCGGTTCCGCTCCGGCGCCGATTTCAGCGCTGCGGATTATGTCGCGGCCTGGCGTCGGCTGCGCGCGATCCGTGGGCTTTGGACCGAGCGGACGGCAGAATTCGACGCCGTGATCCTGCCGACATCGCCGATCCTGCCCCCGCTTGCGAACCGGCTGATGACCGACGATGCCTATTACGTTTCGGAAAACCTTCTGACGCTGCGCAATACAAGGATCGGCAATCTGATGGGTCTTTGCGCGCTCACATTGCCAACGGGCCAGCTTTCCGCCGGGATCAGCCTGATGGCCGCGCCGGGGCAGGAGATCCGGCTTCTGCGCCTTGGCCATGCGGCGGAACGCGCGCTTGCCTGATGCCTCTCGCGGCGGAATGAACCGGCGCGGCCGGTCCGCGCAAGCGCAGAAATGATGGCGGGGGGCGGGCAAGGCGGCAAGGGCCGCCGCGGCCAAACGGCGAAAAAGACACAACTTTGCGGCTGAGACCCGTGCCAGAGCCGCGAATTTCTGGACCGCCACGAAAACTCTCGTTATCCTGCGGTCAAACGGGGCGTCACGACCCCGGGTATGAGGCAGTAATGGCGTTTCCTGAGCGGTTTTCGAACCTGCCGGATTATGCGTTTCCGCGTCTGCGGAAGCTTCTTGATGCGCATGAACCGGGGGGCGAGCCCATTTTGATGACGATTGGCGAGCCGCGCCACCCGATGCCCGATTTCGTCGGGCCGGTTCTGGCTGCCAGTCTGGCGGGCTTTGGCGTCTACCCGCCGAACGATGGTTCGCCGGAACTTCTCGCCGCCATTTCCGCCTGGATCGCCAGGCGCTACGGAGCCGATGTGGCGCCCGACCGGATCATGGCGCTGAACGGCACGCGCGAGGGGCTTTTCAACGCGGCCATCGCCCTTTGCCCCGAGACGAAGGCGGGCCAGAAGCCGGTCATCCTGATCCCGAACCCGTTCTATCAGGTCTATGCCGTGGCCGCGCTGACCATCGGCGCCGAACCGATCTATGTGCCTGCAACCGCCGCCACCGGCTTTCTGCCCGATTATGCCGGCCTGCCGGTCGATGTCCTGAACCGCACGACCGCGGCCTATATCTGCTCGCCCTCGAACCCGCAGGGCGCAGTGGCAAGCCGGGAGTATCTGGCAGAGCTTCTGCAACTGGCCGAGAAGCATGATTTCCGCGTCTTTGCCGACGAATGCTATTCCGAGATCTGGCGCGACACGCCGCCGCCCGGAACGCTGGAGGTTGTCAGGGCGACGGGCGCGGACCCCGAGAGGGCGGTGGTGTTCCATTCGCTGTCGAAACGGTCGAACATGCCGGGGCTGCGGTCGGGCTTTGTGGCGGGCGGGCTTGCCACGGTGACGGCGATGCGCAAGCTCCGTGCCTTTGCCGGAACACCGGTGCCGCTGCCGATCCAGCGGGTATCCGAAGCCGCCTGGGCGGACGAGGCGCATGTCGACGCCTCCCGCGCGCTCTATCAGGAGAAGTTCCGCATCGCGGATGAGATCTTTGCCGGAATGCAGGGCTATCAGGCGCCCGGCGGCGGTTTCTTCCTCTGGCTTCCGGTGGAGGACGGCGAGGCGGCGACCGTCAGGCTTTGGCGGGAAACCGGGGTAAAGGTGCTGCCGGGGGCCTATCTCTCCCGCGACGCGGCCGGGCAGAACCCCGGCGCGGGTTACATCAGGGTCGCCCTCGTGGCACCCAGCGACGAAACGCAACGCGGGCTGATCCGGCTTCGCGACTGCCTATACGGTTGAGGACGGTTACGAATGGCATCCTATCAGGCACGGCAACGCGATCCGCTTCTGGATCAGACCACCCAGGCCATGCTGGAACGGCGGGGGCGAGAGCTTCTGGGCCTTGGGCTGATCCTGCTGGGCCTGATGTTCGTGATGATACTTGGCAGCTATTCGCCCGAGGATCCGGGCTGGATGGTCGCCACCGACAAGCCGGCCGAGAACATGCTCGGGCGTCTTGGTGCCGCGGTTGCGGCCACGCTGGTCGTGGTGATCGGCAAGGGCGCCTGGGCCATTCCGCTGATCCTCCTGATCTGGGGCGGGCGGTTCGTGCTGCATCGCGGCAGCGACCGTGCGCCGAACCGCATGATCTTTGCCGTTCTCGCCGTGGCGCTGGCCTCGGCCTATGCGGCAACCCTGGTGCCCGGAAGCTCCTGGGGCCATGCTTTCGGGCTTGGCGGCCTGTTCGGCGATACGGTCGGCGGCACCATCCTCGGCATCATTCCCGGCAGCTACGGCTTTGGCATGAAGCTCTTGTCGGTTCTGACATTCGGCGCGCTGATCGCGATGCTTCTTTATGTGACCGGTTTCGATATGGCCGAACTCCGGGCGATCCGGCGGTTTCTGCTGCTCGGGTCGATCTACGGGTATTCCTCCGTCCTGATGCTGGCCGGGAAAGGCGCGCAAGGGGCTGCGGCCGGTGCGCGGGGTCTTCAGGAACAGATCCGCAACCGGGCCGAACACCGGGCGGCGCCGCAGGATGCGGCTTGGGATTATGAGCCGACGGCGGCGCCGGACCTCGCGCGCCGCCAGCCGCTTGTCCACGACAGCCGCCCCCGCAGCGCGATGACGCCGGAACCCTTGCGGGCGGCAACCGACTGGAACGCGCCTGCCACGCTGCGGGCCGAGCCGCGCTATCCGGCCACCCTGCCGCTCGACCTGCCGAAAGAGAAGCTCGGGTTTCTTGCGCGGATGCGCCGTGTGGTGGAGCCGGAACCGGAGCTGATCGAGCCGACGTTGTCGGACCTTGCCTATCGCGCCGATCTTCCCTCGGAAGACCGGATCAAGGCGCGCATTTCGGATGTGATCCAGTCCCGCAGCCTTCGCGCACCAGAGGAGAGCGCGCCCGCCGATCCGGCCTTCAGCATCGACACCGTTCACCAAACCGAGCGCCATACCGATCACGACACCGATCACGACACGGGTCGCGATCCCGAAGCCTCCACCTCCGCCCCACGATTCCCGAACGAACCGACGCACGTCATGGAACGCCCGTACATCCTCCACATGGTCACCCCCGGGGCGCAGATGAGCCCCTTCGACGTCAA
>JAAURK010000324.1 GCA_012032275.1 Tabrizicola sp.
CGCACCGGCGCGCTTGTCACGCTGCTGGACGCCCCGGCCGTCGCCGCCCATTTGCCGCGCTGGCGGCTGCAGCTCATGGCTGACCACACCGCCGCGGACATCGACGAGCTGGCCGATCTGCTCTGCGATGTGATGCGGCTCTTCGACCGCCAGAACGGCACCATCGCGCTGCCGGAACTCGCCGCTCAGGACTGAGGTTTGACCGACGTCGTGACATAATTGCAGCTGAGGTCGCGGTCCGACAGGCTCCAGCTCCAGCCAAGCGGGTTGAACACCATCCCCTTGCGGTCGACCGGATCGAGACCTGCCTTGCGCAACAGCGCATAAAGCTCGTCCGGGGTGATGAACTTCTGCCAGTCATGCGTGCCCTTTGGCAGCCAGCGCATCACCCATTCCGCCCCGACAATCGCCATCACGAAGCTTTTCGGATTGCGGTTCAACGTCGAACAGACCATGAGCCCGCCGGGTTTCAACAACTCCTGGCAGGCGGTCAGATAGGCCAGCGGATCGGCGACATGCTCCACCACCTCCATGTTCAGGACCACGTCGAAACGCTCGCCCGCCGCGGCGAGCGTCTCTGCCGTGGTGTGCCGGTAATCGATGGTGAGGCCCGACTGCTCGGCATGAAGCCGTGCGACGGGAATGTTGCGTTCCGCGGCATCGGCACCCACGACCTCGGCCCCGAGCCGCGCCATGGGTTCCGACAGAAGTCCGCCGCCGCAGCCGATATCAAGCAGTCGCAGCCCGGAAAAGGGCCGGATCTCTGTGGGGTTTCTGGCGAATTCTGCGGCGATCTGACGGGTGATGTAGTCAAGCCGGCAGGGGTTCAGCATGTGCAGCGGTTTGAACTTGCCTTCCGGGTTCCACCATTCGGCAGCCATGGCCTCGAACTTGGCAACTTCTGCCGGATCGACCGTTGCTGTCGTATTCATCGCTTTCTCCCGTCTTGCCCTTCGACAGGGCGCTTCTTGCACGCTATATAGGGCGTCCATGGATCACAGATCAGGTCAAAAGCGCGCAGTCGAATTTCTTTACCCACCGATCGACCCGTTCGATCAGTGCGTGATCGATATGGGCGACGGCCATCGCATCTATGTGGAACAATGCGGCAGGCCCGACGGCATACCGGTGATCGTCTTTCACGGCGGTCCCGGTGGCGGATGCAGCCCGGCAATGCGGCGCTACTTCGATCCAACGGTTTACCGGGTGGTCCTGTTCGACCAGCGCGGCTGCGGCCGGTCGCGGCCTCATGCTTCGGTGATCGAAAACACGACCTGGCATCTGGTCGAGGATGTCGAGACGATCCGGAAAGAGCTTGGCATCGAGCGGTTCATCGCCTTTGGCGGTAGCTGGGGGGCCACGCTGGCGCTGGTTTATGCGATCACGCATCCGACGCGGGTGGCGCATCTTGTCCTGCGCGGCGTCTTTCTGATGACGAAGGCCGAGCTGACCTGGTTCTACGGCGGCGGGGCCGGAGCGTTCTTTCCCGACATCTGGGGTCGCTTCGTCGCGGCCATTCCGGCGGCGGAACGCGACAACCTGATCGTCGCCTATAACCGCCGCCTCTTTTCCGGCAATCTGATGGAAGAGACCCGCTTTGGCCGGATCTGGGCCAATTGGGAAAACGCCCTCGCCTCGATCCACCATGGCGGTCCGATGGGGGAAAGCCCGTCGGATTATGCGCGGGCCTTCTCGCGGCTGGAGAACCACTATTTTCACAACGGCGGCTTTCTGCAATGCGATGGCTGGATCCTGCGCGAACGTCACCGGATCGAACAGATACCCGCCTCGATCGTCCAGGGCCGCTACGACATGATCTGCCCGCCGATTTCGGCATGGAAGCTGGCGGATGGCTGGGACAATTGCGACCTGAAGATGATCGGCCTCGCCGGACATGCGCTTTCCGAACCGGGGATCAGTGAGGCGCTCGTCCGGGTGATGGACGGCCTGCGCCCCCGCTAGGCCCTTGCCCCGGTGGCAGGGGCCGGTCGCGGCACGGCCTCAGCCGCGGGATCAGATCATGCGGATCGTGTCTTTCCCGACGGCCAGCATGTAGCCGCGCCGGGCGATGGTCTTCACCAGAAGCTCGCTGACAAGCTGGTTGCCCAGCGCGTCGCGCAGCCGCTTCACCCGTGTCGCACCCGCCGCCTCATCGCAATCCGCCTCGTTGCGGCCCGAGATCACCGCTTCGATCTGCGCACCGGTCAGCACCTCGTCATCCATCCGCGCCTCGGCCAGAACGCTCAGCGTTTCCAGCGCAGCCTCGGTCAGCGCAAATTCAAGATCGTTGATATAGACCGCCCGCGCCTCGCGGCTGATCATCAGGCTGGCAACCTGGATGCCCGACCGCTGGATCGCCGAGATGCGCCGGTTCAGCGCGATGATCATCACCAGAAACACCAGCGCTGCCAGCAAAAGCGCGGTCGAGAAGATCAGGAGCACGAAGATCACCATCCGGTAGCTGGTCAGCACTTCCGAAAAGGAGGTTCCGGATTGCGCCAGGATCTCCAGAAGCTTGATCTCGGCAAGCGAGCGCAGGTCGTCATTCTCGACGAAGATGCGCTCGACTTTCGCGTTGAAGGCATTGGCGTCGGGCAGGCTGAGGAACAGGAACAGCGCGGCCCCGAACAGGATGAGAACGATTGCGGCGATACCGAAGGCAACCACACGGTTGCCTGCCTTGAGGCTGTCAGTAACGGAGGAAATAGGCTCCGGCACTCGCTTTCCTTTCCCCAAGACCTTCCGGCCCGAATGTGGACAAAACATTCAGCAACGTCCAGCCATCAGCGGCCAGACGCGGCGCCAATTCGCCTTTTGCAGCACCCCGGCTGCAGTTTCCGTCCGAAACCTGCGCCACGCCATAGTGCAGCTTCAGCGGATCGTCGCGTTTGGCCTTGTAATCCGCATAGCATTCGGCGGTGGCCGGCCCCGCGATTGCCAGTGCCATTGCGGCACAGAGTATCAGTTTTTTCATTTTCCGCTCCGGATGGGAGGCTGCTCGAACTTGCGGCACCATGCCCGCCCGCGCCCTGATATTCAATAACAGAGGGCATTTTGCCCTGCTGATATCGCTTATCCAACCTCAGTTTACGCGCCGCTATCGCATAACACCCCCGGGTTATTGCTTGTCTTGGGCGGTGACGACGACGGTTCGGTCATGAGGTCTGTCGCTCGCCACGGGGTGAGCCAAGGTGAAACAGGCCAACCGGCAGA
The DNA here is from genome assembly GCA_012032275.1 of Tabrizicola sp. Classification (GTDB taxonomy): domain Bacteria; phylum Pseudomonadota; class Alphaproteobacteria; order Rhodobacterales; family Rhodobacteraceae; genus JAAURK01. The sequence goes on from JAAURK010000324.1 coordinate 3,214, forward strand.
AGGAGGCCATCATGACGACGCCATTCAAATCCGATGCGATGGAGATCACCCGCGCCATGCCGCGCACGAAAGCAGCGCCGCGCCGCAGCCTTGCCACGATCATGACGGCGGGGGCAGTCATCCTCGCCATGGTGCTGGCGATGACACTCACAGCCGCGGCCCCGCGCGCGCCGACAGCAAGAACGACCTCGCCAAGGCGGTGATCGCCGCGCTGGTGATCGGGGCGATCATCCATGAGACGAAAAAGGACAAGCCCAAGGCAAAGCCGAAGAAGAAGAAACCGGTGCAGGTGCGGGAACCGCGGGTTCCCTCGGTCTGCGCCATCGAGATCGAGGGCGAACGGCGCAATGTGACGGTCTATCCCGAAAGCTGCCTGCGCGAGGAGGGTTTCGATTACCGGCTGCCGCGCGGATGCGCGACCGACGCGCGCATCTTCGGGCGTCCTGACCGGATCTATGGCGTCCAGTGCCTGCGCGACGCCGGGTTCATCGTTTCGGGCTACTGAGCCCGGATCAAGGGTTCCGGGCCAAAGAGGCCCGGATCGGGGCGGGGTTGCCCTTGATAACCCCGCCTGCAGCCCTGGGGGGTGGGAGGGTGAGCAGCTCCCACCCCTTTTTTGTTGCGCCGTTCCGGGGTAGCGAGGGGGATGCCAAAGATCCGCCCGGACTTTTCCCGCGAAATCTCCGCCCTGGCCGCAGGGGCCCTGTTCGTCGTCGGCGTCGATGAGGTCGGGCGCGGTCCGCTGGCAGGGCCGGTCACCGCCGCCGCGGTCCGGCTTGATCCGGACCGAATCCCGCAGGGCCTGGCGGATTCAAAGACCCTCACGGCAGCGCAGCGCGAACGGCTCTACGTTCAGATCATGGAGATGTCGCGAGTGTCTGTCGCCCATGCCAGCGTCGAGGAGATCGACCGCCTGAACATCCTGCGCGCCAGTCATCTGGCCATGGAGCGGGCGGTGGCGGCGCTACCTGCCGATCATGCGCTGATCGACGGCCATCTCGTGCCCGGGGCAATCGCCTGCC
>JAAURK010000040.1 GCA_012032275.1 Tabrizicola sp.
CGGGGATGGCAGCCGCGACACGGGCGCGCGCTTCGTGAAGCCCTGACCGTGCCTGCCAGGTCTTGAAACCCCGGGCCGCTTTTCCCATCTGAACGTCATCCGGGTGCCATGACGGGCCCGGTGCCAACCGCCTGGCCCCGGTTCGGGGCGGGCATTCAGACATTGCTCCTTGGAGGATGACATGCGCAGCTATGACTTCGCACCGCTTTACCGTGCCACCGTCGGTTTCGACCGGATCGCCGACCTGATGGATCGGGTTCTATCCAGTGACGTGGCCCAGCCGACCTACCCGCCCTACAACATCGAAAAGACGGCAGAGGATGCCTATCGCATCTCGATTGCCGTTGCCGGGTTCACGCCCGAAGAGCTGACTGTCGAGGTTCGCGACGGCAGTCTTCATGTCTCGGCCCGCAAGGAGGCCGACGAGACGGAGCGCAGCTTCCTGCACCGTGGCATCGCGACCCGCGCCTTTGACCGCCGCTTTGCGCTGGCCGATCATGTGCGCGTGACGGGTGCCGTGCATGAACATGGGATGCTGCATGTCGATCTGATGCGCGAGACGCCCGAGGCGCTGCGCCCCCGCCGGATCGAGATTGCGCGCGGCGCGGATATCGAGACGACGGCCGTCGAGGCGAAGGCCGTCAACTGAACAATGCCTGCGGCCGGGCCGAGGGGGGCATGATCTTCGTGGCGATGATCGTGCCCGGGTTCGATCCGGCCGGCAGATGAGACTTGCGGCGCGCCGGGAACGTCCGGCGCGCCGTTTTCATGATCACTTGCCAAGGCTCTCGGCGAGCCGCATCAGGTTCACCGCTTCGGCGCGGTAGCCGAAGGGATCCTCGCCGCGTGCGCCGACGGCCAGTGCGATAGCCTCGTCCCAACCCCAGTCCCCAAGATAGACCGAGCCCTGCAGAAGCTGGCCGAACCCGGCCATGGCTGCGGCAAAGCGGGCACTGTCGCTGGCCGTTTCCCTGCCGGTGATCGGCGTGTCGACGAGGGTTGAGCTGGCCTCGCCCGGCGCCTTGTAGCGCAGCTTGAGAAAGCCAAGCTCTTCCGGTGCGTCGGTGGCGGGCGCTGCCGCCCCGTAGCGCAGCGGATCATTGCGCAGCGCAGAGGAACCAGGCGCCGTGATCTCGTAGATCGCGGTCACCTGGGTGCCAGCCCCGATTTCGCCCGCATCCACCTTGTCGTTGTTGAAGTCCTCCCGTGCGAGCGCGCGGGTTTCATAGCCGATCAGCCGGTATTCCGCGACCTGGGCGGGGTTCCATTCGATCTGGATCTTCACGTCATCGGCAATCGGAAACAGCGCCCCGGTCAGCTGATCGACGAGCACCTTGCGCGCCTCGCTCAGCGTGTCGATATAGGCCGCCGTCCCGTTCCCGTTCTGCGCCAGCGATTGCATGATCACATCGTCAAGATTACCGCGCCCGAAGCCCAGGACCGACAGATAGGTGCCGCTCTCACGCTTCTTCGCGACATAGGCCTCAAGCCCCTCGGGATCAGAGACGCCCACGTTGAAATCGCCGTCGGTGGCCAGCAGGATACGGCTGACCTCACCATCCTTGGCCATGCCTTCGGCGACGCGGTAGGCAAGTTCCAGCCCCTCGGCCCCTGCGGTCGAGCCCCCGGCAGAAAGATTTTCCAGCGCCGCGAGGATCGCGGTTCTGTTCTCGGCCCTGGTCGGCGGCAGAACTTCACCGGCGGAACCGGCATAGGCGACGATGGCGATCTCGTCCTCGGGCCGAAGTTCAGCCAGCATCAGCGCCAGCGATTTCTTTAACAGGCCAAGCTTGTTCGGGTCTTCCATCGATCCGGAAGTGTCGATGAGGAAGACGAGGTTCAGCGCCGGGCGATCCTCCGCCGCGGGAAGCGCGCCCTGCAGGCCGATCCCGACTAGCCGCGTGCCGGGGTTCCAGGGCGTTTCCATCACGCTGATGCTGGCTTTGAACGGTGCTTCGCCTGCTTCCGGTGCTGGGTAATCATAGGGGAAGTAGTTGATCATCTCTTCGATGCGTACCTGTTCGGCGGCGGGCAGGCTGCCCCCGTTCAGGGTAGAGCGGATGACGGCATAGGACGCGGTATCCACGTCGATGGAGAAGGTGGAGACCGGCTCCTCCGCCGTCACCTTCACCGGATTGGCGGGGGTGCTGGCATAGGCTTCGGTGTTCTCCGGCAGCGGCTGGATGAAATCGGGTGCCGCTGCGGTGGGGGCCGGCAGATAGGTCGTGAGCGTATCGGCCAGCCCGGCGTCGGCCTCGCCCGTGGCCCGCAGCCGAAGCTCGGATTCGCCGATCACCATGTCCTCGGCCACTGATTCCTCGACCATCGGTTTCTCGACGGCCTGTGTATCGGCGGGTTCGTCCTGCGCCGCCTCGGCAAGGCTGGTCGGGCTCTCGGCAGGCGCCGCGGCAGTCTCTTTCTTTTCCGGTGCCGCAGGTTCGGGCAAAGGTTCCTGCGGCGCGACGGATGCCTCGGCGGCAGGGTCGGCGGCAGGGTCGGTGGCCGATGGCGCCCTCTCAAGCACCGCCGTTTCCGTATCTGTGGCCCCGGTGGCAAGGGCATTGCCGTCCTTCGCCTCGGTCGAGGGCTTTTCGTTCGTCACGGGGATATCGCCGTTGCCGGGCTTGAGATTGGTCACCGGCAGGATCACCGTCACCCCGATGATCAGGGCGGCGATGGAGGTGGTGGCCGCGAGGGCCGGGCGGGAGGTCAGGAAGTTCAGCATGTTTCGCGCTCCGTTCAGGATGCCCGCCCTTGCTGGGCGGTCCTGACTGGGACGTGCCGGTTGCGGCGATCCTTGGAGCCGGTCGAAATTTTCCATGGCGAGCGCCATCGCCCGCGCCTTGGCATCCTGATCCGGGCCGGGCATGGCCTTCAGCGCGGCGCGCAGGTCGTCGAGTTCATCGGTCATTGCGCCTCCTCCCTTGCCATGGCTCGCAGCCGTTTCTTCACTTCGCTCATCCGCCAGGCGATGGTTCCTTCCGAAACCCCAAGCACCTGCCCGGCCTCTGCCTGCGTCATCTCTTCGCCCAGAACCAGTGCGACCGTATCACGCAACTCGGGCGAGAGCCGCGCCATCGCACCGGTCAACCAATCGACGGCGACACGGGTTTCCGCGATCTCTTCCTGGCGGGCGATTTCCCAATCGCCCCAGCCGCTGGCTGCACGGGCACGGCTGGCCTGACGGCGGCGCAGGTCATGCGTGGCATTGACGACAACGCGGTACAGCCAGGTCGTGAACCGCGCCTCGCCACGCCAATGGCGCAGCTTGCCGGGCAGTGCGGCGCAGATGTCCTGCGCCAGATCCTCCGCCTCGGCCCGGTTGCCGGTCAGCCGCAGGGCAAGGCCAAAGACGCGGTCGTAATGTCTGCTGATCAGCACGCCAAAGGCGGTGCGGTCACCACTTGCGGCGGCGGAAGCGAGGGTTTCGTCGGGCGTGTCCATCAGCATGACGAAAGGTAAGACGGATATGGCACGGCAATCCTTGGGTGAGGTCATCAAAAAACGTCATGCCAGGAGCTATGATGCTGAAACCGGTGCAAAACAAGAAGGGAGTTCACCTGCCGCGGAACGGCGGCTCTTGATCGGTCCGGCCTTGCCGGGCGGTTGATCCCGGAGGCTGGCGGGAAAAGACCAGGCCCTCCATCCCGAGGGGGTGGGGATGGAGGGCTGGCGATCTGATCGTTGCGCTGTTCAGAAGATCAGACCGTCGTAGAGCGCATAGGCGCCGTTCGCGCTTTGCAGGCTGCGGCTGGCGCCTTCGTCCCGTGCATAGGCGACGATCGCATTGTAGGTTCCCGGCCCGAAGGATCCGTCGATCCCGCCGCGATAATAGCCCCAGGCCCTGAGATTGCGCTGGATCGCGCGGCGTTCAGAAGCCGAGTAGCTGTTGAAGGCCTGCGCGGCGGGCGTGCCATAGATCGAGCTGTGAACCGGGCGCGGCTGAACATAGACCGGAGGAGGCGCGGGTGCGACATAGACCGGCGCAGGCGGCGGAACATAGGTCTTGCGCTTTTGCTTGATCACTTCGCCGACAATGACGCTGGTGACCACACCGGCGAGAAAGCCCTGTTCCTTGTCGCCCCAGGCATGGGCGGGGGCGGCGGGAATGGCCGCGATCGAAAAAGCGGCGACTGCGGCGACGAGCGAGTGCTTCGCATTGAAAACGGAGAGCAGCATAGCGGTTCCTTTCGTGTTTGCCCGGAACGTCCTTGCCCGGTGCATCGGGTGATGACCAAAGCTATGAGGTTTCACGCCGCGCTAAGCAAAAACAGCCGCTTGCTATGGGATAACGCCTTTTCTTTCAGATAGTTGCGCGCCTCGAACCCGGTGTCCCGGGCCTGTGCAAAGGGGCCTAAACCTTGGTTCAGGAGGGGTCTACGGCGCTTCCGGCGCGGCCAAGACCCGACGACGCGCGGGCAAGGGCGATGCAGCCGGCGATTCGCCGGCCTGGCCCATCGGGTCGCGGGGCGGAATGTCAGTCGGCCGTGTCGAGATCGGCGGCACCGTGGCGTTCGGCAAGCTGTTCGTCCAGCTCGCCCCAGGTGCGGTTGACCTTCCGGCCGCGGATGACGGCGGGGCGGCTGTCGATCTTCGTCGCCCAGGCGAGCAGATGGCGATAGCTTGTCACGTCCAGAAACGCGCCCGCATCATATTGCCGCCCGAGCACCAGATTGCCGTACCAGGCCCAGATCGCGATATCGGCGATGGAATAGCTGTCGCCCGCGATATACGGACGCGCCGCAAGCTGGCGGTCCAGCACGTCAAGCTGCCGTTTGGTTTCCATCGCAAAGCGGTTGATCGGATATTCCATCTTGGAGGGTGCATAGGCGTAGAAATGGCCGAAGCCGCCTCCGAGATATGGCGCGGAGCCCATCTGCCAGAACAGCCAGGACAGGCATTCCGTGCGGCTCGCCGGATCCTTCGGGACCAGTGCGCCGAACTTGTCGGCAAGATAAAGCAGGATCGCGCCGGATTCGAAGATACGCTGCGGCGGCGTGACGGAATGATCCATCATCGCCGGGATCTTGGAATTCGGGTTCACCTCGACAAAGCCCGAACCGAACTGGTCGCCATCGCCGATCTTGATCAGCCAGGCGTCATATTCGGCCCCCGCATGGCCAAGCGCCAGAAGCTCTTCCAGCATGACGGTGACCTTCACTCCATTCGGCGTTGCCAGCGAGTAAAGCTGCAGTGGATGCTTGCCCACCGGCAAGGGCTTGTCATGCGTCGGCCCGGCGATGGGGCGGTTGATGCTGGCGAACTGGCCGCCGTTTTCCTTGTCCCAGGTCCAGACCTTGGGCGGCACATAGTCCTCGGCCATGGGGCTTTCCTTTCAGATCGACAGGCAGATGTACTTCATCTCGAGGTAATCCTCGATCCCGTGCCGACTGCCCTCGCGGCCAAGGCCGGATTGCTTGACCCCGCCGAACGGCGCGACTTCGGTCGAGATGATGCCGGTGTTGACGCCAACGATGCCGTATTCCAGCGCCTCCTGCACGCGGGTCACGCGGCCGATGTCGCGGGCGTAGAAATATGAGGCGAGGCCGAAGATCGTGGCATTCGCCTTCTCGATCACCTCTTCCTCGGTATCGAATTTGAACAGCGGGGCGAGCGGGCCGAAGGTTTCCTCGTTGGTGACCAGCATCTGGTCGGTAACGCCGGTCAGGATTGTCGGCTGGAAAAACGATCCGCCCAGCGCGTGGCGGTGGCCGCCGGTAGCGACCCTTGCGCCCTTGGCCGTGGCGTCGGCGATATGTTCCTCGACCTTCTCGACAGCGGCCATGTTGACCAGCGGGCCGAAATCCACCGCGTCCGACAGACCGTCGCCGACCTTGGTCTTGGCCACGGCGGCCTCCAGCTTGGCCGCGAAGGCATCATAGACGCCCGCCTGCACGTAGATGCGGTTGGCACAGACGCAGGTCTGGCCGTTGTTGCGGAATTTCGACATCATCGCACCCGCGACGGCGGCATCAAGATCGGCGTCGTCGAAGACGATGAAGGGCGCGTTGCCGCCAAGCTCCATCGAGCATTTCATCACCTGATCGGCGGCCTGGCGCAGAAGGATGCGGCCAACTTCGGTGGAGCCGGTGAAGGTGAGCTTGCGCACGAGAGGGTTCTCGCAGAACTCCTTGCCGATGTCGGAAGACCGTTTCGAGGTGATGACCGAAAAGATGCCTGCAGGAAGGCCCGCGCGTTCGCCCAGCACCGCCATGGCAAGCGCCGAAAGCGGTGTTTCCGCTGCCGGACGGGCGACAAAGCCGCAGCCTGCGGCAAGCGCCGGGCCGCATTTGCGGGTGATCATCGCGCAAGGGAAATTCCACGGTGTGATCGATCCCACGACGCCGATCGGCTGTTTCAGCACGGTGATGCGCTTGTCGCGCTGATGCCCGGGGATGGTTTCGCCATAGACGCGCTTGGCCTCTTCGCCGAACCATTCGATGAACGACGCGCCATAGGCGATCTCGCCCTTTGCCTCTGCCAGCGGTTTGCCCATCTCGGCGGTCAGGATCTTGGCGAGGTCGTCCTGATGGGCAATCATCAGATCGAACCATTTGCGCAGGATGACGGCGCGTTCCTTCGCCGTTCGCGCGGCCCAGTCCTTCATCGCCTCCTGTGCGGCGGCAATGGCGCGGGCGGTTTCGGCGCGGCCAAGGTTCGGCACATGGCAGATCACATCGCCCCGGGCCGGGTTCGTCACCGCAAAGGTCGAGCCGTCATCGGCATCGATCCATTGACCGGCGACATAGGCCCTGGTCGAGAGGAGCCCCGGATCTTTCAGCAAAGACGCAAGATCGGTGACGGAATCAAGCATGGCAGCCTCCCATTTCATGGATGCCTATGCAAAGCACGGCAGGCGGCGCCCTGTCCAGCCCGGGCCGTCGCGTCAGGTCCATTTTTTGATCAAATCAAGCGTGATCGATCCATCGGCGTTACTTGTCGAATTCTGCGAGCGCGGTGAAATCGATGGCGCTGAAGACCGGCAGCATTGTCGCACTGTCCATGCCTGAAGCCTGAATCATCATCCGCTCGCCGATCACCGCGAGCAGCGTTCCGTCCTGGTCGATGACACTCGCCCCGGGAAGCTCGATCACCTTGCCCATCATCGCCATCGTGGAATCGTCGGCGAACATGCCGGCCAATCCGGAAACCATCGGATTGTCGGCGATCACGCTGATCACGAAGGAGGCGCCGCTGGCATCGGTATAGGTCATCTCGCTGCCACTTCCGCCGCCAAGCACCACCATGCCTGCCGCGAAGTCGCCGCTTGCCTCGCGCGTCCAGCCCTCGGGCGCTTCGGGCAGCAGTGCCGCGATCTTCGCGGAGGAGAGCGCGGCAAGGGCGCTGCTGGCACGGCTGATCTGCTGGGACGTGGTCTTCAGATCGCCGGCGTCATAGGCATCGACGGCGGCTTGCAGCGCGTCGGATACCTCGTCTGCGGGTGCGGGGGTCGCAATAGCCAGCGACAGGAGTATCGGAAGGAAAAGCGCTCCGCGGAAAACACAGTCTGGCATGGCAATTCATCCTGAAAAGATCGTGGTCGCCATGATAGCCCTGCCGCCCGTCTTTGGCGAGCGGCGTCAGGAGTTCGCGTCCATCTTTTCGATATAGAGCCGCATCTCTTCGGCCTCGTGGCGGGCATCGCGCAGCCCTTCCATCGCGGCGCGGAATTCGGCCTCGGTCTGGGCGATGTGGTTGGTCAGTTCCGCCTCGCGCTGTTCAAGATAGGCCAGCGCGTGATCGCGGGTTTCTTCCGCCTCGTGCAACGATTGGGCCAGCCGGTCCATTTCGGCCATGTCACCGCCCGGAACGCGGGTAAAGCGGTGGAAAAGCCAGTGGGTGAACCAGCCCATCGCAAAGGCGACAAGCAGGATGATGGCGGTGGCGATGACGAATTCAGTGCGGTTCATCTTTGGTCCTTGGCCCTAGCCCTGCGAGGGGCGCGGCTTGGGGCGGATGGTCTTTTCGGTCGGCGCGACGGAGGGGGCGTCATCCTCTGACGGGGCGGCAGCGGTGCCGTCGGGCGCAGGCGCGGGAAGGCCCTGGCCCTCGGCGCCCTTCAGGACGAATTCGATGCGGCGGTTCGCCTCGCGGCCCTCTTCGGTCTCATTGTCGGCGATCGGATCGGCTTCACCATAGCCGACGGCGGTGAAGCCCGAGACATCGATCCGCCGCCCCTGAAGCGCCAGCAATACGGCTTCGGCGCGGGCCTGGCTCAGTGCCTGGTTCCCGCCTTCGGACCCCTGGCTGTCGGTATAGCCGCCGATTCCATGGTGATCGGCGGGCAGTCGACAAGAATCTCGGTCAGCGCGTCGATCACCGGGCGGGCATCGGCCGCAATCTCCGCCGAGGCGGGCGTGAAGGTGATCTTGGTCTTGGCGATCACTTCATTCACCTCGGCCGCGCATTCTTCGGGCGTCGGCAGTGCGGCGAGGGGATCCAGTTCCTCGTCATAGGCCACGTCGACCCGGAAGGTTTCGCCCGGGCCAAGCTCGTCGGACAGGATCTGCGTGATCTTGCCGCGCGCCTCCAGCGAACCGGCGATGCCCTTGACCTCGACCATGTCGGAGCGGACGAGAAGCGAGCCGTGATGAAGCTGCGCAAGCGCCTCCAGACCGGCGAGAACCCGGATCGGCCAGCCGTTCGGCAGATCGGGGTCAAGCCGGGTCGCGGTGAGGACGTTGTGGCTGCCGAAAGAAGCCCGGCCAAAGACATCGACGGCAGAGCGCAGGGTTTCGTCGGTCAGGCGCCCGCGCAGTTCGACCTTGCCGTCGACCGAAAGTTCTGCAGTGAATTCCGCCGGCCCCTGATCCACATTGTCGGTCTTCGGCAGTGTGGATGTCAGCGAGAAGACATCCGGCAAGCCGGTCTCCAGCTCTCCCACGATGCGGTCGAAGGCCGCCTGCGTCACGCCCTCGCCGCCCATCAGGCTGACATCGGCATCGGCGAAGGTGATGGAGCCGGAGCCAAGTTCGGTGACCGCGCGAATGCCCTTGGAGACGGCATCGGCCCAGCGCGGACTTGGCACGCCAAGACCGACGGTGCAGAGGATGCGGCCCTGTACCCCGGCCGCCCGCAACGTGCCGAGAATGGTGTTCCGGGCGCGGTCGGTATCGGCGGAACAGGCGTCGAGACGCGCGCCATTGGCGTCGATGACGAAGCGGAAGGTGAAGGGCGTGATCACCGGACGGGGTGCAGAGATGTTCAGGATCATCCGGACGCCTTCGGGTTTCAGATCGCTGAGCTCGATCTCCAGCCGCCGCTTTTCCGCCTCTGTCTCGGTGATGGCCGTCACCTCCACCCGTTCCGCGGAAACCGAAATCTTCGATCTTGGCAACCGTTTCAACGCTTCGATCCCGAAGCCCAGAGCCGCGTCCCAGGTTTCGGGCGCCGGATAGGCGGCCGCTTCCAGCATGTCCACGGTTTCGCTGTCGGGGCTGAGGGCGGCGGCGGCCTCCGTCAGGGTCTGTTCGTCGATCCGGCCCTCGCCCGGGTCTTCCGGCATGAGGCCGATCAACTGGATGCCGTCGTCATTGCGGAGCATCTCGACCGAGAACTGCGGCGCCTCGAGCGCGCGGGTGGGGGTCACGTCCAGATTGTCGCGGATGCGCGAGCTGTCGACAAGCGAGCCCACAAGGCTGACGGCGCGAAACCGCAAGACCTCGGTCGGCGCGGTGCCGGTCAGTTGCACCTCCAGCCCGTCCGCCTCTACCGTCACCCAATCAAGCCGTTGCCGGACAAGTTCGTCGCGCACCACGTTCTGCGACCGCTGCTCGATCACCAGAACCGCCGCATAGGCAACGCCCATCATGACCAGCGCCGCCAGAATGAAGGCGAGCGCGGCGATCGTGGCAGGCGCGAGGCGGCGAAAGCTGTTCAGCAAGAGCGGGGCTCGTCAGAAATGGGGCGGCTGTTGCGGCCAAGAGCTTCGTAAGCCTTCGCTGCGCCGGGATCAATCAAAGCCATGCGGCTGCGGCAAGAAACGGCACAGGGATCAGGCCAGCGTCCCGGTTGGCCCGGAAGACGGCAAGGCAGGAGGCCGGGTCGTCAAGATCAAGCCGCCGCATCTGCCAGGCGATGTGCCAGCCCATCGCCCAGACCCCGGTCATCGCGACAAGCAGGGGAACGGGGCGGCCCGAGGGTGCCAGTGCAAGGACGATGGCCAGCGCAAGAAGGCTGACGGTCAGCACGAAGAACAGGAAAAGCCACTGGCGGCTTCTGGCGCCGAAAAGCCGGGCGGTCGATCTGACGCCGATGAGCGCGTCGTCCTCGCGGTCCTGATGGGCATAGATCGTGTCGTAATAAAGCGTCCAGGCAATGCCCGCGGCGTAAAGCGCGAAGGCGGCGGGCGGCAGATCGCGGGCATGCGCGGCCCAGGCAAGAAGGGCCCCCCAATTGAAGGCAAGGCCCAGAAAGACCTGCGGCCACCAGGTGAAGCGTTTCGCGAACGGGTAGATCGCGACCAGCGTGAGAGAGGCGATGCCAAGTCCGATGGCCAGGCCGTTGTAGGTGAAGAGGATCGCCGCCGCGAGCACCATCTGCGCAGCCATCCAGATCAGGGCCTGCCGCACCGTCACCTGACCGGCGGGGATCGGGCGGCTTCGCGTGCGGCTGACCGCGGCGTCGAAATCGCGGTCGGCGATATCGTTCCAGGTGCACCCCGCCCCCCGCATCAGGAAGGCGCCGATGGCGCAGGAGACGGCAAGCCAGAGATCCCAGGGCCGGATGGCATCCACCGAAGCCGCGAGGGCGATCGCCCAAAGACAGGGGATCAGCAAAAGCCAGGTGCCGATCGGCCGATCCGCCCGGCTGAGCCTCAGATAGGGCCGCGTCGGGGGCGGCGCGAAAGCATCGACCCAGTTGCCGGGGGGCGCATCGGCAACGCCGTCCGCCGGTTGGGTATCCGGCGGTGCGGCCTCTGGCATTTGCGGCGGTTGGGACATAGGGTCACGCTCATGTCGGACGCGAAGATAAGGTTGTTTGTAGATCAGCCCCTTGGGCAGGGGCAAGGCGTCGCGCTGTCGGCCGATCAGGCGCATTATCTTGGCGGGGTGATGCGGCTTGCCCCCGGCGCGGGGGTGTTGCTGTTCAATGGCCGTGATGGCGAATGGCTGGCGCGGCTGCGCGATCTGGGAAAACGCGCTGCGCTTGCGGTCTGCGAACGCGCGACGAGGCCGTTGGCAATGCCGCCCGATCTTTGGCTGATCTTCGCGCCGATCAAGAAGGCCCGCACCGATTTCATCGTGGAAAAGGCGGTGGAGCTTGGGGTGAGGCGCATCCTGCCGGTGCAGACGCGGCATACGAATTCCGAACGCATCCGGCAGGATCGGCTGCAGGCGCATGCGGTGGAGGCAGCCGAGCAATGCGGGGCGACGATGGTGCCCGAGGTGGCGCAGTTGCAGCCGCTGGAGCAGCTTTTGCAGGACTGGCCCGGCGAGCGACGGCTGTTCTGGTGTGACGAGGCGGCAGCCGGGCAGCCCGCGGGTCCGGGGGGCGCGGCAGGGCCCGGCGCCGTTCTGATCGGGCCGGAGGGCGGCTTTGCCGAACCCGAGGCCAGGCGGCTGCGGGCCATGCCCGGGGTCACCGCGATGAGCCTTGGCCCCCGCATCCTGCGCGCCGATACGGCGGCCGTTGCCGCGCTGACCCTGTGGCAGGCGGCTTTCGGAGACTGGCGGTGAGTTTCGTGCGACCCGAAATCGCGGCCGGGCTGTTCGCCGCGCGGGAACTGATCGCCGCGCTGGCGATATCGGCGTTCGGCCTGTGGCTGATCTGGCTTGGCGGCTATCTCCTGACGCCGCTCGGCCTTGGCATCCTAGGCATCGGGGGCGGGTCGGCGGTGCTCGCCTGGCGGCGGATGCGGTTCGGTCAGGCGGGCGAGGCCCCCGGTGCGGTAGAGGTGGATGAAGGACAGATCGCCTATTTCGGCCCCCGGGTGGGTGGTGTCGTCGGCATTCCCGATCTTGCCGAGGTGGCACTCGTGACCCTGCGCGGGCGACGGCTTTGGCAACTGAAGGAGGCGAACGGCCAGAGCCTTCTGATCCCTGTCGAGGCCGCGGGGGCAGAGCGCCTGTTCGATGCCTTCGCCGCACTTCCCGGCATGGACACGGCCACCTTGATCGCGGCGCTGAACCCGCAGACCGAGGCGCGGGGACGGGCGCTTGCGACCGAGGTCGAGGAGCGGTCGGTCTGGCGGCGCAAGGGCGCGGGCGTCGTCGTCCGATAGGCCGGGACATCGCGGCTTGTCACATCCTGTGAGTGACCCTTGACTTGGCCGCGCCGTCAGGACAGGTCTGAGCGCCCGTATCTTACTCAGTCCGCCGGAGCCTCTGCCATGTCAATTCCCCAGTCCGGTGGCGGACCGATCGAAAGCTTTGATCAGCTGGCCGATTACATGGCCTCTGGCGAGAAGCCGAAGGAACGCTGGCGCATTGGCACCGAACACGAAAAGTTCGGCTGGCTGACCGACAGCCGCGCGCCGCTGCCCTATACGGGGGAGCGGTCGATCCAGACCTTGTTCGATGCGTTGGCCGACCGGTACGGCTGGCAGAAGCTGCGCGAGGGCGAGGTCGTCGTCGGGCTGGAACGGAACGGCGCGAATATCAGCCTGGAACCCGGCGGGCAGCTTGAGCTTTCCGGCGCGCCGCTGACCTCGATCGGCGAGGTGGAGGCGGAGCTTCGAAACCACCTCGATGAAGTGCGCAGCATCGCCGATCCGCTGGGGATCAGGTTCATGGGCATCGGCGCACCGCCGGAATGGAGCCATGCCGAGATGCCGGTGATGCCGAAGGGCGCTACCGGCTGATGACCGAATACATGGGGCGGGTGGGCACCCATGGCACGCAGATGATGTACCGCACCTCGACCGTGCAGGCCAATCTCGACTACGCCTCCGAGGCCGACATGGTGAAGAAGCTGCGCGTGGCGATTGCACTGCAACCGGTGGCGACCGCCCTTTTCGCCTCTTCCCCTTTCTTTGACGGCAGCCCGAATGGCCACCGAAGCTGGCGCAGCCGGATCTGGCGCGGGCTGGATGACAGCCGGACAGGGATGCTGCCCTTCGTGTTCGAGGAGGGCATGGGCTATCAGCGCTATGTCGACTGGGTTCTCGATGTGCCGATGTATTTCGTCTATCGCGACGGGAAATACATCAATGCGCTGGGCCAGTCCTTCCGCGATTTCCTGAAGGGCGAGCTGCCCGCCCTGCCCGGCGAAAAGCCGACCCTGTCGGATTGGGCTGACCACATGACCACGGTTTTCCCCGAGGCCCGGGTCAAGAAATACATCGAGATGCGCGGCGCCGATTGTGGTGACGCGGCACATATCGTGGCGCTGCCGGCTTTCTGGGTGGGCCTGATCTATGATCAGACCGCGCTTGATGCGGCCTGGGATCTGGTCAAGGGCCTTGACGCCGGGACGCGCGAGGCCTTGCGCGTGGCGGCTTCGGTTGCGGCGTTGCAGGGTGAGGCGGCTGGGGTCAGGCTTCACGACCTTGCACGCGCGGCGGTAGCGCTGTCGCACGCGGGCCTCGCGGCGCGGGGTCTCGGGGAGGAGCTATATCTGGCGCCGCTCCAGCAAAGCCTGGTGACCGGAGAGGTTCAGGCGGACCGCTGGCTCAAGCGGTATCGGGAGGACTGGGCGGGCAGTCTGACGCCGCTTTACGAGGCGTCGAGCCTTTGAGGCATGATCCGGCCCCGAGTGGGGCTCAAGCCGCCTTGCCCGCGGCGTTCCCTGCCCTGACCACTGTGGCGGGGCCTCGCCGGTTACGCCTCGCCGATCCTGGGCTCGGTTCCCGCCTTCAGCCGCTTCAGGTTCGTGCGGTGACGGACGTAGATGAGGATTGTCAGGATCATCGCCAGAAACAGCATCCGGCCATCGTTGAAGACGAAGAGCCAGAGCGAGGAAGAGGCGGCCGACAACAGCGCCGCGACCGAAGAGACGCGCATCGCCACCGCGGCCAGAAGCCAGGTGCCGCAGCAGGCGAGGCCGATCTGCCAATGAAGCGCCAGCATGATGCCAAGGAATGTCGCGACGCCCTTGCCACCGCGAAACCGCAGCCAGACGGGGTAGAGATGGCCGAGAAACGCGCATAGACCGGCGAGTTGCGCCGCATCTTCGGAAGCCACGGCGCGGGCG
The DNA here is from genome assembly GCA_012032275.1 of Tabrizicola sp. GTDB lineage: Bacteria > Pseudomonadota > Alphaproteobacteria > Rhodobacterales > Rhodobacteraceae > JAAURK01. The sequence continues at coordinate 14,134 of JAAURK010000040.1, forward strand.
ATCAGAACCGCTGCCGCCCCTTTGGCCCCGTCAAACAGCAGCGTCGCCGCCGCCGCCCCCTTGTTCCCCGTCCGCAGCACGTTGGTCGCCCCGATGTTGCCCGACCCGATCTGCCGCAGATCGCCAAGGCCAAGCGCCCTGGTGACGATCATGCCGAACGGGACAGAGCCAAGGAGGTAAGACAGCGCCGCGATGATCGCCAGCAGCTTGGGGTCAGTGATCAGTTCCGGCATCGTCAGCCTTCCGCGGCAAAAACCCGCGTCCCGGCGACGTAGGTGGCGAGCACTTTACCTTCCATGCGCGCGCCGTCAAACGGTGTGTTCTTGGATTTGGATCGCAGCGTGAACCTGTCCATCACGAAGGGCGCATCGGGGTCGAAGAGCACGAGGTCCGCCGGGGCACCGACGGCAAGCCGCCCCTGCGGCAGGCCAAGCCGGTCGGCGGGATTGCGCGCCATGGCCCGGAAGAGCTGCGGCAGCGTCATGGCGCCGGAATGGTAAAGCCGCATCGCCGCCGGCAGGAAGGTTTCCAGCGCGACAGCACCCGAGGCGGCCTCTTCGAACGGCAGGCGCTTTGATTCCTCATCGGCAGGCGTGTGGAACGATGAAATCACGTCGATCGCCCCGGAAGCCACCGCTTCGACCATCGCCAGCCGGTCGGTTTCCGACCGCAGGGGCGGGCTCAGCTTGAAGAAGGTGCGGTAATCGCCGACGTCAAGCTCGTTCAGCGTCAGGTGATGGATCGAGGTTCCGGCCGTGACATCGACCCCAGCCGCCTTGGCGCGCAGAAGTGGGGGCAGGGCCATGGCGGTGGTGATCTGATCGGCATGGTAACGGACGCCCGTCATCTCGACCAGGGCGAGGTCGCGCTCCAGCCCGATGCGCTCTGCCATGGGCGAGACGGCGGGCAGGCCGTAAAGGCTGGCGAATTTGCCGCTGGTGGCGGCGGCCCCGGCGGACAGGCCCGGTTCCTGCGGATGGCCGACGATCAGCGCGCCGAGAGATCGCGCATAGCTCATCGCGCGTGACAGCGCCTTGATATTGGTCGAAACCCGCATTGCATCGGTGAAGGCGATGGCGCCGATATCCATCAGAAAGCCGATCTCCGTCATCTCCTGGCCGTCGCGGCCCTTGGTCAGGGCTGCCATGTGGCGGACGCGCACGGGGGCTTCTGCAGCGCGGCGGGTGACGAACTCCAGCGTTTCGGGCGTATCGATCGCGGGGTTGGTGTCGGGCCGGGCGATGATCGTCGTCACCCCGCCCGCAGCGGCTGCAAGCCCGGCAGAGCGGAAACTTTCCTTGTGCCTCTCTCCGGGTTCGCCGATCTTGACGCCAAGGTCGACGATGCCGGGGGCAAGGCACTTGCCGCCGCAATCGATGACCGTCGCATCCTTCGGGGCCGTGACCTCGCCGATCCCGGCGATGAGCCCGCGGTCGACCAGCAGGCTGCCCAAGGTCACGGTCAGACCCTCGGGATCGATGAGGCGGGCGTTGGTGAGGTGGAGTGTCATGGGTCGTTCCCCTGAATCCGGCGCAGAAGATGATAGACATCCACGGCGTCGGCGATGCCTTCCAGCTTGACTTTCTTGGTGACCTTGTCGCCATCGGCGTCACGCTCGTATCCGACCTGAACCGCGACAGTCCCCGTCTTGCCATCCGCCTCATAGCTGACCGCGGCGTCCGGTTGAACGGGGTAGGCCGACAGAACCGGTTTCCACCAGCGCGTCCCGACATAGACGGCGCGGTTCGTGACAGCATAGCGGACCCTGCGATGGGCGTATCGCGCCGCCAGATGCGGCCCGAAGGTCATCGCCGCCCCGGCACCCACAAATGGCACCGAAAAGCCCAGGAGGAACAGGCCCATGGCAAGGCGCGAAAGCGTAACCGGAAGCGTGACCACCGACTGAATGCCGCCCCAGAGAACATAGAGGCCGACGACAAGGAAGGGTGCCCCGAAGAGGGCGAGAACGATATGGCCCAACCTGACCCTTGTGTCCGGCTCGGGCTGGCCGTGCCAGAGCAGCGTCTCGTCCGGGCCGATCCAGGCTGACCAGTCGTCCGGTGCTGTGCGGGTCGGCGAGGTCATCTCAGGCGATCATCACGATGACAAGGGTGAATACCGCCAGAAGCACGAGAACCGCCGCCGCCACCATACCGCCCTGGCGCATCTCGTCCTTGGTTGGTTTGCGGTTGGGGTCGGGGGTCATGGGGTGGGGCCCAGCACAGGAGAAGCTTCCGAAGACAGTCGCTCGATCACAGCTACCGCTCGCTTGAGTTCGGCCCTGGAACTTGCCCACAGAACTAGTTGCTTATCGCGATAGGCTATATCGGGATGCGGCCCGAATGCATGTACGGTTGTGAGGAAGCCGAAACCAACCAGCCCAGCTCCAGTTCCCTTTACAGGGATCCGGTCGAACTTGGGTTGCTTGCGCAGTACTGGGCGAGAGATAGAAAGCACCCGCTTTGATGTGATCGCGCTGGCGTTTCGCATGAATGGCGAAACCATCATGAGACCGCCGCACAATAGAAACGAAACAGGCCCTGCGAAGAAGGCAACAAAGCCAGCTTTCCGGTCTGCCGTCGGGCAGTCGTTTGCGACGCACTCTGACCCACCGGATGCCCGCGCAATTTCTCCCATGGCCATCAACCAGCCAGCCGTTACCACCGCAGTGACGACAGCCGACCCGGCGAAAATCTTGAGGCGCGAATTGCGGCCTTTCCAGGCCACCATCTCACCTTCAGAAAGCAGTGGCTTCCAGTCAAAGCCAGCCCTCACACCATCACCCCCACCGCCTGCCGCCCGCGTTCCGCCCTCAGGTTTCGCGCCAGAAGGTCCATGCAGGCCATCCGGACGGCCACGCCCATCTCTACCTGTTCCTGAATCACCGACCGGCGGATGTCGTCGGCCAGTTCGCCGTCGATCTCGACCCCCCGGTTCATCGGGCCGGGGTGCATGACGATGGCGTCGGGTCTGGCATGGGCAAGCTTTTCTGCATCAAGGCCATAGCGGTGATAGTACTCGCGGGAGGAGGGGATGAAGCCGCCGTCCATCCGCTCGCTCTGCAGGCGCAGCATCATCACCACGTCGGCGCCCTCCAGCCCCTGGCGCATGTCGTCGAAAAGCTCGCAGCCGAAATCCTGCACGCCGGCGGGCATCAGCGTGGGCGGCGCGATCAGCCGCAGCCGGTTCTCCATCTTGCCCAGCAGGATGAGGTTCGAACGGGCCACCCGGCTATGCGCAATGTCTCCGCAGATGGCAATCGTCAGACGCTGGATGCGGCCCTTGGCGCGGCGGATGGTCAGCGCATCGAGCAGCGCCTGCGTCGGATGTTCGTGCCGCCCGTCGCCCGCATTGATCACGGCGCAATTGACCTTCGAGGCGAGAAGATTGACCGCGCCCGACGAGGGATGCCGGATCACCAGAAGATCGGGGTGCATCGCGTTCAGGGTGAGCGCGGTGTCGATCAGGGTTTCGCCCTTCTTCACCGAGGAATGGGCGACGGACATGTTCATCACATCCGCCCCGAGCCGCTTTCCCGCCAGTTCGAAACTGGCTTGCGTGCGGGTGGAATTTTCGAAGAACATGTTGATCTGCGTCATGCCCGCCAGCGCATCGGATTGCTTCACGGTGCGGCGGTTCAGATCGACGTAGCGGTCCGCCAGATCGAGGACGGAGGTGATGTCCTGCGGCGCGAGATGGTCGATGCCAAGCAGATGGCGGGCGCGAAAGCTCATCTTAAGTCTCCTGCCGGACTGGCGCGCTTATGCCAAACCGGCAGGTCCGGGGCAATGCCGCTGTTCAATCGCGCGGCGAGATGAACTCGGAAACCTTGGCCCCGTCGAATGTGTAGGTGTAGAGGGCGTTGTCCCTCTCGGCGATGCTGACCATGTCGAACTGGAGGAACGCGCTTTCGGTGGTGCGCAGGTCGAGTATGGCTTCGGAACAGGTGCCGAAGGGGGCGGTGGCGCGGGTGCCGTCGGGCGTTACCGCAACGAAGGCCCAGAGCGTCGGGCAACCGGTGCCGCCGCCGCCGATGCTGATCAGCACCCAGTCCTGCGCGTCGCCGTCCGGCATGGGCAAGACGGCCTGGATATCAAGATAGGCGTCCTTCATGCCCTCGACAGGTATTCCGTTCAGAAGAAGCTCCTTGCCTTCGTACCCGTCGAGCGGCGCGGGGCCGATCGTCAGCGTGCCGAAACGGGTTTCGACCATGTCGAGATAGGGCAGATCCAGCACCTCGCCCGTCTGTGCTCCGGCAGTGCCGGCAAGGCAGGTGAGGATCAGGGCGAATGTGCGGCAGGTCATTTCGTGTCCAGTTCGCTGTTGTGCGACACATCGCTATGGGGCGCGGGGTGTGGCCGCAAGACCGGATTTCCTGCCCCGACGGGCGGGGTGGTAGGGTCGGGCGGCAATGTCCTTAGGTTCTGGATGCGGCCGCGGCGAAGCCTTAGGGTGCGACCATGGGAATCGGTGCTGACAGCGGGGAAGGCGTGATCGACGACTGGCAGGCCGCGCTGGCGGCGCTGGCCGGCGTGATCGAGCCGCGGGTCGAGGAGATCTTCTGGCGCACCTGCGAGAAGATCCTGCGCATCACGCGCAACCTCGACTACGTGCCCGACGACCTCGAGCACCTCGAGCGGGATCTCGCCGACACCTACTTCATGAACTTCTCGGTGTTCCAGTCGCTGCCCGACTCGTGGGCCATCCGCCAGCTCTTCCCGGTCCTGCCGGTGCACCGCCTGGCAGAGGAGCCCACGCGCCGCGCCGT